>SIAQ01000048.1 GCA_009697105.1 Gemmataceae bacterium | reverse complement strand
TATTTTACCTATGAAGGCCGACGAATGGACACCGTTGCTTGAACCATCCCGGTGCGGAAGTTCGGACGCATCCTGCCGAAAGAAAATGAATCGGCTGCATCGATTACGACATGTAAAATCAAATGCAAACGTCGCCGTGGAAGGAACGTCGCTCAACTTTTAAGGGACATAGAACGGTTGGGTGCTGACCAGGGGCCGATGGCCAAGCGATTTCGCGAGTTTTCTTGCGGTATTAGGGGGTGTTGGCCACGAAACCCAGGGAGGGAGGGCGTGGGAAGAGCATGCAGATTGCAGATCGAAGATCGAAGATTTTTTTCTTAATTGTTTTTCAACTATCGACTTTGACAACGCTGCCGCTGGCGGTGCGATTCATGTAGACCTGGGCCTGAAAGTCCAGTTCGACGCCAACCGTTTCGGCTCGCGATCCCTCTGTTGTTCCTTACGCCAACTCTTGATCGACGTGATGCGGGAAGAGTAGGCCGACGGGTTTGGGCAGATGCATCGGGCCGACGTGTTCGGTGTGGGCTGCGTCCCAACGGTGTTGACGCAGGGCGGCGAGGATGCGTTCGGCGACTTCCATGGCGGCAAGGCCGTCTTCGCCGTTGACTCGCGGGCGTTTGCTGGTTTGTACGCAGTCGATGAATTCGCTCAATTCAGCCGTCAGTTGGTCCTGGGCTTTACCATCGACAGTCAGCAATTCCAGGTGCCGCGTGAAGAGGTCCTCGCGAATTCGGGCGCGAGAGGCGGCATCGAGTTGCGCGGGGTCCAATCCGAAGCGGCGCACCTGTTCCGAAGGTTGTACGAGCACCAGCTTGCGCGACGCGAAATCGACCTCGGCACAACCCTCCGGGCCCCACAATTGCATCTGTCGGCTTGACGTCGGGCTCGCTCGGCTGGCGGTCACGTCGGCGACGCAGCCGTTCGCAAAATGCAAACGAGCGTTGGCGATGTCCTCATGGCCGCCGTAGCAACTCATGCCGACCGCCTGCACCGATTCCACGGGCGAATCGACGAGTGACAGAATTAGATCAAGATCGTGGATCATCAGATCGAGCACGACGCCGACATCGGTCGAGCGTCCAGTGAACGGGCCCATGCGCTGGGCGCGGATGAATTTGGGCTGGAACGGGCGACTGCGAATATCTTCGTATGCCGGATTAAAGCGTTCGATGTGGCCGACTTGCAGGATCACACGATGCTGGCGGGCGAGTTCGACAAGTTCGCGTGCTTCGTGCGTGGTCCGCGCGAGCGGTTTTTCGACGAGCAGCGGGACGCCACGCTTGAGAAACTCGCGCGCGACGGCGAGGTGATGCGTCGTCGGCACAACGATGCTGGCAGCATCGACGAGGTTGAGCAACGGCCAATAGTCGGTGAACGCCTGCGTGTCGTGCTTGCGAGCGACCGCCTGGGCCTGATCGAGATTCGCGTCGGCCACGCCAACGAGTTCGACATTTGGCAGCCCGGCAAAGATACGCGCATGTTCTTTGCCCAAATGCCCGACGCCTACGACTGCTATACGAGTGCGCTTCATGCTGTTAATTCTCCGAATATACCTCGCAAAGTAGAAATTGTCGCTTTTCCGAACCGATCAAAACATTTCCGAGCCGCGACCGTAAGGGAGTGGCCGACATAAACCGCACGGTATCCACTCGGCCGCTCCCTTACGGTCGCGGCTCGGAAAAGCGTCAAACTCACCCGTCAAAAGTTAGATCTCAAGCCCAACGGTTCGCTTCGCTTACCATTGGGCTTGGCCAATTCTGTTACGCCACCCGGCGTTGCCTGGGTAACACCGATTGCAAATGTGTTGACAGCGTGCGTGCCAATTCGACGTTATGCGGATGTCCGGTTTTGAAAGCGACGATATGCCCGCGTAGATCGCAGCCGAGCAAGGCAAGGTCGCCGATAATGTCGAGAATTTTGTGCCGCGCCGGTTCGTTGCCGAAGCGCACCGTGTTTTGAATCGGACCGTGAGCGCCGAAGACGAGCAGATCGGCGACTGTCGAACGTGAGCCGATACCGGAGTTTTTCAGGGAGATCGCTTCGTCTTCGGTGACGAAGGTTCGGCACGGCGCGATATCAGCGGCGAAATCGCCCGGCGTGACTCGCATCGTTGCCATCTGCCAGGGGATTGGCGATTCTTTGCCGTAATCGAGCAAGTAGCTGATCCGCAGTTCGGGCAGATCGGTCGGGTGGATCGCGATGGTGGCGTCGCCGCGCGTAAAAAAGATGGTGTGGTCGACGGTCCAAATGCCGATGCGATCGTTTTGTGCGATGATGCCGGCGCGATGGAGGGCGTTGACGAAGGCCTGGGCGGAACCGTCCATGCCGGGGGCTTCCGGGGCGTCGAGTTCGACGTAGCAGTTGTCGATGCGCAGCCCGCTCAGGGCGGCGAGTACATGTTCGACGAGGCTGACGTGCACCGGGGCGTTGCCGAGCGTGGTGCGCCGTGCCGTGCCAGTGACGTTGGCGACGCAAGCGTTGATACAGGCGACGTGGCCGAGATCGGTGCGCACGAATACCACGCCGGTGTTCGCCGGCGCGGGCCGAAAGCACAACCGAATCGTTTTGCCCGTCACATATCCGATGCCATCTACCTCGGCTGGGCCGGCAATCGTTTGTTGGCAGCGATCATTGATTTTTTTCACGGCAGCCACATCCTTGACCGGCGATCGGCAGACCGAACGCCCGGGCAATAAGGAGAATAACAAAGACAGGGCGAACAAGGCAATCCGGGTTTTGATTAGTTTGTATTGCCGCTTGCGGCTTAGCGCTCACGATCAATGCAGGGTGCGTCAAGCGCCAACGCCGACGCACCATGAATTTGCATCGTTATTTCGTGCCGCTCGTTGGAGTTACGGGAGCAGGGGTCTTGTTCTGCCTATCAAACCAGTCGTTCAACGTGTCCGCGATCGCCGCGGACAGATCGACACTGCCATGCACATAGAGCGGCACGGTGCTGCCGAGGTCCATTGCTTGCATCTTGCGATTGATGTTGGAGAACTGATTGAGCATGTCCTTCTCCATCGGATCGCCATAGCCGAGCACGATCTGGAAGCCATAGGCCTTGGCGACTGCGTCGATGCCCATGTTGACTTCTCTCCACAGCGTGATCAGATTGTCCTCCTGCTTTTTGCCGAGCAGGTTCTTAATCTGAAGTTCCATGTCCTCGAGTTCGCGCTGATTGTTACGTAGGGCCTTTTGATATTGTTCCTTTTTCGAGGGTTCAAAGCTGGGTTTTTGCATCGCCTCGGCCCAGCTCTTCATTTCTTCCTGAAGCTTCAGCGCTTTGGTTTTGAAGGGTTTGAGGGTTTCTTCAAGGTCTGCCTTGAAGACCACCGCACGTTTGTATTTGTTGAATACCAGCCCAATGTTGACCACGGCGACTTTCGTGCCCTGGACTTGAGGGACGGCGCCAGCGGCCGGCGGTTGTGCCACGAGTTGGCTAACGCCATACGCACTTGCGAGCAGAACGGCGAACCCGGTCGTCAGAACGAACATTTTCTTCACGGCAAACACTCCTTTGTACAAGCGGTCGAGCCGATGGTCCGGTCCATTTCCGAGCCGATGGCTTCGACGTCTGAGGCTTTTTGCAGCCGAATAATCCCCCAATGCGACGCGGCTTTTAACGTACGTTGAGGACAAAATCAAGAGCAGGTTTGCACAGTGTCGAGAAAACCCGGGCGAGGACCCTCAGAGCCGAAAGCGTGAGCGAGGTGCATTTCATCCGGTGCCCACACTTTCGGCTCCGAGGGGCGTTGCCTAATTCCCCAATCCTGCCCCGTTCACGCTGCCGCGACGAGAATCTATGCCCCGCCTGCCGGTTTTTCCGGTTTTTCGCCAATCCCCACTCACCAAACCGCCGATCTAAGCCATACACGGCTCCGGGCAGGGCTGTTTGATTATCGGTGAAAGTCGCCCCTATTTCCTCACAATGCATCACACTGGCGAAGATAGGCGGAACCCAACTCGCCCAACCCCGAACATCAAACCGCCCTGCGGCTCCGGGCAACCTGGCTTGTCCGATTGCCGTGGTTTTGCTACTCTCCGCTCGGAACCACTTACGGTGCCCAACCGTTCTCGACGGAATGAAGCCATGAACCCAGCACGGATGCTGATCGTTTTCGCATTACTTGTCGTTATCGGCGTATGCGTCGGTTGTCAGCAGAAATCGACGACGCTTAATCATGTCAACGGCAAAGTCTTTTACAAAGGCGCGCCGCTGCAGACGGGCATCATCGTCTTCAGTCCCGATACCGCGCGTGGTGAGACCGGCAAAATCGCTGCCGCCAAAATAAACTACGATGGCTCATATGTCTTGCAAACCGGCGACGCCAAAGGCGGTACGGCTGGCTGGTATCGCGTCACCGTCGCCGCCGTCGTTGGCTCGAATGCTTCCTACGACCTGACGCCGGTATCTATCATTCCCGAGAAGTATCGCGATCCCCAACTTTCGCAATTGCAGTGCGAAATAAAGATAGGCCGCGATAACCATCTGGATTTCAACCTCGATTGACATGGGCCCGCGGCGGCCTTCGCAAAAAACCAAATACAACCACGGATAACACGAATAACGCGGATGGGAAAAAGGTTCCACGCATTTCTCCCTATCCGTGTGATCCGTGGTTATACCTTTGACGGGTGAGTTTGACGCTTTTCCGATCCGCGACCGTAAGGGAGCGGCCGACAGGATGCCGTGCGGTTTATGTCGGCCGCGTAATGCAAAAGGCCCCAGAGTCGGAAGCGTGAGCGACGGACGAAATACACCGTCGCTCACGCTTCCGGCTCTTGGGCCTTTTGGCTGCCTCACATCCTCCAAAAGCCATAAAATCACACTTCAACGGCGCATGGCGCGTCTTTCTTCTGAAGATTATTTCGCCTGAATGCATAGGTGGTGCTTCATGTGCCGATCGCTTTCCATTATCGTACTCGCCTTGTCCGCGACGATTGCCTCCGCGGGGGATGTCAAGAAGATCGACTTCGTGCACGACATCGCGCCGATCTTGAAAGCGCGCTGCGTCGAGTGCCACGCGAATGGCAAGTACAAGGCGAGCGTCTCGTTTGACACGCGCGAGGATCTGCTGAAGTCCAAGGCGATCACACCGGGCAAAAGCGCGGGCAGCGAGTTGATCAAGCGAATCACCAGCAACGACATCGAACAACGGATGCCGCCCAAGGGTGCAGCGCTCGACGCCAAGCAGGTCACGCTGTTCAAGGCGTGGATCGATCAGGGCGCGGCATGGGAGCCGGGCTTCACGTTCAAAATGAGCACTTATGTCGCGCCGCTGAAGCCGCGAGCCGTCAAAGTTCCCGCGGGCACTGGGCATCCGATTGACCGAATCGTCGCGGAATATTACACTCGCAACAAAGTCACGCCGGCGACTATAATCGATGACGCGGGCTTTCTTCGCCGAGTCTACCTTGATGTCGTCGGCCAGCTGCCGGCGCCGAGTGAAACGAAAGTGTTTCTCGAAAGCGACGCTCCGGACAAGCGCGAGCAGGTCATTCGCCGATTGCTTGACGAACGCCGCAATTATGCCGACCATTGGCTCAGCTTCTGGAACGACGTGTTGCGCAACGACTACGCTGGCACGGGCTACATCGACGGCGGACGCAAACAGATCAGCGGCTGGCTTTACAATTCGCTCGTGCAGAACAAACCGTACGACCAATTCGCCCGCGAACTGATCAACCCAACTGCCGACGCCGAGGGGTTCATCAAGGGCATCAAATGGCGGGGAAACGTCAACGCTAGCCAGGTCGTCGAGCTGCAATTCGCGCAGAACATCTCGCAGGTTTTCTTTGGCGCAAACATGAAGTGTGCATCGTGCCATGACAGCTTTATCGATAACTGGAAACTCGACGATGCTTACTCGCTCGCAGCGGTGATCGCCGACAAACCGCTGCCAGTTCACCGCTGCGACAAGGCTACTGGGCAGACGGCATCGCCACGCTTTCTTTGGCCCGAACTGGGCACGATTGACGCGAAGGCGACGAAAACGCAACGCCTGGATCAGCTTGCCAAGCTGACGACGTCGCCGGAGAATGGCCGTTTCGCACGCACCATCGCCAATCGCGTTTGGCAGCGGATGTTGGGCCGCGGAATCGTGCATCCCGTCGATATGATGGCGAATCGGCCCTGGTCCGAGGATTTGTTGGACTATCTCGCGAACTATCTTGTCGAGCAAAAGTATGATCTGAAGAAATTGATGGAGCACATCGCAACGTCGAAGGCGTATCAAGCCAAACCCGCGCTGCAAATCAAGGAACCGATCGGCGAGGACTACGTCTTCCGCGGTCCGGAACTCCGGCGCATGTCCGCTGAGCAATTCATGGACGCGGTTTGGATGCTGACGCAGACCGGCCCGACGAAGCAAAGCGCTCCGGTCGTGCCGGTGGCATTCGCTTCGTCGGTGCCGACGGAGCGTCAGCGGATGCGTGCCTCGCTCGTCAATGCCGATCTGCTGATGCGTTCGCTCGGTCGGCCCAATCGCGAGCAAGTCGTGACCACTCGGCCCGATCTGCTGACGACGCTGCAGGCGCTGGATCTGTCCAACGGCGCGGCGGTCAACGATCTGCTGACGCGGGGATCGTCAGCATTAATGAAGTTGCACAAAACGCCGGACGCACTGATCGACGCGGTTTACGAGCGGGCGCTGTGCCGACCGCCGACCGTGAACGAACGCAAGGTGATGCACGAGGCCCTGGGCACGCCGATGTCGGCGGAGGGCGTCGCTGACTTGCTATGGGTGGTGGTGATGCTGCCGGAGTTTCAGTTGATGCGATGAGTTGTCCCTATCCCAAGCCCGCAGGCGACGAAGGAGCCTGCGTGGGTTGACCCCGCAGGCTCTCCTTCGTCGCCTGCGGGCTTGTATTTGCCTTATTCCTTCGTCACGACACCCTCAACGGCGAACAGATCGAACGCCGTCTGGGCGTCGGCTTTGGTCCACAGGCCGACTCTGCCGGCGTTGGCCAGGGCGTTATCCTTCGCTTCAAGTATTTTCTTGCCGTTGAGATGGCACTCAATACTATCGCCGAGCATGCGGATCGTGAGCTTATGCCATTGCCCTTCGGTGACAACAAGCTCCTCGGCCGTGGCGAGTTGGGTGCGTTTGCCGGCGACGACTTTGTAAAGGCGATAGTTGTTCTCGAGCGGATTAAAGCGAGCGACATAGTAGTTGTCAGCGTCGATGTAGCGCCAGACGATGCCGCCGCCTTGATCGCGTTTGCCTTTGATCGATTTGAAATGCACGGAGACTTCAAGGTTCTTCGGCTGCGCGGTATCAGCAACGCAGATATTGTAGACTGGCCCTGGGCTTTCGCCGACCTGCGCCAGCGAGTGGCCCGATTTTGAAGGCGCGGTGGCGTCGGCGATGACCTTCCACGCGCCGGTGCCGCCTTTGCCCGTGTGCTCCACTTTCCAGCCGGTCGGAAGCTTGCCGAGGTCGGCTTTGCTAAATCCGGCCATCTTTTTCTCGCCAGTCGTAGCAATTTGCATCGGTACAGCAAGTAGCAGCAGTGCGATCCAGTAGGCGGCATGTGTCTTCATCGGTGGCTCCCATAATTGTCATTAGTCAGTGAAAAGAGAATGATACGGCTCAACCTCGAAATTGGCAGTAGAATGTCCACGAGTGACTACGGACTAATGACCAATGACTAATGACAAATGACAAAAAAACTAATCCTCGCCAGCAGTTCGCCGGATCGGCGGATTCTGCTCGAAAAGGCTGGCTACGAACTCGATGTCTTGCCATCGCGCATTGACGAACCGACGGGTGCGGATTTCACCGATCCACGCCACTATGTGCAAACGGTTGCCTGGCTGAAGGCGGCGGCTGTCGCGCCGAATGTAAGCGAGGGCATCGTCCTCGCGGCGGATACCGTCGGCTGGTTGGACGGCCAGGTGATCGGCAAGGCGGACGATGTCGAACATGCTCGCCGAATCCTCACCGCGATGGGCGGACGCGAGCACGAACTCTGGACTGGCGTCGTCCTCTGGCGACGGCCTGACAATGTGCAGGTCACCTTCCAATCGTGCACGCGTATGTATTGTCGCGCATTATCGAAGCAGGAACTGGACGACTATCTCGCCACCGACGCTTGGGTTGGCCGATCGGGTGCTTATGCGATCCAGGAAGAGAACGATCCGTTTCTGCGCATCATCGATGGCAGCCTCAATAACGTCATCGGCTTGCCGATCGAGGAACTGACGATACCGTTGCGCTGGTTGGGATTCAAATACGTTTAGCCGCTCGCCTTTGGCGAGCGCGGACATTGGATATTGCGATCGCAAAAACAACGTCCGCGCTCGCCAAAGGCGAGCGGCTAAACTACTTCGCATCCGCATCGCGCTGCGCTTGCAATCGCTTACGCATCAAGGCGAGGTCGTTGGGCCGAGTCGCGGCGAGGTTCGTTGCTTCCAGCGCGTCGTTTCGCAGATCGTAGAGTTCCTCCTGTTGCTTCTTCGTGTTGACAATGAGCTTCAATTCGCCCGCCATGACGCCCTGCACCGCACCCGTGTTCCAGTAGATTTCGGGGTCGGCAGGCTTTTCGCCTTTGCGGCTCAGGATCGGCCAAACGTCGCGGCCTTCGAGCTTCGTGCTGGCCGGCACGTCGGCGCCGGCGAGTTTCGCCATCGTCGGATACCAATCGAGCATGCTGACAATCTCCGGCGCACTGGCGGGTTGCAGTTTGCCTCGCCAATATGCGAATGCCGCCACGCGCACGCCGCCTTCGTAGAGTTGGCCTTTCCAACCGCGCAAGGGCGTGTTGTCGCCGAGCTTGAGGTGCGAATATTTACCGTCGTAATCGATCTTGGATTCGTATTTCTCGAAGCCGCCGTTGTCGCTGGTGAAGACGATGAGAGTGTTGTCGAGTTGCTTGGACTTTTCGAGTGCCGTGACGATTCGCCCGATGCCGTCATCCATGTGTGTGATGCTCGCGGCGTAAAGGCGTCGCGATTCGTTCTTGATCGTGTCTTTGTACGGGGCGATCCACTTCTCCTCCTCCGCAAGAGGATAGTGCGGCGTGGCATGCGCGACCCATAAGAAAAACGGCTGTTTGCGTTTCGTTTCGACGAAGCGCACGGCCTCATCGCTGATGAGGTCGGTAACGTGGCCTTTCTCTTCGACGAATTTGTCGTTGCGATGCCAGGTCTTGGCCGTGCCGCGGTAGAGATGCGTGAACGGATCGATCTGCCCGTGGAAATACCCGTAGGAGGAATCGAAGCCAAATTGGCGCGGTCCGACTTCCGGCCTCAAACCGAGATGCCACTTGCCGATGATGCCCGTGAAGTAGCCCGCGCGGCGCAGGAGCCGAGCAAGCGTGAGCGTGTTCATCGGCAAGGCCTGCTCGCTCTTCTGGGCGATCGGGGCGTGGATGCCGAATCGGCTCGAATTGCGTCCGGTGAACATGCCCGCGCGCGTCGGCGAGCAGGTCGGGTAGACGTAATGCCGTTCGAGCCGAACGCCGGCCTTGACGAGCTTGTCCATGTTCGGCGTTTTGATCTCGGATGCTTGCCAGCCGACATCGCGCCAGCCAAGATCGTCGGCAATGATGATGACGATATTCGGCTTCTTGGCCTCGCCGGCGTGAGCATGATTGGCCATCATCAAGCAGAGACCGATCGCAATCAAGATGCGCATGAGAATGTCCTTCGGAGTGTAAATGCAAATTCTTCGCCGTTTGCGGCTTAGTGCTCACGTGATGACTCGCCGTACCACCGCGTCTGTCGCCAATTCTATCCCGCGCCGTATATCATGCAAGAATCGCTCTCATATGCACTGAAAGCCCAGAGGTGAGGTACTCCGAACCTCTGGGATCCCAAGGGTTCGGAGTACCTCACCCTTGGGCTTTCATGCTCGATACCGCGTCGTGGCAAACGATCCTCGGACTGCTCGTCATCGTGCTCGCCGCCTGGGCGGTGTTGCGCGAATTTGAAGTTCGGCTCGTGTTGATGATTGCTTCCCTCACGCTCGGCGCAATCGCGCTGAACCCGCAAGCGATCGTGCGGGAGTTCGTCATCACGCTGACGAACGAGAAGTTCATCATCCCGCTTTGCTGCGGCATGGGTTTTGCGCGCGTCCTGCAACACACCGGTTGCGATCTCCATCTCGTGCGCTTACTCGTCAAGCCGTTGACCTATGTTCGATTCCTGCTGATTCCGGGCACGGTCGTCGTCGGGTTCTTCGTAAATATGCCGATCGTCAGCCAAACCAGCACCGCAGTGACGATCGGCTCGGTCATCATCCCATTTCTACGTGCCACGGGCATCTCGCCGATCACTACCGGCGCGGCCCTGTTGCTCGGCGCGTCGGTCGGCGGGGAATTGCTGAACCCCGGAGCACCGGAACTGCTGACGACCATCGAGGAAAGCCAAAAAGCACTCAAGAAGCATCCCGAAGCAAGTCTGACACCCGACGACATCACCAGTGAACGCTGTGTGCGCCGCATCATCCCGTTCAATTTCCTCAGCCTCGCCGTCGCCACGAGCGTGTTCTGGTTCCTGGCCGCCCGGCGTGAGCGGATGCTTGCGAGCGAACCGACCGACGCGCCACCGCCGAGCGAAGTCGCGATGCCGGTCAACTATCTCAAGGCGATAGTCCCGCTCGTGCCGCTCGTGTTTTTGTATTTGTGTTCGTATCCGTTCGAGCTTTTCAAGATCGACCATCGATGGCTACAGAAAAGCAGACTGCCCGATCCGGAGACCTTCAACACCCGGCTCATCGGCCTGGCGATGCTACTCGGCGTCGTCGCGGCGGTGATTGCGTCACGCGAGAAATTCAAGGAAACCGCCAGCACCTTCTTTGAAGGCGCGGGCTACGGCTATGCCAACATCGTCTCGCTTATCGTCGTCGCTAACTGTTTCGGTATCGCCATCAAAAACGTCAGTATCGCCGAGCGTCTGGGCGATGCGATCAAGATGTGGCCCGACGTCCTTCTGCCGACCGCCGGCATCTTCTCGGTCGCCTTTGCCGCGCTATGTGGCTCGGGCATGGCGACGGCGCAGAGCCTGTTCGGCTTCTTCGTCGAGCCGAGTCTGGCGCTGGACATCGACCCGACGCACACCGGCGCGGTCGTATCGCTCGGATCGGCGGCGGGCCGGACAATGTCGCCGGTTGCCGCCGTGACTCTGATGTGCGCGAAGATGACGGGGACGAAGCCGATGGAGTTATCGAAGATGGTCGTCATTCCACTGCTCGTTTCGATGGCAACGGTCGTGGCCCTGGCGATGGTGTGGATGCCGCGGATATGACATGTCGAAGTCTTCGAATCCGCTCCGCAAGTCGGCGGACTCTCATGCACTATCGATCTTTGGGGCCAAAAAATCGATCTCGTTTATCTGAACGTCGATAGCACGAAACTCTTTCCCGACCAATGGCTCTACGTGCATTCCCCCGAACCGGTGCATGTGTGAGCGCCAAGCCCCACGATGAGCGCAGCGATTCCTGGGGGTTCCGATCTCTGCGCATCGCTGCGCTCACCGCGGGGCCTGGGAGGAGCGATTGCGTTTCGTCCAGTCAAACATGGCGAATGCACGCCAGAATAACAGCACGCCGATTCCCGCGAACGTAGCCTGGTGGCTCAGGAACGTGGTGACTGCCATCGTCGGATGGGCATTTGCAAGTCCGCCACCTTGCACGAAATCTCCCGTGAGCAGCATCCAGAATCCATTGCGAAAAAGCCGCGTATACTCGCCGCCGAAGAGATGGGCAGATCCGACCGCCACCACCACTACCGTAAACACGATATTCGCCGTCACCCAACGCCGACAACGCACCGAGAGATAAAGCGCCAGCCCCGCCGCGAAGATGATGCTGGGCCAAGGAAGAAGCAACAGCACGCCGCAGGTGCGGATCGCGTAGATTCCCGTCACCAGCGCGAAAATAGGCGCAACCACGATTGTCGCGATCAGGTAGTGTGTCGCGATCCACGGCGCGATGAATTTTGTCCATAAGATCTCCGATCGTTCAACCGGCAACAGCAGCAGGAACCGTAATGTGCCTTGCTCTCGTTCGCGCGAAATGACTGCGGTCAGTCGGAATGCCAGCAAGAGGATTACGCCGGCCACACTGAGCCCGTAGCTGATTCCGAAGAAGAAATATGATAACCCGGCGAATTCATCCCGTGCGCCTCGTTCGGCCCAAGGGAACTTCGAGAATAAGTTCGCCACACCAGCAATGACGAATCCCGTCAACGCCACGGATGAACTGTAACCTGCCAGCTGGTAGGCGCCTTTGCCGTCGATCAGTTCCTTCCAAAGCAGCGCATTATCGGGCACGGGCCTGGCGGTGCTCTCGCCTGGTTTCGGCTTCGGTTTCGTGGGGCTGCGTGGAATGGCGCGTTTTCGCCTCCGTGTTGTCGGCCGCTCCGTCGGGTAGCGTAGCGTGTGAAGACGGAGACATGCAAAGAAAAGCAGAACCGCGCTCGCGATCAATGCCATGCCGACGATCATACCGATACCAAGGGCTTGACTACCAAACTCGAAACTCGCAATCGCCATCACTATGCAGCCGCCAATAACAAAAAAACCGAGCACGCCGGTCGACGCGGCATACGAAAGCACCAGGCTCAGGGCATGGCTGACTGCCATCGTCGAGCTAACCATACACGCGCTGCTGAACAAAACGATCAACGTAGCGATCAAGCAAAAATGCATGGCGAGCGTCGGTACATCGACTCCGCCCCACAAGCTGACGATCGCCAACAAGGGCAATCCCAGCATCGAGATGAAGACCAGATGTACCACGCGGGCGGCGTATTTTCCCAGCAAAATCTCGTGGCTCCGTAGGTGCGTCATGAACAACAACTCCAGCGTGCCAGACTCCTCTTCCTCGACAATCGTGCCTGCGAAATAGATTGGTGTCAGCAGAAAGACCATGAGATATTCAAAGAACAAGATCGTGTTGGTGAAATGCTTCGCGACCTTGGCGTAGTAGTTGATCTGCCGAGGCACGTCCGGCTCGAAGCGATTCACGACGTACAGACCCGCGAGCATTAGCAGTAAGTAGCCGCAACGGATGGTGAGATTCCGCCGATGCCGAGCGAGGCGGATCAGGTCGAAGTAGAAGTGCGGTCCAAGCATTGGCGCATTCTCTGGTTTGCCGTTTTCGGCTTAGCGTTCGCATGACCCCATGCGAGTGCTATTGTTCCCCCGCCATTATTTCTTGGTGAACCACGGCCGGGTTGTTTCGTCGCTCTCGAAGAAACGCAGCATGCGGGCGCCGATTTTTCGCGAACCGTCGGGCGAATGATGTGTGCCGTCGTTGGCGAAATCACTCTCGGCGTAGGCGAAGCCGTCGGGGCGTTTGGTCATGCCGTTTGCCCAGAGGTACGGGCCCCACGCCAGCCACGGGGCTTGCACGGCGCCTTTCTTCGGATCGCAGTTCAACTCGATCTCGCCCCCGATTTGGCGTTCAATCAGCCACTTCACCGAAAACGCCGACTCATAGGCATACGGCTCCGGGTTGAGCGACGATTTCGCGTAGCCGCCGTAGGTTCGGCTCGATAGGTAAACCATCTTCAGGTTGGGAAAACGCTTCGGCAGTAGGCGGACGATGCGCGTCAGCTCCGCTTCGAGCGTCTTGACGTAGATGGGGAAGCCCTGGCTGGGGCCGGCGTCGGCCTGCTTGATCCAGACGACTTGCACCTGCGACGCGGAAACGCCCGTTTTGCGTAGTTGTTGCTCGACGGCGGCCCAATACTTTTCGCCGGACGCTTTATCGTCAGGGTTCTGGATACGTGCCGCGGTCATGCCGCCCTGGGCGCCGTTGACGAAGATGAGGGCGGGGTTCTTGTCCTTCGCGCCGGCCAAGACTTGCGCGAAACCTTGGGACGCCTGCGACGTGTTGCTCATGCCAACGGAGAGCATGACGATCTTGCCCGCGGCATCTGGCTTGCCGTCGCCATCGAGTGGTTGCACCTGGGCGGCGAGCGCTTTGCCGAGCGCGTCATGCCTCGCCGGGCGTTCGTTTTTGCCATCGGGATAGAACCCGCCCATGAACCCGCGGTATTCCTTGGTGCCGAGTTCGTTGATCGGCAGGAGCTTGGACGAATCGAACTTCGCCAACGGATTGCCTGGTTTACCCGCGTCGGCGAGCCGCAAGCCGAATAGGTAGTTCTTGCCGTCCTTGGGTTGGATGACAAACATAACCTCGACGCCGGCTTTGAAGGATTGCAGCTTCTCCTTGGCGTTCGCGCCTTTCGCCTCGAAGAATCGCGTTTGTTCGTCAGCGGTGGCGACGATCTCTTTGTCGTTCGCTTTGACGGTGACACGGAGTTTCTCCGCATCGACGCTAACCAGCGTGCCGCGTTGGATCTTGCCAGGCGTCGGTTGCTGGGCGAGTGCGGCTGTTGCTAGGAATATCAGAATGGCCGCGGTACGAGTCATGGTTGCGCCTCAATTCGAAGTTGCAGGGTGCGTCAAGCGCCATCGCCGACGCACCAGGCGCTTGTAGGCTTATGGTGCGTCGGCGCTTGACGCGCCCTACATTTAGCAGATAGCAGATAGCTCTCGTCACTTCCGGTCGTACACCGTCTTGCCGCCGACGATTGTCGTTAGCACGCGTGTGGAACTGATGTCCTCAACGGGGCACGTCATATAGTCGCGATCGATCAGGATGAAGTCGGCGAGTTTGCCGGCTTCGAGCGTGCCCTTGTCCTTTTCCTCGCGGCCCAAATATGCATTGTTGATGGTGTAAAGTCGCAGTGCTTCTTCGCGCGACAATGCTTCCTCGGGGACGAGCACGAGACCGGAGGGCAGCTTGCGATCGAGCGTGACTTGGAGGCCGAGCCAGGGGTCCCAGGGGTTGGTCGATTTGCGTGGATCGAGTTTGATCATGTGGTCGCTGCCGCCGCCGATCGTGGTGTATTTCATCCAGCTTTTGAAAGGTTGGAACCAGCGGATGCGTTCCTTGCCGAGCACGCGGTTGAGCGTTTCGCCGTCTTTGTAGAGCCACGCGGGTTGCACGTCGGCGACGACGCCGAGGCGTTTGCAGCGTTCGAGGTTTTGCTGACTGGGGAAGTTGGCGTGTGTGATGCAGAATCGCAGGTCCTTGATCGAGACGGCGCGATCGACGAAATCGTAGCCGTCGAGCAGCACATCCATCGCGCCTTCGCCGGCGGTGTGCGCGGTGACGCCCCAGCCACGGCGGGCGGATTCCTCTCCGAGGATTTTCACTTGTTCGAGCGGCGTGAAGAGCAAGCCGCGATAGTCGTCTTCGACGATTTGATAGGTGTCACCCTTGGGCCAGGGCTGGCGCATGTAGGCGGTGCCGTTGAGCATGCCGCCGTCGAGGAAGAACTTTATGGGGCCGATACGGATCCAGACGCCGCCGACGCCGGTTGGGCCGAACGCTTTGTCCTTGCCGGGCAGGCCGTCGAGTCGGCGGGCGATTTCCTCGCGGGTGCCGTAGGGGCTGAAGTTCGGGCAGACGTTGATGCGAACGGTCAGCTCGCCCTTCTTGTGCAGATCGTGGAAGAGATCGAAGGCCCCGCGCGAGGAGCTACGATCGGAGATACTGGTTATTCCGTACGAATTATACAGTGCGAATAAGTTCTTAACCGCCTCGCGGCGATCCTGGCTGCTCGCCTTGCTGCCCGGCGCGCCTTTGAGCAGGCCGGCGGCGTTACGAAGCATGCCGGTCGGTTCGCCGGTTTTCGGATCGCGGACGACGACGCCGTTCGACGGGTTCTTCGTGTCGCGCGTGATGTTCGACAGCTTCATCGCGACCGAGTTGACGATGCTCGCCGGCCCGGCGTGATAGTGCACCGGATGCTTCGGCGCGACGGCGTCGAGTTCCGCCAGCGTCGGGAAGCGGCCTTCCTTGAGCCGAGTCGGGAACGCAAAACGCAGCGTGATCCATTGCCCTTCGGGCAGTGTCTTCACCTTTGCGCGGATGTAATCGAAGACATCGTTGAGCGACGTCAGGTACGGCAATTCCTCGTCAAACTCGCTCGTCGCGGCTCCGGTCGGATGCGTGTGGCTATCGTAAAGTCCGGGCAGGATTGTTTTGCCTTTGGCATCGACGAGCGTCGTTTTCGAGCCACGGTGCTTGAGCACGTCGGCATCGGAACCGACGGCGACGATGCGGTCGTCTTTCACCGCGATCGCCTGGGCGACGGTGAACTTGGCGTCCACGGTCAGCACTTTGGCGTTGTGATAGATGAGGTCCGCGGAGCCTTCTTGAGCGTTTTCCGCGGGGATGATTTCGACATTTGCCACCACGATGAGAGCGAGCACGAGCAGCGCGATAAGCCGATGAGCCATGACGATGTCTCCGGTGTGAGGGGAAGGGGACATCGTCTGCTATACCAGAATCAAGGCGTGGCGGAAATGGGATGATGAATCAGTCCGAGTCGCGAGTTCTCTGGTTCCCAAACTCCTGTTTGGGAACCAGAGAACTCGAAACTCTTCTTCGCGAAACGTGAAACGACGTGGATTCGATGAGGCGAAACAGAGTTTCCGAAAGCCCCGTTCCCAAACAGGAATTTGGGAACGAGAATCGGATCACTCAATGATTAAACCGAAACTCCGCGCTCGTCAGCAGGGCCCATACGACCTGCTGGCTTGCCTCGGCGGAGCGATCCTGGCGGCGATGTAGGTAGCCGACGATTGTCTGCAATTCATCGGGTCGCGGCATGCGGCTGAGCACGGTGCGGATCGCCAAGTCGGCACGTTTGGCCAGGTCCGGCTCCTGTTTCATGCGATCGACCAAGGTGCCGCCGCCTTCGAGCAACGATTTTTGCATGGCGTCATTGTTCGCGAAGAGCATTGCCTCGGCGACGCCGATTTGGAAGTTGTCAGTCGGCTGGGCGAACAGATTCGCCAGGCCGCCTGCCGATTTTTCGAGCGCGTCGATCCGTTCTTCGAGCTTCTTCACATCAGCGGGCATCGATGTCGGGTCGCTCGCCGCCAGCTTGAGCGAGGTTGCGAACTGCATCGGCGCGAGCGGTCGAAGGATGGCGACGGCGTAGATATTGTCAGCGGGGTGCTTCTCGGCCTCCCATCGGCTGGATCGCGCGTAGGTGTTCGTCAGTACTAGGCCGCGGACAAAACGCTTCATGTCGTAACCGTGATCCGCGAGGTCACGGGCCAGCCATTCGAGCAAATCGGGATGGCTCGCCGGGTTCTCGCTATGCAGCTGATCGAGCGGCATGACTAGCCCTCGACCGTGGAAACGATGCCAAAGGCGGTTGGCGATGTTGCGGGCGAAGAATTCACGCTGATCCTTGGCGAGCGCGGTCTCGACGAGCTTTGAACGCAGGCTGAACTTCGGCGGGGCTGGCGGGGCCTTGGCCTTTTTCCCCTGGTCGAGCCGCACCTGTTCCTGTTTCTTCTCGGCGGCGGTTGGCTCCTTCATGCCAGGTGCGTCAAGCGCCTTTCCGTTCAAGAAGAGGACCGGTGCGACCTTCTCCGTGCCCTTGTTGGGGATGTATTTCACGATGCCGAAATCTTTTTCGCCGAGGAAGCCGCCGCTGTCAACCGTGCGGACGAAGAACGCCTTCATGCCGTAAAATTGGTCCTGCGTCCACTGCTGCACGTGTGGATGGTCATGGCACTGGGCGCAACTGACGTTGACGCCGAAGAAGGCGTTGCTGGCGTCGATCGTGAGACGATTGAGGTCCTTCACTCGCGATTTGAGGAAATCCACGGAGCCTTTCATTTTCGGGTCGGCCTCGTCGGGAATCATGATCTCGCGGAACATACGATCCCAGGCGCGATTCTCGCTCAGGCTCGTAAGTAGATAGTCGTATAGGGGATTGCCCTTATCGCCCCTCTTCGGCCTGCCTTCGGAATATTGCAGGAAACCGTAGAACGCCTGCGCCCCGTGGCGAGCGAACGCCGACGATGCGAGCAAGCGATCGACGAGTTTCGTTTTCTTGTCGGGCTCCGTGCTCTTGAGGTAGGCTTCGACTTCGCCAACCGTCGGCACGCGGCCGTTGAGGTCGAGCGTCAGGCGGCGCAGGATCGCCGCATCGTCGGCTTGAGGCGAAGGCGTTACGCCGTCAGACTTTAGCTTCGCGTCGATGTAATGGTCAATTACCTGCTCGATGGCCCGATCAGCCGCCAGCAGATATCCGCCGGTTTGGGCCCGAACGAATCCGACATTGAGGATGAGAAGGACGCATCCGACAAAAGTTCGCAGCATGGCAGGAAAGCCTCGCGGGACAAGTAATGTGACATTATCGGTTGGCAGGGTCAAGGATACAGCAAACGCAATGCGGAAGCAATAACGGGGCGATTGATTTTGTTTAGTGCCCGCGCGATGCCGTGTCAGCGAGGCATCCAACGGGCGCTAAACAGGGAATCGATCGCGTCACATCCGCACGAGGACATCCGAGTATCCTGGCGAATGAATCACGATGACGTTAACGCGATTTGGCTCTGGGATCTTGAGCGCCTGTTCGCCCGGCGCGATGGCGATATGTTCCGTCATGGACTTGCCGATCTCGTACTCAATGGTCACGGTAAGCGTGAAAATCCCGCCGGCTGGATTCGCGAAAATGAGCCACATCTCGATCGGTAGGCCGGATACAAGACGTTCGCCACATCGGCGTTCGATACGGATCGGCAGCGGCTTGCGGAAGAAACCTACTTCGCGCAAGGCGAGGTAGCCGAAGGCGGTGCCGAGAATGAGAGCAAGTGCGAGGGCGATTCCGATCATGGGCCAAGCTCTCCGAGAAAATGCGTGTTCGGCTAACCGCGCCCCCTTACTCGCGCGTCACGAATTCGTCGAGGTTCAGCAGCACGCGGGCCAGCATTGGCCAGGCTCGCTCGGCGTCGAGCTGGCTGACAAGCTTGAGCAGGCGGTCACGCTCGGCGTTGCTCGGTGGCCGTGAGTAGCACAAGTGGAATGCATAGGCGATTCGGCCGGCGTCGTCCTTCGGCCCTTCCTTGACGATGCGGTTGGCCAAACCCTTGGCGATCTCGACGAACACGGGGTCGTTTGCCAAATGCAGCGCTTGCAACGGCGTATTCGAGCGGTTGCGTTTCGTGCAGGCGACCTGGGCGTCCGGGGCGTCGAATGTCGTCAAAAGCGGATGCTGACTCTGCCGCCAAATGAACGTGTACATGCCGCGGCGATAGCGGTCCGGGCCTTTGCTTTCCGGCCAGGCGTGGTTGTTCTGGGTGAACGCGAAAATCTCCGGCGACAACGGCGGATAAACACCCGCGCCGCCGAGCTTCGGCGTCAGCAATCCGCTGGCGCTCAAGGCGGCATCGCGGATAATCTCGGCGTCGAGTCGCAAGCGAGTTTGGCGGGCGAGCCATTTGTTCTGCGAGTCCTTCTCGCGCAGATCGGGGCGTGCCTTCGAGGATTGCCGATAGGTCGCGCTCATGACGATGAGTTTGTGCATGCGCTTCATCGACCACGGCGCTGCATCGTCGCTCGCTTCGCTGCGCGTCGCGGCTAAACCCATGAACTCGGTCGCCAACCAATCGAGCAGGTCTTGATGCGTCGGCAACAGACCCTGCATGCCGAAATCGTTTTCGGTTTCGACGATGCCGTTGCCAAAATAGTGCTGCCACATGCGATTCATGAACACGCGGGCGGTCAGCGGGTTGTCCGTGGAGACCAGCCAGTTCGCAAAATCGAGCCGATTCGCGGGGCGACCCTTGACACCGAGCGGATTCAGCGAGGCGAAGACATTGGGTTGGACTTCATCGCCGAGCGTGAGAAAATCGCCGCGCAGCTGAATCTTGGTGACGCGCGGCTTGGCTGACTCGCGCAACACGAGCGTCGATTCGATGCTGCCTTCGAGGGCTTTGATTTCCTTTTGCACCTTCACGACGCGATCCGACGGTGGCGGGGCCTTGAGCAACGCCTGCCGGGCGCCGTCCATTTCCTTCGCCGTCCGTTTCGCGGGATTGATAAGCACGACGTTCTGTGCTTCCAACGGAAGCGACAAGAAGCGTTCGGAGGCGAACGTCACGCCGATGCGGAATCGGCCGACGGCATAGCCGGAGAACTTCTTGCTGTGCCGCATCGTGAAGACGAAGGCCTGGCCTTCGCGCACGGGGTGGGGCTTTTCGAGATAGAAGACCGCCTGATGATCGCGTCCCGTGCCGCCGGAGATGCCCCAGCCTTTGATGGCGTCGTTCTTGACGACATCGTTAACGGGGAAGTCTTTCTGCGAATGGTCAGCGATGGCTTTGCGGAATTTGTGGGGCACGCCGTCGGTCTCGAAGACGAATTGGCTGAGGACGAAATTGCCGCCGGTCGATCGGCCCGGGCCGGCGTTCGGCAGGCTGGCGTGAGTCAACGTTTCGAGCCGAACCGCGGTGATCGTGCCGGTTTCGGGCGCGACGCCGTGGATCGTGTAGGTGTCGGCGTCCGTCGCCTTGCCGCTGGCGAGAACGGTTCGATCTTCGAGCACATCGAGTTTGGCGCCAACCTCCGAGACGACGGTCTTGGGATAGATTACGCGCCAGCCGCCGTTGGTCTCCTTCTCCAGATCGGCGAGCAGTTTTTCGACATCCGCAGCCGCGGGCTTCTTCGGCGTCGGCTCTTGCTTCGCCTTCGCCAAATCGGCTTGCAATTCCTTCAGGCGTTTGGCCTGCTCGGGCGTCGGCATCGAAACTTTTGGCTCATCCATCGAATTGAGGAACGCGTAGAACTGGTAGTATTCCTTGTGGGTAATCGGGTCGTATTTATGCGTATGGCACTGAGCGCAGCCAACCGATAGGCCGAGCCAAACCGTGCCCGTCGTGTTGGTGCGATCCACCGTGCGTTCGACGCGGAACTGCTCCGGGTTCGTGCCGCCTTCTTCGTTGAACGACGTATTACGATGAAACCCCGTGGCCACGATCTGGTCATGCGTCGCTCTCGGCAACATGTCGCCGGCGATCTGCTCGATCGTGAAACGATTGAACGGCATGTCTTTGTTGAACGCGTTAATCACCCAGTCGCGCCAGGGCCAAATCGAGCGCTTGCCGTCGATGGTGTAGCCGTTCGAGTCGGCATAGCGGGCGAGGTCCAGCCATTGCCGGGCCTGGCGTTCACCGTAATGCGGCGACGCAAGCAGGCGATCAACGACCTTCTCGTAGGCGCCGGGGCTTTTATCGTTGGCGAAATCCTCAACCTCCTTCGGCGATGGCGTCAAGCCGATGAGATCGAGCGTCAGTCGCCGAATCAGCGTCGTGCAGTCGGCTTCAGGCGACGGGGCGATGCCTTCTTTTTCGAGCCGAGCGAGGATGAACGCATCGATCGCATTGCGCACCCATTTTGTGTCCTTGACCGCTGGCGTCACGGGTTGCTTCGGTTTGATAAACGCCCAGTGTGGCGAATATTCAGCGCCCTCGGCGATCCAGCGCTTCAGCAATTCGATTTGCGCGGGCTTCAGACGTGGACCCGCCTCGGGCGGCGGCATGCGCTCGACCTCGTCGCCGAGGACGCGCAGCATCATCACGCTTTTGTCCGGATGCGAGGGCACGACGACCTTGGCCTTCATCGCCGACTCGCGCGAATCGAGCCGAATGCCGCTTTCTTGCAACGCAGGCCCGTGGCATTTGAAACAGTTGTTCGAGAGGATCGGTCGAATATCGCGCTGAAAGTCGATCGGCGTTTTCGGTTGGGCGGCGGCTAGGTTGGTCAGTGACAATGCGATGAGTATTGAAAGGATGCGGTGTGGCATGATGATCTCGGAAGACATCTTTTCCGAGCCTGAGCGCCAGCGAAGGGCATCCGGGTGCCCCTCGCTGGCGCTCAGGCTCGGAGGTGCGAAATTCGGATAGGATGATGTATATCATCCGCGTACGGCGGGCGTTTGTCAACGGAAAAATCGTTGGCTGAGCGGGTTCACGCCTTGCCCTGACGGCGGAGAATGAGTATTCTGGAGATAGCTCGCCCCACTGCGAGCCGGAGAGGTGGCAGAGTGGCCGATCGCGGCGGCTTGCTAAGCCGTTGTAGGGGTCACACCTTACCGCGGGTTCAAATCCCGCCCTCTCCGCTTTTTTTTCAATTTTTTCCCCGCGTTCCCAAACTCCTGTTTGGGAACGCATGGTTTTGAAACTCCGTTTCGCGGATGTTTCAATTGGAAGAATTCGCAAAACGAAACAGAGTTTCCCCAAGGCACGTTCCCAAACAGGAGTTTGGGAACGAGATCGACTGACATCATCAATTCGCACACTTTTCTCACCCATCCTATTGCTATCGATACAATAATCGGGTATACCTTAACAAACTGCAACTTGCCTCCTGCCTGCCTGATTCCCATTTTTGGCTGAGAAATCGATATGATCTTCCTTCGCATTGTCGCCTGCTTCGCGTCCCTGCTTGTTGCCATTGCTGATGTGTCCGCGCAGAGCCTGAGCATCGAGCAATCGCGGCGAGAGAAGGTGTTCATTCTCGATGGCGCCGGTTCTTCGCGCCAGCTGGTCGTGACGGAGTTGACCGTCGCCAAGAAGCACGCCGATCTGACGCGTGACGCCAAGTACAGCATCACGCCGGCGAACATCGCTCGCATCGACGCCAACGGTTTCGTCACGCCCTTGCAAGAAGGGCAGGGCACGATCACCGCGAAGTTGGCCGACGGGCGTTCGACTTCGCTGCCAGTCAAAGTCGCCAATATGCGCGCCGATCATCCGGTGCACTTTAACGAACAGATCGTGCCGCTCTTCTCCAAGTTCGGCTGCAACACCGGCGGATGCCACGGCAAGACGGGCGGGCAGAACGGGTTCGCACTGTCGCTGTTCGGGTTCGAGCCACAGGAAGACTTTGAAGCCCTCGTCAAGGAATCGCGCGTTCGGCGAATCGTCCTGACCTCGCCCGATGCCAGTTTGCTGCTCGCCAAACCTGCCGGTACAATGTCGCACGGCGGCGGCCGCAAGTTTCAGGTGGACTCGGCTCCGTATCGCATCGTCAGGCGCTGGATCGAACAAGGTCTGCCCGCGGTGCCGAAGAACGTGGCGGAAGTGACCGGCATCGAGGTGTTGCCGCAGGAACGCACGCTCGCGCAGTCGGGCCAACAACAGCTGGCGGTGATCGCGCATCGCGCCGATGGCACGTCGTTCGATGCGACGGCGTTTGCCCAGTTTGAAGTCAACGACACCGAGTTGGCGGAAGTCTCGTCCACGGGGTTGGTGAAGGCGAAAGCTCGGCCCGGCAGTTTCTCGGTGATGGCACGGTATCAGACGCATGTCGATGTCTTCCGCGCGTTGGTCCCGCTTGGCGCGCCGATCGTGAAGATGCCCGCCGCCAATAATTTCATCGACACGCTGGTCTTCAAGCGTCTGAACACGCTCGGCCTGCCGCCGTCGGAGTTCGCCGACGATATGACTTTCCTGCGCCGCGTGACCGTCGATCTCGCCGGGCGGCTGCCGACTATCGACGAGACGAAGGCGTTTTTGGCGAGCAAAGACACGAATCGCCGCGAGCAGGCGGTGGATAAGCTCTTGGCCAGTCCCGATTACGCCTATTATTTTGCCAACAAGTGGGGCGCGATTTTGCGCAATCGCCGCAAGTCGGACAAGGACGATCCGAAGATCACGGCCGCTTTCCACAAGTGGATCAAGGAGAGCCTGGAGCAGAACAAGCCCTACGATCAGTTCGTGCGCGAGATCGTCACTGTCACGGGGCCGCACACCGAGAAGCCGATGGTGGCCTGGTATCGCGAGGTGAATTCGATCAACGAACAAGTCGAGGACGTGACGCAGCTCTTTTTGGGGCAGCGAATCATGTGTGCTCGCTGTCATCATCATCCGCTCGAAAAATGGAGCCAGCAGGATTACTACGGCTTCGCGGCTTTCTTTTCGCGTGTGGAGTTCAAAAGCCCGCCACCGCCGAAGAAGGACAAAGGCGCGAAGGTAGCGCTGCCGCAACCAGCGATGACGGTCATGCACAAGCCGGGCCTGGCTGAGTCGAAGAACCCGCGCACGGGCTTGTCGGTAAGGCCGACGGGGCTCGGCTCAATGTCGCTTTCGCTCAAGGCGGACGACGATCCGCGCGTCGCGCTCGTCGATTGGATGGCAGATAAGAACAATCCCTATTTCGCCAAGGCCTTGGCCAATCGTTACTGGAAGCACTTCTTTGGCCGTGGTTTGAACGAACCGGAAGATGACATGCGGGTGACGAATCCGCCGAGTAATCCGGAATTGCTTGAGGCCTTGGCCAAGCATTTTGCCGATAACAAATACGACCTCAAGAATCTCGTGCGGACGATGGTGCTGTCGAACGCCTATCGGTTAAGCTCCGAGCCGAACGAGCACAACGCGGGCGATCGGCAAAACTTCTCGCGGTTTCAGCTACGCCGATTGACGGCCGAGGTGTTCCTCGACGCGATCGACGATTTAGCTCAGATTCGCAGCACGTTCAAGGGGATGCCCGCCGGGACACGCGCGATTCAGTTGCCGGACAACCAGGTCGATTCGTACTTCCTGAGCGTGTTCGGTCGGCCCGATTTCGCGAGTGCGTGCGAATGCGAGCGTTCGGGCGATGCGAATCTCGCGCAGTCGCTGCACATGGTCAACTCGAAGGACGTGATGAACAAGCTCGACAAAGGCCGAGCGACGAAACTCGCGAAAGACACGAGGCCCCACGCCGAGCGCGTGCGTGAGATATACTTGCTGGCCTATTCGCGCGAGCCGAGTGCCGAGGAAACGCGTGCCGTTGTCGCGTACGTCGAACGGGTCGGCAATGCCCAGCGCGCGTACGAGGATTTGCTCTGGACTATTGTCAACACCAAGGAATTCATGTTTAATCATTAACAACCGATCACGCCCAGGGGTGAGGTACTCCGAACCCCTGGGATGAGATGGCTGATGACGTCAATTATCCCAGGGGTTCGGAGTACCTTACCCTTGGGCGTGGATTATCTGATTGAAAACCACTCAGGGGGATTTTTCATGCTTACGTTCGTCGATAAACACTCACGCCGTGATTTTCTCACGGTCGGCGGCCTTGCGGGACTGTCGTTGCCGATGTTGCTCGCGGGCAAAGCAGCAGCGCAAGACACGCGGAGGCCACTCACGACCGGCAAGTCGGTCATCTTTTTGATGATGCACGGCGGCCCCAGCCAAATCGAAACCTGGGACCCCAAGCCGAACGCGCCAAGCAACAATCGCAGCGCCACCGGCATTTGCCAAACCAGCATCCCCGGCGTGACCTTCGGCGGCACGTTCCCGAAAATCGCCGAACGCGCCCATAAACTCGCCGTCGTGCGCAACTATCAAGTCGAGAACGGCAACCACGACATCAAACCCGTCGTCAGCAACCATTCGCTTGGCGCCAACCTCGGCTCGCTCTACACGCGCGTCGCCGGCTCGATGCGGCCCAACGGCATGCCGACCAACGTCGCCATCTTCCCGAACTCCGTCGATGCTCGTGGCCCAGCCGCCCGCAGCAACTTCGGCAACTTCCTCGCCACCGGCTCGCTCGGCGCTTCCTACAGCCCGTTCGTTCCCGGCGCCGGCGGGCAGATGCAGCAAAACATGACGCTGAATCTCGCCCAAGACCGTCTCGGCGATCGCCGCGAATTGCTCAGCCAGCTCGACCGTCTGCGTCGCCAAGTTGACGCGACGGGCGGCATCGCCGCGGTGGATCGCTTCCACGAGCAGGCGTTCGACGTCATCGTCTCCGGCATCGCGCAGGCGTTCGACCTTCGCCGTGAGGATCCGCGCCTCGTGTCGGCTTACGACACCGAGCGCCATGACCGCCCGACCGCGTGGGCGCACAAGAACAACCGCAACAACTACACCGCCAACGCGCGGTCGCTCGGCAAGTTACTGCTGCTCGCGCGGCGCCTCTGCCAGGCCGGTGCGGGCTTCGTGCTTGTTAACACCGAGTTCGTATGGGACATGCACCAGGATCAGAACAACCTTGGCGTTTTGGAAGGCATGGACTTCGTCGGCACGCCATTCGATCATGCGGTGTCGGCGTATATCGACGACGTTGAGAGCCGAGGCATCGCCGATGACATCCTGCTCGTCGCCACGGGCGAAATGGGCCGCACGCCTGGCCTGCAAAGCAACGGCGGCCGCAACCACTGGGGCCGCAGCGCTCCGCTGCTCATGCACGGCGGCGGGATCACGCACGGCCAGGTCATCGGCCAATCCAGCCGCGACGGCGGCGAACCGGCGTCCGACCCTCAGCGCATCCCGAACCTGATCTCGACGATCATGCACACGATGCTCAACGTCGGCGATGTCCGCGTCGCCGCCGGCCTGCCGACCGACGTCAACCGCGTCATCACCGAATCGCGCCCGATCCCGGGGCTGCATGGCTAAAAAGTCGTGGCAAAGCCCAAGGGTGAGGTACTCCGAACCCTTGGGATCACTGCTGCTGGAACACCTCACCACAGAGCTTTCATCAGGCTCCTATCTTCTCCACCCGCCTATTTCTTTCGACGCACCGCAAGAAGGCTAAAATCGCTCAACCAAAACCTGCTTGGCCAGAGGGGCGCTTGGCCATCGGCCGTTGGCCAAGCGCTTTGGCACTTTTCCGGCCTTTTTTTGTTGTTTTAGGGGGTGTTGGCCACGAAACCGGGGGAGAGAGGGGGGCGACTGCATGCACTTTGTTGATTGCAAAGAATCAATTTATTGCGTGTATTTCAATAGCAATTGGCGTTTGATTATTTAGCCTTATTGCGGGTCTTCGATTACTTTCGTGTCGCTTTTTTCACAGATTCAAGCAGGTTCTCCGGCTCCTGATAACCGATCAACGACTCTACGATTCTGCCGTCAGGCACGGCGATTATCGTGGTCGGAAAAAATTTTATATTAAGGGCCTTCACCAATTCCGTTTCTGTTGGGCCTTCTAATATCAATGGAACGGCTTTCTCGTTAAGGAAAACCGAAAACGCGCGGTGATCCACTATTTTTCTGATCAGCCGTCCACTGCAGGGACAATCTTGTCTATAAAAAAAGATCACGAGCGGTCGCTTCTTCGCCTCCGCTTCCTTGCGAGCCAGATTGTAATCGGTACGCCATTGAATCGGAACGGGCTTTTGTTCCTTCGGCTCATCGGCTGCGGGTGATTCGGTGACGATTAGGAAAAGAGCGAGGCACGAAAGAAGTGCGACACTCAACCAGCGGCTAATTTGTTTGGTATTCATCGCCCAAACGTACCAAACTTTAAGATTTTCGGCAATACGAGGCCACCGCACGAACCGATACCTTGGGTTTGCGCGGAGTCGTTCTATTGGTAGAATGGGTTTGGAATGTGCTTCCTTGCAGTCGGCCCATTGGAGGAGATTCATCATGTCAGCCGCACTGAAACGAAACCTGATCTCCGTCGACGATTATCTCGCCGGCGAATTATTGTCGCCGATCAAGCACGAGTATCTCGGCGGCGTCGTGCATGCGATGGCAGGCGCTCGCGTTGGGCATTATCAGGTTGCTACGAATACGCTCATTTCGCTTGGCGGGCAACTCCGAGGAAAGCGTTGTCGGGCATATGGCTCCGATATGAAGATCCGTGTCATCGTTCACGGTCAGGTGTGGTTTTACTATCCCGATGTTTCGGTGATCTGTAACTCGAATCCGTCGAATGAGTTGTTTCAGGATCAGCCAGTAGTGATAATCGAAGTGCTGTCGAAATCGACACGCCGTATCGATCTTGGCGAAAAAAAGGACGCTTACCTGACGATTGCTTCACTGCAAGCATACGTGTTGATCGAGCAGGAATTGCCGCTCGCGGTGGTTTTTCGCCGAACGGACGGAGGATTTGTGCGCGAGGTTTACGAAGGGCTCGATGCCGTGATCGCGTTGCCAGAGATCGACACGAAGCTAGCGTTAGCGGACGTGTACGAGGGCGTCGAGTTCGTGCCGGAACCGGACGACGAGGAATGAGGGATCGTATTATCGATCCATAGGTTGGCCAGGCAGGCAAACGAATCTTCAGTGTTCAGGCGAATGTGCCGATCTGGGTTCATCCACTCGACCAAACAACAGGAATATTGACATGGGCTGTGCCTGCTTCCTCCATCCGACCGAAAAGCGAATGGTCATGTTCGTCATCGCTCTCGTCACTGCATTGGGCGTTTTGGGCGGATACTGGTACACGCTCGGGCAACTTGATCCGATGCAGCCTGACGAGGTCTTCGAGTTGCAATTTGGGCGCGGCAGTGGCTGGCTCGGATTGGACGTGCTGCGAATCGTGTCTAAGAGCGAGGCTTCCTATGAATACCGTGTGGATGGGGGTGACTGGCATCGGAAGAAGTTCAAACTTAACGACGCAGAAATGGCTAGTCTACGTAATGCAATTACCCAGATGAACGTCTGGGCGATGGAGCGGGCTTATAGCCGCCCTGAACGCGCGGATGGCACGCAGTGGGTGCTACTCGTTCGCGAGAATGGCAAATCCAGGTCGGTCTATTTCGACAACAATTTTCCTGAGGCAATCAGGAATTTCGCTGAATTCGTCGATCAGAAAATCATTGTGCCTTATGCCGACACACTCAATCCGACAGTAGTACCCGAGCGACATCACCTCAAACATCAGAAAGCAATTTGGGAGAGCATCCGCTGATACCGCCGAACCCAAAATTCTCTCGCACTCAGGCCACTTTATCCGATAGAATAATCATCACTATGACTACCAGATATCCGTCCCATTGTGGTCGAATCGATCCCGCGTTCACTCGCCGCGACATGCTGCTTAAGAGCGGCGCCGGGTTCGGGGCGCTCGCGCTGAGCTATCTGCTTGGCGAGAATGCGTCCGCGCAGCCAGCGGATGCGACCAATCCGCTTCGAGGGCGTCCGGGCCATTTCGCGGCCAAGGCGAAGAGCGTCATCTTCTGCTTCATGGAAGGCGGGCCGAGCCATCTCGATACGTTTGACCCTAAGCCGCTCGTCAATAGGCTCGCGGGGCAGCGTATTCCCGATAGCTTCCGCCCGGTCATCACGCCGATGGGTGAGTTTTACTCGCCGATCCTTCCCTCGCGCCGGCGCTGGGCACAGCACGGACAGAGCGGGCTTTGGGTGTCCGATTGGCTGCCGAACATCGCGGAGTGCGCCGACGACATCGCCGTCGTTCGCAGCTGTTGGGCGAACGGCTTGAACCACTCGAACGGCGTCAGTCAAATGAACACGGGCTCGATCGTCGGCGGTCGGCCATCGCTCGGCGCCTGGGTGACATATGGCCTCGGCACGGAGAACGCGAACCTGCCGGCGTTCGTCGTAATGCAAGACAATGCGGCGTCAGTCAACAACGGGGCACGCAACTGGGGCACGGGATTTATGCCGGCCGTCTATCAGGGTACGCGCATCAATGCGACGACCGAGCCGATCAACCACCTCAATCCGCCTGCGAACATTTCACCGGCTCAGCAGCGTGGTCGACTCGACCTTCTCAGCGAACTCAACCGCGAACATGCGAGCCGATATGCGCTCCCCGGCGATAGCGCCACCGGCGAACTGGAAGCACGCATCAACACCTACGAGCTTGCCTATCGCATGCAGGCCCAGGCCCCGGAAGCCGTCGATTTGGCCCAGGAAACCGACGAGACGAAGAATCTCTACGGCATGGACGACCCGCTCACCGCCACCTATGGCCGTATGTGTCTGCTCGGCCGACGGCTCGTCGAACGCGGCGTGCGGTTTGTGCAGTTGTATCACGGATCGGGTAGCAAGTGGGACGCGCATCGCAACATCGAGACGAACCACGCCACCAACTGTCGAGGTAGCGACAAGCCGGTCGCGGGTTTGTTGCGCGATTTGAAACGGCGCGGCTTGCTCGAAAGCACCTTGGTGATCTGGGGCGGCGAGTTTGGCCGCACGCCGCAGTCCGAAGCGGGCGACGGGCGCGATCACAACCCCTATGGCTTCACGATGTGGATGGCGGGCGGCGGCGTCAAAGGCGGGCAAGTCATCGGCAGCACCGACGACATGGGCCTTCACGCCGTCGAAGATCGCCTGCACGTCCATGATCTGCACGCCACGATCCTTCACATTTTGGGCATCGACCACACGCGATTGATCTACCGCCATCAGGGTCGCCCCGAACGCGCGACGATGAACGAGGGCGAGGCGTATACGCGGATCACCGGATAACTGTTTAGCCGCTCGCCTTTGGCGAGCGCGAGCGTGGCACCATCCCGAATCGCCATTTTCGCGCTTGCCAAAGGCGAGCGGCTAAACGGAATCTCGCACCATCACGCGCCGTATCGATTTCGCCTGTCCGGTTGCCGCATCCACTTCAACGATCGCGCCGGCCAGGCGCGGGTCGCCCTCGGCGACGTCAAACGGCGTCGGCACGAAATTCAAGGTGTGGGCCAGCACGCGATCAATCCGTCGGCCGAGGATGCTGTCGTATGGCCCGGTCATCCCCACGTCGCTGATGAACGCCGTTGTGCCGAGGAGTTGCTCGTCGGCGGTCGGCACATGGGTGTGCGTGCCCAGGACGGCGCTCACTTTTCCTTTAAGAAAATGTCCCATCAGATATTTGTCGGATGTCGCTTCCGCGTGCATGTCAACGATGATGACCTTCGCTTGCGTGCCGATCTCGCTCAACACACGCTCTGCGGCCTGAAACGGACAATCGACGGGACGCATAAATGTTCGGCCCAAAAGGCAGAGCGCAGCGACTGGCGTGCCATCGCGGGCCGGGGCGAGGACGAAGTTGCGTCCAGGAGCCGTCAGCGGAAAGTTCGCGAGCTTGCAGATGCGGTCTTTGCTTATCAAGACTGAAATGATCTCGCTACGTTTGTAGATGTGATCGCCCATGGTAATGGCGTCTATGCCCGCCGTTCGCAGCTGGCGGTACTGGCGTGGCGTCAGGCCGGAACCGCCGCATGCGTTCTCGGCGTTGGCGATGACGAAATCAAGCGACTCGTCGGCGATAAGTTTGGGTAGATGGCGGCGCACCGCTTCGATGCCGGGCTGGCCTACGATGTCGCCGATGAAGAGGATTTTCATGCTGCGTTCCGCGCTTTGACGCATCCTGCGGAAACTGTTATTATCGCGGTATTTTAAGAAAAATGGCGTGAAAGCACATATGTCATTGCTTGCGCGCCAGCGTTTGCGAGGGATTTTTCGAACGCTAAACGGTAAGCGGCCATGACCGCTTACTTTTTCTTGGCCTTGAGTTTTTCTTCGTATTCTTTCACGTATCGCGCGGGGCTGGCGACGAACTCATCACGGCAGCCGCTGCAGCAGACGTAATAGGTCTTGCCGAGGTGGGTGACGGCCGACGTGCCCCTGCCGCCGGAGACGACACATTCGGAGGCGCCGCTTCCGACGGCAAACGCTTCACCCTCTTTGGTGGCCCCGACGGTCCATTTCTTGGCGAACAGAGCTCGGCCCTCGGCGCGAACCTCGTAGCGATAGAGAAAGCGATTGGCGTGCAGAAACGTGAAGATGAGCCGATGGGCTTCTTTGTCGGTTTCGCGCTCTAGGGTGAAGACTTTGTTGGCGAGCGTACCAACATAGGTGAGTTTTTCCTTGGCCGGCGTGGTCAACGTGAGCGTGAAATGTTCTTTTTCGGGGACGAAGCGTAGCTCGCCGGCTGTGAAGTTTTTGCTTTTTTCAAAGTCGATCTTGATCCAGGCGTCGCTGCCCTTAAACTGCCAGCCCCAGTCCATTTTTTCGGTCCAGAAGTTTCTCTGGACTTCTTCGCGCGACCCGACGGGCGTGCCTGTGCCGTTCCAAACGCCGATGAGGTCGTGAAAAGCCTGTAACTTTTCGCGTGCCGCCTTGGTACTGGTCTGTTGGCCTGAGATGCCTGCGGAAAATAGGAAAAGAAATACAAAAGCGAACAGTGTTACGCGCATGACCTACCTCGCCGAAAAACGGTGGTTCACCTATTCAACCTTATTTATGACGTTTGGTATCGGAAAAAGCAACAAAATGAGTGCGAATTAATGATGTTGCCAACGGTTTATTCAAGCCGGTAGCGTTAGCGACGGTGTATTTGGTCCGTCGCTAACGCTTCCGGCTCGTTTAGGCAACGCAAATTACCACCGGCATTGTGTCTTGCAACGTTCGGCGAGTTTGATTATTAGGGGCATCGAAATAGCTCAGATGGGATCCCAAGGGTTCGTATTGCCCACCCCTGGGTTTTGCACGCCAATATTGCCGGAGAATGAATTCATGTTGGAAGCCGGAACCCGATTGCCGATCGGTTGGGTCGATGTTCTGGACGAAATCCACCGGCGGCTTGATCATAGTATCGCGGCAGCGGATGTACGCATTCGCGAGGCGCCCACGTTCGAGGCCCAGCCGATGGTCGCACAACGCAATGCCGAGATTGCCCAATGGAACGACCGGCTTCAGAGGCTTTCGGCGTTTATTCAGTCGTCCGAGGCCGGCGTTCGAGTGATTGACGATGCCCTGGCAGCGGAAGAGATGCGGGCACGGCAGGATGTCGATCGTTGCACACGCCTCCAACAAAAGCTGGCTGATTGTACCCGCAGCGCGATAGGATAACAAAGCCCCCAAGCCCCAGGACGAGCGTAGCGATTCCTGGGGATCACCCCCACCAATCGCTGCGCTCCTGGTGGGGCTTGAGGTATTGAATTATGCCATCCTTCGCCGTCATTTTCCCGGCGGCCGGGCAGTCGTCCCGGTTTCACGATAAAGAGAAGAAGCCGTTCACGAATCTGGATGGCCGCGCCGTTTGGCTGCGGGCGGTCGAGCAATTCATCAACCGTGCGGATGTTAGCCAGTGCATCATCGTGGTGTCGCCTGAAGACGATGAGATGTTTCGTCTGCGATTCGGTGCCAGCCTTGCATTTCTGAACGTGCAGATCGCGGCGGGTGGCCGTGAGCGCTTTGAATCGGTCGCCAATGCGTTGGCGTTGGTGAAGCCCGATGTCGATTTCGTCGCCGTACATGACGCGGTTAGGCCATGCATAACCGAGTCGCTGATATCGAGCGTATTTCAAAAGGTTATCGAGACCGGTGCAGCGATGTTGGCGGTTCCCATCACAGATACCGTCAAGCACGCCGATGCGGAAAAGAAGGTCACGGCGACGATGCCGAGGCAAGGACTGTGGTTAGCACAGACGCCACAGGTTTTCCGCCGCGATTGGCTGCTTGCCGCCTACGAACAGCGAGCGAAGCTGGGCAACGCGATTACCGATGATGCCCAGTTGATGGAAGCCGCAGGGCACACCGTGCATCTCGTGGAGGGCGCGAGCACGAATATCAAGATCACGACGAAACAGGATGTATTCTTGGCCGAGGCGATCCTGAAAAGCCTGCCCAGACCGAAAGCGAGCGGGCCGATCCACCCGTTCGGCGACGACGAAATGTGTGGCGGTCGCGGGTTGAAGTGAAATGTAACATAAGCCCAGGGTTGAGGTACTCCGAACCCCTGGGATCACCCTGGACGATCCCAGGGGTTCGGAGTACCTCAACCCTGGGCTTCCATCTCATGCGTTGGTCCATTGTCCGCACCATTTGGCTCCGAGAAATGCGCGATCAGTTGCGGGACCGGCGTACGCTGTTGATGATCGTCGGTTTGCCGCTCGTGCTCTATCCCCTGATGGGCTTTGCCGTGCTGCAGTTCGCCGTGGGATTCGCGGAACAGCCGAGCATCGTCGGCGTGGTGACGGGCAACACGGACAAGAAGGATTTTCCACCGCGCACGAAAGCATACGCAGGCCGAAGTCCTGCCACGACGCTCACCTGGCTCAGCGCCACGCCTGGCATGGGCATTTGGTGCGGGACTGTTGCACTGGCCGAGGCGAGTCGGCTTAGTCTTGAACATCCGCATTTCATCCAGGACGGCGAATTCACCATTTTCGACTCCAAAGTGCCACGTAAGCAGGCTCGCGAATGGGCCTCGCAATCGCGCTTTGTCCTCAAGTTCATCGATCACGACACCCCGCGCTGGCTCGACGAACGCACGGTCGATCTCGTCATCACCGTCGGCGATGATTTCTTCGTCAACCTTGATTCCACACAGGACGACAATGGCGCATGTGCCCCGCCGATCACCATCACGATGCGACCCGGAGACGATCGCGGCCGACTGGCACGCCGTCGGCTGACGCCGTTGCTCGATGGCTGGCGTGCGGATTTGCGCCGCGTTCGCATGGCTCGGCTCAATCTGTCCGAACAACGTCTCGATCCGTTGGAGATTCGCTGGCCCACCGAGGCTGCAGTCGCTTCACCCAACGAGAACATCGCCGATCTGATTGTGCGTGTGTTCCCGTTCATGCTTGTGCTCTGGTCGCTTGCCGGCGCGCTTTATCCGGCGGTAGATCTATGTGCCGGCGAGAAAGAGCGTGGCACGATGGAGACGCTTCTGATCACTCCTGCGGGCCGCGAGGAGATCGTGATGGGAAAGTTCCTCACGATTTGGATTTTCAGTGCCGGCACGGCTTTACTCAACCTGCTCAGCATGGGCATCACGACAGCGCAGTTTTCGCAGTACCTTCCGAATGACGGCATCTCAACGGTCGCGATACTTTGGTGCGTTGTCTTATCGCTGCCACAGTCGGCGTTCTTCAGCGCGCTGAGCCTGGCGATCGGTGCCTACGCACGCAGTTCCAAGGAGGGCCAGTATTATTTGATGCCGATGTTCGTGCTGACGATGCCTTTGATCTTCCTCACGCTTGCGCCAGGCGTGAAACTCAATCCGCTTTATAGCCTCATACCCGTGACGGGTGTCGCGCTGTTGATGCAGCGATTGATGACGGCGCCCGACCTTAGCCATGTGCCCTGGGCTTATTTCGTTCCCGTGCTGTTTCCGATTGCGGTGTACAGCTGGCTGGCGCTGCGTTGGGCTATCGTGCAATTTAATCGCGAAGAAGTGCTGTTTCGCGAGGCGGAACGGCTCGATCTGATGCTTTGCCTAAAGAGCCTATTCCGCGACAAGGAGCCGCTGCCGACGACCGGCCAAGCGTTCTTCGTCATCGCCTTGTTGCTCGGCCTACGCTGGTTGTCGCTGAGTTTCGGCAACCGTTTGCCAGTTGAATTGCAGGCGGCGATCAGCCAACTCGCTTTTGTCGCCATGCCGGCGATCTTCATGGTGCTGCTGCTCAACACGCAGCCCAGCGACGGCATCTATCTCCGCCTGCCAAAGGGACGCGAAACGATTCAGGCGTTTATCTTGGCGTTGCTGCTCCTGCCCGCCATGACGGGGCTGTCGCAAGCCGTGGCGGTTTGGTTTCCGCATCTGTTGGAAGGCGTGCATCCGCTTGTCGTAATCCCTCGCGGCATCCAGCAAGGCAACGGGATCGGCGCGACCGAGCTCGTGCGCTACTTTCTGGCGTTCGCTGTCGTGCCGGCGCTGTGCGAGGAAATCGCCTTTCGCGGATTTATCCTGCGCGGGTTGCATCACGGTTTTCGACCACGGAATGCGGTGTTACTGAGCAGCTTTTTCTTCGCGCTGTTTCACATGAACGTATTTCTCTTCGTGCCGACGTTCGTATTTGGAGTTGCGTTGGGTTTGGTGACGGTGCGCAGCGGCAGCATTCTGCCGGCGATTTCGTTTCATTTCTTGTACAACAGCGTGCTCATCGCGTTGATTCCGCTGTCGCGCTACAGCGATTCGTTCCTGCCCCGCGCCATGGCCGACGTTTGGCCCTGGGTTATCGCGATCTGCTTGGCGTTAGCGTTGGCGGTGATGTGGTGGCTTTATCGTAGGCCGTACGTGGAGTTGGAAGAACGACTGAAACGCGAAGAGGAAAAGAACTGAGCGCATCGGGTAATGTCAAAAAATAGCAATCACCCGCTTGGTTATCAAACTGATGCGACATACCGTTTCTCCAGCTCTCGCAACAAGGTTCCGCGCTTCTTCGTCGAACGCGCCGTTCGCATCACTTTGCGGCAATGGATCGCTTCTATCTGACTCGTTGGAGCGGTGGCGTTT
>SIAQ01000004.1 GCA_009697105.1 Gemmataceae bacterium | reverse complement strand
CTCGCCTCGGCGGACATCAAAATCGCAAGTGCGATGGTTTCCCCGGCTGGATCACGCTCTGGCGTGGCTGGCAGAAGCTTCAGGCCATGGTCGACGGTTATCGCGCCGCCCAACGCAAAACGAAAAAAAAGTTGTGGTAAAACTTAAGGACGGACGCAAGCGGTTGATCCCAGGGGTTCGGCGTACCTCACCCCTGGGCTTGAAGCGGCTAAACGAACGCCATTGTAATATGATGCCTTCATGTCCACCCAATGGCTCCGCGCTGTCGATTGCACGTTGCTTCAACCCGCCGGCGATGATGTCGATGTCATCGCGCTGCGGGTCGTGCAGCGTTTTCTCGAAATCGCCCTGACGCGGCACTCGTCCGCCGATGTCGCGCAGTCGCTGCTGCCGGAGATCGCCGCCCAGCTGCGAGCCGATCACGTCGGAGTCTGGGAAGCGACGCCCACCTGGATAGCGCGCCACGTCTGGGCCAGGCCGGGCACGCGCGTCAATCTCGATGCGATTCCGCGGCCGTTGCTCAACGAAATCCTCGATCGGCAAGCAGGCGTCATGCAAGCGCCCGCTGGCGCCACGCCTGCCATCGCGGGTGCATGTCTCAGCTTCGTCGATCGGCCCAACCGCGTGCTCGTGGCGGTTCGGCCGCGCGATGCGTTTGCCTCGCACGAGCTGGAGTTCGCCGTTGCCGCCGGGCATTATCTAGGCGTCGCGCTGGAGCGTGCGAAGGACTGGGACCGCGCCGCCAGCCAGGTGCAACGCCTACAATCGCTGATCGACATCACCCAGCAACTCGCCCAGAAACGCGAGACCGTGCCACTGCTTGAACACATTGCCGAGCAATGTGCGAAACTGCTCGGCGGCGAACGGGCAAGCATCTTCGTTCTGGACACCGCTCGCAAAGAGCTCGTCGGCCGCCCCGCGCTAGGCATGCCCAACAACGAACTGCGGATTTCGCAAGACGCCGGCGTTGTCGGCCGTACGCTTGCCACGGGCGAAGTGCAGATCGTCGAGGATGTGGCCGATGATCCGAACTGGTCCGCCAAAGTCGATAAGACCTCGGGCTTCCGGACACGCAATCTTCTCTGCGTGCCGATGTTCGACAACGACAATCAAACCGTCGGCGTGTTGGAGTTGCTCAACAAAACCGAAAAGGCCACGCCGAGCGACATCGCGACGATGCAGGTGCTGGCGACGCAAATCGTAGCCGCGCTGAAGAACGTCCGCGAGTTCGAAACCCTCGTTCGCGCCAATCAAGAGCTTGACGGTCAGGCACGCCTGGCGGCACGCATCGTCGGCAGTTCGACGCCGATCGTCGCCCTGCGCGGCACCGTCGAACGCGTCGCGCGCACCGATCTGCCGGTCCTCCTCCTCGGCGAGAGCGGCACGGGCAAGGACGTCGTCGCTCGCGCACTCCATTACTCCAGCCCGCGGCAGCATCATCCCTTCATCCCGATCAACTGCGCCGCGATTGCCGAGACGCTTTTGGAAAGCGAACTTTTCGGTCATGAGAAAGGCGCGTTCACCGGCGCCGTCGATACGCGCGCGGGCAAGTTCGAGGCGGCCTCCGGCGGGACGCTGTTTCTCGACGAGATCGGCGAGATGAGCGCCAACGGCCAAGCGAAGCTGTTGCGCGTGTTGGAGGAAAAAGTCGTCTACCGCGTCGGCGGGACGGCGGCGATCGCCGTCGATACCCGTGTCGTCGCCGCCACCAATCGCAACCTCGCCGACAGCGTGCGGGCGGGCCGATTCCGCGAAGACCTGTTCTACCGCCTGTCCGTCGTTACGCTCGATCTGCCCGCCTTGCGTGAACGGCGTGATGACATCCTCGTGCTGGCCGAGCACTTCATGACGCAGTTCTGCATGGAAGCCGCCCGCAAGCCGTTGAAGTTCTCGGCTGAGGCGCGCAAGCGATTGGAACAGCACGAATGGCCCGGCAACGTCCGCGAGCTGCGCAACCTGCTCGAGCGTGTGGCGTACCTATGCCCGAACGAAAAAGTGGAAGCCGGCGATTTGGCGATCATCCAGCGTGTATCGAAGGATGTCGCCAACCCCTACGCCGAGATGACGCTCGCCGATGCGACGGACGCGTTTCAGATCGACCACATCAACTACGCGATCAAGCGAGCCAAAGGCAACGTGACGGAAGCCGCGAAACTATTGGGCCTACACCGCCCGAACTTGTACCGCAAGATGCGGCTGTTGGGAATGGATGTGAAGCTGCTGGGTGAGGGGTGAGGCAATTTCTTTGACTTTTCATGAGTCAACTCAGTTCATTTCTCGAAACCAATCCCATGCCAATTCAATACATGGACTACACATAACAAACTCTGAGCATGGGCTTGCGTCATGACCGCTCCGCCGATCTACCTCGACACCAACGCCACCACGCCGATCGATCCGGCCGTGCTCGATGCGATGCTTCCCTACTTGCAAACGCACTTCGGCAATCCGTCGAGCACGCACATTTACGGCAAGACGGCCCACGACGCCATCGATCGCGCGCGGGCTCAGGTCGCTGCGCTCATCGGCGCACAGCCTGACGAAATTCTCTTCACGTCCGGCGGCACGGAAGCGACCAATCACGCGCTCAAAGGCGCTATCTATGCCAAGATGCAAGGCTTCTTCGCCCGCTGGTTCACGTCGCCACATATCGTCACGAGCGCCATCGAGCACCCAGCGACGCTGCAAACGTGCGATTTCCTGCGTCGGCTCGGCTGCAAGATCACGCAGCTGGAGGTGGATCGCTACGGCAGCGTCGATCCGTTTGCCGTCGAACGGGCGATCGGGGGCAACACGGTGCTCGTAAGCATCATGCACGCGAATAACGAAGTCGGCACGCTGCAACCGATCCGCGAGATTTCGCAATACGCCAAGGCCCGCCGCGTGCTCCTGCACACCGATGCCGCCCAATCGCTCGGCAAGGTTCCGGTGAACGTGAATGATCTGGGCGTCGATCTGCTATCGATTGCCGGGCACAAGCTGTATGCACCCAAGGGGGTCGGGGCGTTGTACATTCGCAAGGGCGTGAAGCTCGAACCGTTCATCCACGGCGCGGGACACGAGCAAGGCCGACGCGCGGGAACCGAGAACGTGCCATACATCGTCGGCCTGGGCAAGGCGTGCGAGATCGCGCAGGCAAACGCGGAGTCGGCGACGCGCAAGTTGCAATCGTTGCGCGATCGCTTGGCGGATCGATTGCACAAGGCGTTGGGCGACCGCGTGGTGTTGAACGGGCATCCCGAGCATCGCTTGCCGAACACGTTGAACGTCAACTTTCTCGGCCATGTTGGCGCGGAGTTGCTGGCGAAAGTGCCGGGCATCGCTGCGTCCACGGGGTCGGCATGCCACGAGGGTTCGGTGACGCAATCGCCGGTCTTGTGCGCGATGGGCGTGCCGCCGGAGATCGGCAAAGGCGCGGTGCGACTGAGCGTGGGCCGATTCACGACCAAAGACGAGATCGACCGGGCAGCGGAGCTGCTGATCCAGGCGGCACGGTAGCCGGACACTTATTTTTCCAATTTCGTTTTCTTCCATCACTCAAATGCAATGAGGAATTAAGAATAAGAAATTGTGTTCGATACTATTGTGAGCGCTGATTCGCTTGCATTACTTCTTAATTCTTCATTCCTCGTTCTTAATTCCTCATTGCATTTGAGCGACCACGCTACGGCCGATAGGAATAACATTTTCTCATTGCACACCACCCATTATTCTGGTAAAAATACCTCACCCCCCGATACGTTCTTTTTCCTACCAAAGACGTGCCATGCTTAATATCCACGAAACTCCACACCTTACCCGTCGCCAGTTGCTCAAAATCGGCGGCCTCGGCCTAGGCGGATTGTCGCTGGCGAATCTGTTCGCGGCTAAGTCGGCGGCGGCACCCTTGTCCTCACCCAGTCCACTCAACGGCAAGTCGGTCATCTTCCTGTTCCAGCAGGGCGGGCCGAGCCAATTCGAGACCTTCGACCCGAAACCCGACGCTTCCTCCGACATCCGCACCATCACCGGCGTCACGCAAACGAATGTGCCCGGCCTATACTTCGGCGACACGCTGGAGCAGCTTTCTCGCCAGGCGGACAAGCTGACCATCGTTCGCTCGTTCCAAACGGGCAATGCGGCACACAACATCCGCCCGATTGTCGGGCCGGAGTCGTTGGACGCGAACATCGGTTCGCTGGTGTCGCGCGTGCTGGGGCCGACGAACGCGGTGACATCGATGCCGACGAATGCCGTGCTGTTTCCGCAATCGGTTTGTTCGGACGTGACGCGCGGCTCCGCTCGTGGCGACATTACCGCCACTGGTGCGATCGGGCCGATGCACGCGCCGTTCCTGCCCGGCGGCACCGGGCAGCTGTTGCGCAACCTTCGCCTCAACCTCACGCCGGACCGCTTCAGCGATCGTCAGGCATTGCTCGCGCAGCTGGGGCAGGCGCAACGTCTACTGGAAAACGAAACGAACATGCAGGATTTCGACCGCAACCAGCGCCAGGCCGCCGAGGTGCTACTGAATGGCCGAGTCGCCGACGCGCTCGATCTATCGCGCGAAGACCCGCGCCTTGTCGCTCGCTACGACACGGCTCGCTTCGTGCCATCGCACAACTGGTCGCACGCCAATCGCGGTCGGCGTGGCTACTACACCGGCCAGGCGAAATCGATCGGTAAACTGCTGCTGCTCGCGCGTCGCCTCTGTGAAGCCGGCTGTGGGTTCGTCACGATCCATGCCGACTATGAAGGCGTGTGGGACTTCCACGCCGACGGCGAGAATCTCAACGTCATCGACGGCATGGCGGCGATCGGGCGCTCGTTCGATCATGCCGTCTCGACCTTCATCGGCGACGTCGAAGCCCGCGGCATGGACGACAATATCCTCTTGATCTGCACCGGTGAAATGGGTCGCACGCCAAGGATCAACCGCAACGGCGGCCGCGATCACTGGGCACGGCTCGCCCCGCTCATGATGTACGGCGCCGGCATGCCGCGCGGCCGGGTCATCGGGCAATCGACGCGCGACGGCGGCGAACCGAACTCCGACCCGTTCAACAGCAGCAACCTCATCTCCACCGTCCTGCACACGATGTTCGACATGGGCCAGATTCGCCTGCGTCCGGCGCTGGCGCAAATCAGTCGGTTGGGCGAGCCGATGCCGATTGGGATTTGAATCCAAGCCCAGTGGTGAGCGCAGCGAACCGCTGGGATAATCCACGCGGATACAAGCGGTTCGCTGCGCTCGCCACTGGGCATGTCTCCGCATCAACACGTATTGAGGAACACCGAAAATGGCTCTCATCAAGTGTCCCGAATGTGGCCGAGATGTGTCCGACCTGGGCGCGTCATGCCCAAAATGTGGTTGCCCGATCGGCAGGGCGTCGGTTCGGAAGCGGCAGGACATCGGCGACGATGCGGGCATGCGCATGCTCTTGCCCGTGGGGCGGTCCGCGTGGGCGATTGCCGCCGGCTATTTGGCGTTCTTTTCCGTCCTCTGTATTCCGTCGCCGTTTGCCTTGCTTGCCGGTTTGATGGCAGTCCGCGAGATTCGCCGGGATCCGACGAAGCACGGCATGGGCCGCGCGATCTTTGGCATCCTCATGGGCGGTATCGGGTCAATTCTGTTAGTTGGATTCTTGGTATTGCTGCTCTTACGCTCCAAGTCCGATTCCGTGGACACCCACCTGCAGAACCTTACGCACAGCGAGGCGAATAAGCGAATGCTCGCGGCGGATTCTCTGGGAAAACTCAAGGAGAAACGTGCCGTCGAACCGTTGATCTCCGCGTTGAGCGATGCTCAGCCCAGTGTGCGTCAAGCGGCGATCAAGGCTCTCGCGCAGATCAAGGACGATCGCGCCATCGATCCGCTTGTGAAAACACTAAAGGACGGCGACTCGCGAATTCGCCAAGAATCGATCCGAGCCTTGGGCGAGTTCAGTGATCCACGGATCGCCGAACCGCTTGTTGCGACATTAAACGATGCCGAGTGGACGATACGCCACGCCGCCGTTGTGGTCATGGAGAAGATCAAGGACCCGCGTACGCTCGAACCGATCTTAACCGCTTTGAAGGACCCCAATCCGCCGTTGCGGGTCGCGGCAATCAAGACTCTTGGACATTTCCGTGACCCAAAAATTGTCGCTCCCCTTCTAACCGCACTGGATGACGCCGACGCCAACATCCGTCAAACCGCAATGAAATCGCTCTGGCTGATCCTTGCGGAAGGCAAGGCGGCTCCACGGCGCAAGGGCATTGTCTTGAAGGAAGATGGTACGGTGCACGCTTTCCAATCCATCTTGCCCGCTGCATGCCAGGCTGATCCAGCCGCGAATGCCGATATCGTACTCACGCTGAGCGAGCAGAAAAAAACGGCGATAAGTGTTCATCCTTATAACAACGGTCCAAGCATCACCCGATATCAACACGACCTGAACGTCAAATTGGTCAACAAACAGTCGAAGAAAGAATTCGCCAAGAACTTCACCACCACGGCACCGCCGGCGCCGCAATCGGCTCCGATTGAACTGGTTGCCCTGGGCGATCCCGTGACGCCTGAGCCGGTTGAAGAATGGGCGGTCCGCTACTTTTTCGAACGCTGAGGAAAAAAGGAAAAATAGCGTCAGGAATTGCGGCTTAGCGCTCAGATAGCGCCTTGCGAGCGGTAAGCCGCCAGCGGCAGTTAGAAACAGAAAGCAAGCAACAAATGTCACCATCCAACCGCCGCCTCCTTGTCACCGGTGCCACTGGCAAAGTCGGGCACCAATTCCTCGACCGCTTTCTCGCCGACGCACGCTTCGCCGATGTCACGCTGCGTGCTCTCTGCCACAGCCGCGCGTTGCCCGCCGGACCTCGGCTCGAAGTCGTGAAGGGCACGATCTCCGACCGCGCGTTCGTCCACGAAGCGATGCGCGACGTGACCCACGTCCTACACCTGGCCACCTGCAAGGAGACGCCCGACGACATCATGGATGTCGCCGTCAAGGGTTTGTTCTGGATCCTCGAAGAAGCTCGATTGTTGCCGAGCTTCCGCCAATTCATCCTCATCGGCGGCGATGCGGGCATGGGGCATTTCTTCTACCCGCATCCCGTGCCCATCACCGAGACGCAAAAGCACTCCGCGTATCCCGGTTGTTATGCTCTGTCGAAAGTTCTCGAAGAAGTGATGATGGAGCAATACGCCATCCAGTACCAGATGAACGTCTGCTGCCTGCGTGCTCCGTGGATCATGGAAAAGGACGACTTCAAGTACCAGCTCTCCTTCGGCGACGATGTCTTCGGCGGCCCGCGCTGGCGCAATCTCGTCGGCCCCGCTCGTGCCGATGAGTATGTCCGCACCAACGCCATCCCCGTCATGCTCGATCCCGCCGGCGAACCGGTCACGCGCAACTTCGTCCATGTCGATGATCTGATCAACTCCATCCTCGCAGCCATCGATCATCCGAAAGCCGTCGGGCAGACGTTTAACATCTGCATGAACGAACCGGTCAACTACCGCACGCTTGCCGAGTATTTGCATCAAACGCGTGGCTACCCGTCGATCGACGTGCCGACGCCGTTCCGCTCGACCTGGCTCGACAACGACAAGGCAAAGTTCCTGCTCGGCTGGCGGCCGGCGTATGATCTGAAACGGATGACAGATGAGGCGTTCGATTATCGCCGGCCCGCGGACGAGCCGCGCAAGGTTTGGTACCCGGGGTGATGGATACTGTGTTTACGTTTAGCGCTCGCACGGCGCCATGCGAGCGCTAAACGTGAAGGGTGAATAAATGACTTTCGTAAGGCGCGTTATTCATTCCAAAATTCGCCACGCAAATCGTTGAAAATTAACATCTTACCTTCACTAACTTCAAGTAGTTTTCACACCGATTTTCCGTATAATTTCTGTTGAGCGTTTGCGTATCGCCAGGTCATTTCACGGGTTCGCAATGATGGCGGTTTGTGCTGTGGCGCCAGTTTTGGTTTTGCCTGAAAACCGCGCTGCGTTTGATGCGCTGGAAAGGCTTTTGCTCGGCTTGAATGCGGAGACCGATGCGTCGTTGCCTTCGCTCGTCTATTTGCATGGGCCAACGGGTACAGGCAAAACCACGCTGATTGATTTTTTTCGCACCGAAGCCGATGACCTTGGCCTCGACGTTCTAGTGCTCTCCGCAAATGCCTTGGCGGACGTTGAGACACTGCCCGACGCGGATGTTTTGGTCATCGAAGACTTGCAACATCTGCCTGATCGCGCGACGCAAACGATGATTGCGCTGTTAGAGGAGCGCCAACGCTGCGGGCTGCCGATGTTCGTCACGGCCGATCGCGGGCCGGCGAATTTGACGCATCGCGGACAGGCATTGCCCAACCGGCTCACCAATCGGTTGATTGCCGGCTTGGTCGTTGCACTGAAGCCATTGCAACCGAGTAGCCGTCGTCGTTTACTCGGCGCGTTTGCCGATGCGGAACAGATTACCATCGCCGATGAAATTCTCGATTGGCTGGCGAAGAACCTAACCGCCGGCGGACGACAGCTGCACGCAGCGGTTCGGCAGCTGGCGGCGCTTCAACGCCTGCAAGCCAAGCCGTTGCGCTTGCCCGACGTCAAAGCACACTTCCGTGCTCAGGTTGAAGCGCAAACGACCTCCGTGGAACGCATTGCCGAGCGAGTATCGACTTGCTTTCGTGTGTCGATGAAACAAATGCGTTCACCAGCTCGCGCCAAAGAAATCGTACTGCCGCGCCAGGTCAGCATGTATCTCGTTAGACAACTGACCGGGATGACGCTGGAAAACATCGGCAAATACTTCGGCGGCCGCGACCACAAGACCGTGTTGTACGCCTGTGACAAAATCGAAGCTGTCCTGAAGAGCGACATCGCCCTGTCCAGCACAATCGGTCAGCTGGAAGCCGAGCTGCGCTGATCGCTTACGACTTAGCGCTCATAGATCGATTTGCAAAATCAAAAAATGTTGCTGGGGATAACGTGTTATTTGGGCGTTCGTGGATTGTTGAGCTCGGTTGTCAAAACCACGGTTGATTCGAAAATGGTTAATAGTTTGAATTGCCATGAACGAGTAACAACGAATCACCAACAAGCTATCGACCTGTTTTCCCCACTGAGAGTCGGATCGTATGTCATAACTACTTATATAGTTGCAGCTCATTCGTTGGGAATACCAACTATATAAGCCAACACATAACTACTGACATTACATTAAGAGATGAAGTAATACAAAAGGAACGCCTCATGAAAATTGTTTGTCACCGAGAAGGTCTCTTGACTGCTTGTCAACTCGCCAGTGCGGCGATTGCATCACGTGAAGTCAAAGCGGTGCTAAAGAATATAAAAGCCATCGTCAACGACGAACGTTGCACGCTCATGGCCACGGACCTTGAGCTTGGAATTCGGCTCGATGTCCGCGGCATCAAGGTCAAGGAGCCAGGCGAGGCGCTACTGCCCACGAGCCGGTTGATTGCCATCTTGCGAGAATCGACCGACGAAGAACTCATCATCGAGGCGAGCATAGACAAATGTATCGTACGTGGCGAGACGAACGAGTTCGATATGCCGAACGAGGATCCGTCGAGCTTTCCCGACATTCCGACATTCACCGAGGAAAACTATCACGAAATAACCGGCGGCGTTCTGCGCGAGATGATCAAACGGACGATCTTCGCAGCAGCATCCGAAGGGCAAGTACGTTTCGGCGCCACCACGGGCGTGTTGCTGGAACTCGACGGCGACAGAGCCGCGCTGATCGCAACCGACGGCCGACGGCTGGCGATGATGACGGGCGTTGCCAAGCAGTATGGCGAGCACTCGACTAAAAACACGACGCCTGTCATTCCATCGAAGGCGATGCAGTTGCTCGAGCGAAACCTCGTCGAGCCGGGTGAAATTGTCAAAATCTGCCTGCGTCCGAACGAAGTGCTGATGAAAACCGAGCGAGCGATGATCTACAGTCGGCTCGTTGAAGGTCGATTCCCGAACTATAAGCAAGTCATCCCGTCGAAGAGCACCGTGCGCGTGCCGTTGACGGTTGGCCCGTTTCTCTCAGCCGTGCGTCAGGCGGCAATTATGACCGACGACGAAAGCAAGCGTGTGCGTTTCAACTTTGCCAAGCGGAAGCTAACGCTGCGAGCGCAGGGTGTGGAGTCGGGCCAATCGCGCGTCGAGTTGCCGATCGATTTCGACGAAAAGGGATTGGAGATCAGTTTCGATCCGAAGTTTGTGATCGATATGCTGCGCGTGTTGGAACCGGACACGCCGTTGACGTTGGACATGACGGAGCCGAAAACGCCGGCGGTTTTTCGATACGAGCCGAACTACACGTATGTGGTCGTGCCGTTGGTGGAATCGAAATGACACCAACTGCTTGCCGTTTAGCGCTCGCAAGAACACACACGATCGCTAAACGACAGGCCGGAAAGAACTGCGTCATGCCGCCGATCATTTATCAGCCTGACCCGCCGCCCGAATCGATCAAGGAGATTTTGGCTCGCCTGTTCACGGCGCGCGGCTGGGGCCGACGGTCGGCACGCTTGCACTTGGAGCGTGCCTGGAATGAAGCGGTGGGTTTGGAATATGCGAGCAGTTCGCGTGTACTCGGATTGAAACGCGGCATCTTGGAAGTCGAAGTTGCCAGCGGCGTGCTCGTGCAGGAATTGGCGCATTACCACAAGCGCCGCATATTGCAAACACTGAGTGAGAAATTACCCGGCGAAAAGATCAAAGATTTGCGGCTGCGTGTTGGATCGTTTGAATCATCATGATTTCCTTCAGCGTCTGCAGAATGACGCTCGAACGCATGATGCTTTCACGTGAGTGCAAAGCCGTAAGCGGAATACGAAAACATCAAATAGGAGACCAGCCATGAGTACGGAAACGATAGCAGCAACACCGGAAAACGAATATGAAGGCGGCAACGTCGATGTGCTTCGCGATGCGAAGCATATTCGCGAACGGCCTGGTATGTATATCGGCGATACGACCTCCAACGGCTTGCATCATCTTGCCTATGAACTTGTCTACAACAGTGTCGATGAGGCGCTTGCAGGGTTCTGCAAACATATCCACGTTACCATCCATGTCGATGGCAGCCTGAGCGTAACCGACGATGGCCGCGGCATTCCTGTCGATATGCACCCGACCGAAGGCAGATCGACGCTCGAAGTCGTTTTGACCACCGTCGGTGCTGGTGCGAAGTTCGACAAGCGCACGTACAAGACGTCTGCAGGCTTACACGGCATCGGCGCTAAGGCTGTCACTGCGCTCTCCGAATGGACCATTGCCGAGGTGCGCCGCAACGGCAAGGTTTACACCCAGGAATATCAGCGCGGCTATGCCGTCACGCCCGTCAAGGAGATCGGCAACGCCCCGAACGATCGTACCGGAACCAAAATTACCTTCAAGTCGGATCCCGAAATCTTCAAAGACGCGAAGTTCGATTACGACACCCTCGAAAATCGCCTGCGCGAACTCGCCTATCTCAACAAAGGCCTGGCGATTAAACTGACCGACGAAGCCACCGCCAAGGAAGAATTGTTCCTCGCTCACGGCGGCGTCGCGGAATTCGTCGAGTACCTCAACCGTACCGAAGAAACCGTTCACAAGACGCTCTACGTCGAAAATACCGTGGACGACGTGCGCGTGGAAGTCGCCTTCCAGTACACCACGGGCGAAGAACAAAATCGCGTCCACTGCTATGCCAATAACGCTCGCAATCCTGGCGGCGGAACTCACCTCTCTGGGTTCCGCACCGCCATTACCCGCGCCCTGACGAATTACGGGACTAAGGAAGCTCTCTTTAAGAACATTTCCCCGCAAGGCGAAGACTACCGCGAAGGCATCACCGCCGTCGTCAGCGTCTCACTGCCGGAGCCGCAGTTTGAATCACAGACGAAGATCCGCCTGAATAACCCGGAAGTTGATGGCATTGTCTCGAAAGTCGTGTACGAATTCCTGCTGAAGTTCATGGAGGAGAACCCGAAGGAAGCGACGAAGATCATGAAGAAGGTGATCATCGCCGCCGAGGCCCGCGAGGCAGCGACGAAAGCCAAGAAAGCGCTGAAAGACCGCAAGAACATCCTGTCCGGAGGCGGCTTGCCAGGCAAGCTCATGGATTGCACGACCCGCAATCGCGATGAGTCCGAGCTGTTCCTCGTCGAAGGCGGGTCCGCAGGCGGGTCGGCGGATAACGGCCGCAGCCGACACTTCCAGGCCGTCCTACCGTTGCGTGGCAAAGTGCTCAACGTCGAAAAAGCCCGCATGGAAAAAGTGCTCAACAACGAGGAACTTTGCGCCCTCATCAGCGCCATCGGTATCGACATCGGCAATACCGAAGACATCGAAGGCCTGCGCTATGGCCGTGTCATCCTTCTGACCGACGCCGACGTTGACGGGCAACACATTCGCACGCTGCTGCTGACGTTCTTCTATCGCCAGATGCGCCCGCTTCTCGAAAAAGGCCACGTCTGGATCGCTCGTCCGCCGCTCTTCAAGGTCGAGCAAAAGAAGTCGATCCGCTACGTGCAGACCATGGACGAGATGACACAAGAGCTAGCCGAGCGAGGCCTCGACGGCACGAAGCTCACCGTCGTCCCACCGGAAGGCGTCCAGGCCGAGCCGGCCGTTTTTGAAGGCGCCAAACTCAAAGGCTTGATGGTGGTGCTCGACGAACTCGAGAAGCCGCTCATGATCCTCGAACGCCGTGGCCTGAACGTCGGTACGATGATTCAGAAGATGCGCGACGGCAAACTGCCGACTTACCGCGTGACCTTTGGCAAGCAGGAGCATTGGTTCTTCACCGAGGATGAAGTGGACGCCTATCGCCAAAGCCTGATTCAGCAAGGCAAACATATCGTCATTGCGGATACCGAGGCGGTCAAAACCAGCGCGCCGGTCGGCGATGTCCTTGCCGTGCAGGAGTTGCACGAAGTCAAGGCGGTCAATCGTGGGCTGGATTCGCTGCGAGCGATGGGCTTAAACCAAGTGGACCTCATCCCGTCGCCGCGTATCGCCGGGCGCGATCCCGTGCCGCGTTTCTTCCTCGAGGCCGACGGTCGCAAGCAAATGCTGAATCAACTTCGCGAACTGACGACCGAGGTTCGTAAGATCGGCGAGAAAGGCATCCGCATCGTTCGCTTCAAAGGCTTGGGCGAAATGGACGGCGGCGAACTCTGGGATACGACGCTCGACCCCGCGCGCCGAACCCTCGTGCAAGTTCGGCTCGACGATGCCTTGAAGGCGGACGAAATGTTCCGCATCCTGATGGGCGAAAAGGTCGAGCCGCGGCGTGAGTTCATCCAGAAGCACGCGCTGGAAGTGAAGGAAGTCGATTACCACGGGGCGTGAACGATGAGAGCCCTTCAAGTGCCCGCGATTACCGTAGCCATCAAGCTCCGCGTGATGGCTACGGTGGCCCTCGGCGAGCTTTGATGGTCGCATCAAGAATCGATCCCCTACGCCGACGGCTCCGTCATCGAGCGAAGGTCGAGCGCGGTGTTCAGCTCGGCTACGGTCACGATCGCGTCGCTGTCTTTCTTCTTCAGCGTTCCGGCTTTCATCTTCTCCAGGCACAAATCACGCACCGTCTTGCCGACCTTGAACGCTTCTTTCGCAACCGCGGCGGCGGTGTCATAACCGATCAGCGGGTTGAGCGATGTCACCATCGCCATGCTCCATTCGACTTGCTTCTCGCACGCCTGGCGGTTCGCTTCCATTTCGAGAGCACAGAACTCGATAAATGCCTTCACTGACGCGCTGAGTAAGTCGATGCTCTCTATGACTGCGAGGCCCATCACCGGCATCATGATGTTCAGCTCGAACTGCCCGCCGGTCGCGCCGCTGAAGGCGACGCACTGGTCGTTGCCCATGACGCGGGCACAGGCTTGCATCATCGATTCGCACATGACGGGGTTGACCTTGCCTGGCATGATCGACGAGCCAGGTTGCAGATCGGGCAGGATGATCTCGAAAAACCCGCAGCGAGGCCCGGACCCCAGCCAGCGGAGGTTGTTGGCGATGCTGAACAGCGAGACGGCGATCGCACGCAATTGCCCGCTGCATTCGACGAGACCGTCGCGGTTGGCGTTGGCCTCGAAGTGGTTCATCGCTTCGGTAAACGGGACGCCGGTTTCTTTCGCCAAGACCTCAGCAACCTTACAGCCGAAGTCGCGATGGGTGTTGATGCCCGTGCCGACCGCGGTCCCGCCGGCGGGCAACTCGATCACCGCATGCAACGCTCGCTTGGCCCGCTCGACGCATAGCTCAATTTGCCGAGCGTAACCGCTGAACTCCTGGCCGAGCCGAATCGGCGTGGCGTCGGCCAAGTGCGTGCGGCCAATCTTGATGATGTCGTCCCATTGCTTCGCTTTGTCCGCAAGCACGCCGTGAAAATGCTGCAACTGATGGATCAAATCCTTATGAATCGCATACCCGGCGGCGACGTGGATCGCGGTCGGGAACATGTCGTTCGTCGATTGGCCCATGTTGACATGGTCGTTCGGATGGATCGGTTTCTTGGCCTCGAAGCGGTTCTTGCCAAGGATCTCGATGGCGCGATTGGAGATGACTTCGTTGGCGTTCATGTTCGACGACGTGCCGGAACCGGTCTGGTAAACGTCGATCGGGAATTCTTTGTCGTGCTTGCCGGCGGCGACTTCGCGAGCGGCGAGGATGATCGGCTCGGCGATGTCGTGCTTGAGTTTGCCGAGGTCATGATTCGCCACCGCCGCCGCCACTTTGACGAGACCGAGAGCGTGGATCAGCTTCTTCGGCAGCGGCATATGCGAGATCGGAAAGTTCGCAACGGCCCGCTGCGTCTGCGCCCCGTAGTAGGCCTGCGCGGGAACTTTGACATCGCCCATCGAGTCTTTTTCAATGCGAAATTCGGTCATGATGTTTGGTCCGTAATCCGTGGTCCGTAGTCCGTAGTGGGATAAATGTTTGGTGCGGCTATTGTATGCGCGGCGGGATGGGTGAGAGGGAAAGTTGAAGGGAGACTGAAAGGTGTGAGCGTTGAGAAAGATCATGTTTTGGCTCGCTTCGCCGGTTGTCCTTTGGGCCGGGTCTTTTGCCGATCTTCCTCGCGGAGCTTCATCGCGTCGATTAGGAGTTGCTGCATCTCCGGTTTATCCGTGAAGATGCCAATCAACGTCCGCCAGTCTTTTTTGCCGGCTTGCGGCGATTTGGTTTTCGTCAGGACCGAGACCTTTTCTTCCAATGCAGCGACACGATCTTCCAGTGTCAAGGGTGGCATGCGTTCTCCTCCTGACGAGGCGAATTGGCAATTCATTTCTCAGTATATCGCCGGATTGCTTGACTACAACCTGGACTGGTGGTTTCAGGGCTCCGCTCACCGTTCTTGACGGCCGAGGTCGCTGCCGTTACACTTCAATGATTGGCCTGGTTGGTCGCGCGGCTCCTCTTTCCCACAACGGAACCTATGTTATGCCCATTGTGCGTTGCCCTGAATGCGGTGAAAAGGTCAAGCTACCAGCCGACGATCGCAAAGTCGTTCGTTGTGCGTCGTGCCGTCACAAGTTTCGACTTGACGACGAAGACGACGCCCAGACCGTGTCGGAGAAGCCGCCTGCGAAGAAAAAACGCTCTGCCAACAACGGCGAGGCTGGTCCGCCGCGCCGGCGCAGTAGAGCGGACGATGATGACGAGGACCAACCTTCGCCAAAGAAACAGAGACCAAACAAGACTTGGAAAGGCCTCACCAAGGTATTGGACCGCATGAGCACCCCGGTGAAAGTCGGCGTCGGAATTGCGTTGGTGGTGCTGCTGCTGGCGTGCATCCATCCCTTTTCCTTTCTCCTGGTGTTGATTGCGTATACCATGATCATTGTCCTGACCGGCAGCGTAATGTATATCGTGGTTATCGCGCGCGACGACATGGTGGAATTGTTGAAGTGTATCTTTATCCCCTTTTACGGCCTCTACTATTTGTTTACGCATTGGGACAATTTGAAACACGCGGTCTACACACAGTTGTTTGGACTTTTTGTGCCTGCGTTGCTAGGCTTCTTCCCGTTGCCATGTTATTGGGTGGTTTATGGGACCGGTAAATCCGAAGCTCCGATAGAAATTCCTCCAACGGCCAAACTTACGGGAGACGCAACGCTTGACAGGATTTTGGCGAGACTTGTATACACCGATCCCCGCGGCGGCCCCCGTGGCGTTCTCATGGAACTGGCCTCTATGAACATCGATAACACGCATCGCCCCGTCGTGGCGAAAAAATTGGCCGAATTTTTGCAGACCGCTGATCGCACCGATCGCGCGGAAACCATCAGAGTGTTGACAAGATGGGCGACTCCCGCTGAGATACCGGTGCTCATCCCCATCCTACAGGACAAGGAAATCACAAATCGCATCGTGGTACTCCGAGGAATCGGCAGGCTTCAAGATAAACGTTCCGTGATCCCCGTTCTTGAGTGTCTCAGCGTAGCCGGTCTCGAAAGTGAGGTTGTGCCCACGTTGATTAATATCGGTCCTGTCGCCGAGCCGGAGTTGCTGGGACTATTGAAAGGAGAGGATAACGCGCTTCGAATTTCGGCCTTGAGGGTTCTGGAGCATTCTGGTACGCCTGCTTGTTATCCCGCTTTGGAAGCGTTGACGGCAAACCAAGACCAAACCACACGAACGCGAGCGAAGATAGCCATAGACGGGATCACTGCTCGAAACAAGAAATAGTACGGTGTTTCAGGGCCTTGGAGCTTTCGCCTATTTCCCCCGACCGCCGATATTCTTCCGGAAGATGTACCTGCATATCCATCGAATCATGCGGAACGTGGGCGATTTCATGCTGGGTCGCGGGGACGAGAGCACCCGTTTTGCTCGGCAACGCGCTCGCAGTTCCGCCGTCAGGCGGATCGAGCTCTGGACCCAGTGTGATCACCGGTCTCGAAGTCGATGACCTGACCGCCGTCCGCGTCCTCGACGCCGCCACTTGGCAGCATCGTCGGCAGCGCTTGCAAGAACTCGGCGGGCCGACGACGATCGATTGAACGCGAACGGCCCCTCTAATTCTCCAACCTAACGATACTCCGGTATTGCTGAGGGTAGGCCCACGCGCATGAAAAATCGCGCAAAGGCCTGCGAAAAATGTTCCAGGAACGGGGACTGCAAACGCCAGCGATCACCCAGCAAGGCCGCTTTTTTCGCGAGGTATTCGACGGGCAGGCAGTAGATTTGCCGAAAGTCGACGACCAGCGCGGATCGATTATTGGCCGGATCGAGGAAGCCACCAAGCAGGTGCAGTCCTTCGACTCGGCCCTTGCGAACCTCCCTTCTTGCGATAGTTTGGATTGGCATCCTCGAAGCGGGCGAGGGAATAGGTGGGGCAGAGAGCGGCTGAGCCGGTGCGCAGGTTCACCAGATCGCAGCTTTGGGTGACCGTGATGGGGTCGCAGGTATCGACGCGGACAAGTTCTTCCGCTCCGGCGTCGCCAAAGTCCGCCCCGAAATGAGGCACGCGGCATTGGGGCAGGAAATCGCCCTGGGCCAAGCCGATAACATTGACCTGACTCCAGAAGGGTGTCATCGATCGTCCTCGTCCAGATCGAGCGGGTAGGGAGCCGGCGTGATTGGTAGGCCGGGAACGTAGCGGACTTGGACCGTTCCGGCCGATTGCTTCGGGACGGAGACGTAAGCAAGATCTTCGTCAGTGATTTCTTGAACTTGGTCGTTCAAGTGTACTGCTCGTGAATCTTGCGCGAGGTATGGCGGCACGGGGATCGCGGTGGACTGACTCGGTGCGTCAGGCATGTTCATGATTGGCCCCTTCTATCAACGAACGGGCGGCGCATCTATCCCATTCGCAAGCGGCGAAAATCGCAAAACCGTGATGACAGGGAGCGCCAACAGAACGGCCCCGCTGTGGAAGATTCCGCAACCGATCCGCGGCGATCCGGAGCGGATCAAGTTCTGGACCCAGGTGAATACCGGTCTCGAAGTCGATGAACTCACCGCCGTCCGCGAATGAAAACGGTTGAGGAAATTGAAGCATGCGATGCCGTCAAGTCCTGGGGGCACCGTAGGAACGCCCACGACACGCAACGGCTTGGCGAAACCGAGCGTGGGAAGCTGGACGCGCAGGGAATAGACTGGAAAGACACCCGTATATGCGCCGCGTAGCGTGACCGTAGAAAGGTAAATTCCGCCGCACAACACACAGTCATCCTCTTCCAGGATGAGGTCGAAACTAGCCAGGCGAGAACCCGCGCCGGTGTCCGCCAGCAGAGTTCGCGGCGACGGTTGCCCATCGAGAGCAAGCGTCAAAACAATTTGAATGTTTGGCCGACCTTTCCGAAGAGGCCATTGAGCGTGCGGTATCAGGTCAGCCTCCATATCTCATGCACTTCGGTATAGTCGCGACGCGCTTCCGCGCCGCAGCATTTTTTGGGGTCCGGTTCGGCTATTCTGAGTTGGCGGTCGAGTTCATCGAGATCATCGGCAACCACAACCACTTTGCCATTGGCGATGCCGACAAACTTGTTCGCGTACGGCGATTGCGGGTTGTTGTGTGCCTCGGCGTTGATTCGGCTCGCAAGCTCTCGATTGAGGTCCAGAATAACATTCGACATGGACTTTTCCCTCCTGCAATGTATTGCGATTATACCCGATCTAACCGTGGACGGGAACGCTCAATTCGCATTCGATCGCCCCCGCATTCTATCGCCCCGCCGCCCCGCGCAATATCATCGCGATGCGCTCCGCCACGATGCGTTCCTCGCCTGCTTGCAGCGTGAAGACCGAGATCACGACGCCGCGCTCGCCGGTGCCGGGCACTCGGCCAATCTGGATCGGCGGATCGGACGCCATCAGCGCTTGCGTGAAGCGTTCGCGCGTGATCTTGATGCGCGTCTCGTCCCACGTCAGGATCAGGTGCGGCACGTGGTTGGCGATCGGCGGTACGATCGTCTCGCAACGCACCGTGGCGATGCCGCGTACCGCTGTCTCGATGACGCCAATCCGGCGTTCCCATTCGCGAACTTCCGCCTTGTGATCGAGCCGAACGAAGCGCTCGACGGCGGCGAGCTGGGCGATCATGTCCTCTTTGCTGACTTTCATCATCCGCCCGATCGTGCCACAATGCGGGTTCGTGTTGAGCTTGGCAGCTTCGATAAGCTCCTTGCGGCCCAGGAGCAGGCCGGTGTCGTTCGGGCCGCGAATGGCTTTCCCGCCGCTGAAGGCGACGAGATCGAAGCCCATGCGGTTGTATTCGGAGAGGCGTTCGAGCGGCGGAGCGTCGGCGGCGGCGTCGAGCAGCGTCGGAATCTTGTGCTGGCGTGCCAGCGCTACCCACTCCTGTCTGCGGATGCGGCCCTCGGCGTCGTCCTTGTTCATGAAGAACATCAACGCCGTGCGATCGTTGACGGCTCGTTTGACATCCGCAGCGGTCTCGACTTCGATCAGGCGAACGCCGACATTGGTGAGCTGGTTGTCGTAGCACGAGTGGTGGGCCTTTTGCAGCAGCACTTCGTTTTTCATGCCGCGCGTATCGGGCAGGCGGGCGATGTGGCGTCGATCGCCGCCGGTGACGACGGCAGCCGTGGCGAGCAGGAGTGAACCCGCCGCACCCGTGGTGACGATGGCTGCCTCGACGCCGATGAGCTTGGCGATGCGCTCGCCGACGCGGTCTTGCAGAGCGACGAGGTTGACGAAGTGCCGGGATGCGTCCGCCCAGGCCGCGACGACTTCCGGCGGCATGATCGATCCGCCGAGGTTGGTCACCGTGCCGGTGGCGTTGATGATGTGCCGAAGGCCGAGCGCCTCGTAGACGCTTTGTCGCGCGGGCTGTACCGCCGCTGCGTTCGCGGTTGGTGCGAGCATACCGGTCAGGGCGACAGTCGCGCCGGTTTTGAGCAAGCCGCGGCGGGTGACGCGCGGCGAGGTTTTTTTCTTCTTCATCGAGATGATCCTCGTTTGTTAGCCGGACGCGCAAGCGACGGTGAAGCGCCCGTGGTACTCAATTTCTATGGATATTGTTGAGCGGACGCTTCACCGTCGCTTGCGCGTCCGGCTAACATAGAATCAACATCGGTTACCATTTGCATCTATACGGGAGTTCCACTCATGCTCACTGCATCACCTGTTCGTGTCTGCGCATTCACCGTCGCGGCGTTGATTCTGCTCGGCACGTTGATCCATACCGTCGGTACTACATCGGCGGTATCGACGCAGGTCAAGGACGGGCCACAGAAGCGTGCCGAGGCGCTGGGCATCAAGTTCGAGAAGCTCAAGCCCGGCTACCTCAACTGGTGCGCTCGCAGCGGAAAGATGCTCTACACCTGCGGCTTTTCCAGCAAGACGAAAGGCCAGCTGGGCAAGAACATGACAACCCAACAAGGCTACGATGCTGCCAAGGAATGCGCGGTGGACATTCTCCGCGCCGTTTGGGACAGGCATGGCACGCTCGACAATCTGCGCGTCATCAAGGTGCTCGGTTGCGTCAACTCGGCTCCCGATTTCGGCGAACAGCCACAAGTCATCAACGGCTGCTCGGACATGCTGCACGAAATCTTCGGCGCGAAAACCGACGGCCATCACGCCCGCAGTGCCCTGGGCTTTTCCGCGTTGCCGAAGGGCGCCGCGGTGGAGATCGAGGCGATCTTCGAGATCAAGGATTGAGCTGCTGCGAGGCCTGCAAAGGGCAAGCATGGCGAATCTTATCGCAGGTTTCGCGACGGAAAACTTGCGGTGAGACCGACGAAATGGGCTCAACCCAATGACACAGGAGATGTGAAAGGGCGTTCACTACAAGGGTTGGATTCGGCGAAATAGCCGAGCCGTGGGGAGGATCATCGGCAGGAAACTTGGCTCGGGACCGAAAAAAAGCCCACGGAGGTTATCCGTGGGCCTGATGCGCCGACCGCACCGAGATGACTGAGAGAGGTAAGTCCACTGCACAAGATCCACTGCTTATGGCTGCACCTTCCGGCCTGACCAGGTTCACAGCTTCCCCTTGCGTGGCGCCCCTCCCAGCCTCTCGAAGCGGAGGCGCGGTGACTTCGTCAAGACGATGTTTTACAGTTTCGTCGCATCGTTTCAAGCGTTCAAGCTCCACCATGAGCGAAGCGATTGTCTATCCCGAGGAATCGCTGCGCTCATGACTGGGGTTTGAGGACTCATTTCGCCGTCACAGTTACGGCCGCCTTTTCGATGACGACTTTTTCGACCGGTTTGTCGTTACGGTCGGTTTTGACTAGGCCGATGGCGTTGACGACGTCCTGCGATGCTGAGTCCATCACTTTGCCGAAGGCGGTATATTGGCCGTCGAGGCTTGGATACGCTTTGAGACAGATGAAGAACTGAGTGCTCGCGGAGTTTGGATCGCCGCTGCGTGCCATGGATAGGACGCCGGGAACGTGCTTTGTCGCGTTGAATTCCGCATTAATGTTGTAGCCGCCGTTGCCATAGCCTGTGCCTTGGGGGCAGCCGCCCTGAATCATGAAGTCTTTGATGATACGGTGGAAGATTGCGCCGTCGAAGAAGCCGATCTTGGCGAGGGCAATGAAGTTTTTGGCGTGATTTGGCGCCTTGTCGGTGAAGAACTCGACGCGAATCGCGCCGTTATTCGTAGTCAGGTCGACGGTGTAGTTGTTCTCGGCGAAATCGATTTTCGCCGTTTCGGCATCGACTTCGGCTTTGCATTTCGTCTTGTCCAAGGGAGGTTCACTTTCTGTTGGAAACGGTTTCGTTTGCGTTCGCCAAAGGCGAACGGCTAAACGGGGAAATCGCGGAATCGTTACCATCGTTATCATCCGTAAATTCCATCATCTCGAAAAGTCGTGCGATTGGCAATAGGTGATTTCTGGCGAATTGGGAATCTTGGGCATCAATTTCCTGAAATATCATTTATAATGACGGGCAACCTCACCTTTCCGGAACGATTGGTCGGGCTGCGTTTTCTTGGCGTCATCGGAGCTCCAACATGGTGCGGGCAACGTCGATCCTCGTCTTTGCTCTGGCGTGCATGCCGTTGCTCTCCCATGCGCAGACCACCGGCGAAAAGAAATCGGACCCGAGCAAAACCAAGGACGGCACCAAAGGCAAATCGGTCGAGCCCATCGCTCCCGATACGGGCAAAGATATGCCAAAAACCAAAATCTCACTGGACCTGCTGAAATCGCCCGCCGGCGTGATCATCGTCGTCGTCGAAGAATTGCGCGATGCGATGGCACTATTTCCGAAGCTCGTGGTGTTGACTCCCGAGGAATACAATCGGCTCAAGGACCAGATCGATATTCTCAAGCAACAACTCAAAGTCGGCAAAAAAATCCCCTCGGCCTGCAAGCTGACCGGAAAGCTCGACGGCAACTTTCTGCAGATCCGTGCGGAATTCGCGTTCTCCACGGAAAAGCCGAGCACGATCGTCGCACTTGGCCTGAAGGGCGGGCACCTGACCGACGAAGGCGAACTTGACGGCGAACCTGCATTGCTCGATGTCGCCGACGATGGCTTCAGCACTCGGGTCGAAAAAGAGGGTCGGCATCAGTTGGCGGTCAACCTGCGCGTGCCGGTGCAAGTCAAGATATCCGCGACGGGCAGCATCGAACGGGGCATCGACATCGATTTGCCCGGCGCGGCCGTGACACTGCTCAACCTCGACCTGCCTCCAAATGTCAAAGAACTGCGCTGGAACGACACGCTCGAAAAAACAAAGACGCCAGGTCAATGGCAGCTCGCCCTGGGCAAAATCAAGGTATTGAATCTCGTCTGGAAAGAGCCCGTTTCCCTCGTGGGTAATGCGGCTTTGCCAAAAGTCGAGAACCAGGTGCAGGTGCGCGTCGATGAAACGCATGTCAACATGACTGCCGTGCTGACGCTCGAAGACAGCCGATCGCAAACCGACGTTTGGCGGCTGTTGTTGCCGGCGTCGGCGAAAATCGAGGTAAAGGAACCGGCAGGCCTGACGCACACCTGGAAGCTGCCCGATGAGAAAACGCCCTATCACGAGCTAAAGGTGTCGGCGCCGTCGGCGGAACCCTGGCAGGTGACGGTGTTGGTTCGCGTGCCTCGACCGAACCTCGGTCAGCGCGTGTCGGCGGGGCCGTTCTGCGTGTTGAACGCGTTTCATCAGCAGGGCACGATCAACGTCAGTATCCCTGCCGATGTCAGTTTCGGCCAGCGCGTCCTCTTTACACGCAACGGGGATGTATTTCAAACCAAAAACAGTGATGTGGAATCGACATTTCAATTCTCCTTGCCGACGGTATCGGACAAGAACGTCAAGGTCATGCAAACGCACAAGGCGCCGGTCGAATTGGAATGGCGTTTCGACAAGAATCAGTTTGAGTCCAACGTCGAGCATGCGATCAAGATGCGTGCCATTGGACCGGCCTGGGAACTGGAATCGACGACGAAGATTCATCTTAGAGCCGTCTATTCGGCGATCAATGCCGTCGATCTGAAACTACCGACGACTCGGCCTCGCGATCTCGGATCGATCGGAGCGTCGGCTCCAGGCCAGGCGTTTCCGGGCACGCTGCCGTGGGCGGGATTGTGGCTGGCCTTTCAACCGGCATTGGCACAGACCGAGGAATTTGGCATCACCGACGAGCAAGGTAACCGCCTCCAGCAGACCCCACTGGACTCGCTCGGCAATGCACGCGTGATTTGGCCTCGCGGACAAACGAAACACATGACGCTCTTCATCAAGAGCGTCACCCGCCTGCAGAACTTCGTGCGGGCGACGCGGTTCGACTTGCCCCGACCTGTCAGCACGCGGGATCGGGGCACGAAATTGACGTTGCAAACTGACGACGGCATCGAAATTCTGCACGGCCCGCCGGGTGCGGAGGAACCGGTCCCGCAGCGCAATCAGTTCGATCTGGCCTGGGATCAATCGCCGGCGAGTTTCGATTTCGCGTGGCGTCTGTTCGAGCCGGAAACGGTAACGCAGTCGATCCTCGATGTGGTGTTGCACGAAAGCACAGCCCAGGTGACGCAGACGCTGCGTCTGTCGCCGGCGCGTAAGAACGCCAGGCCGGAACTTCGCGCTGGGCAAATTTCCCTGCGCTTGCCGGCGAACGTAAAGAATGTTGACGTATTGGCCGGCGGCGAGTTGTTGAACCTGGATTCGGTCCGCCGCCTGGTTTGGTTGCGTGTCGCCGGTGATGCGAACGACAAAGCAGACCTGCGCTTGCGCTACGACCTGAATATCAAGACGCTCCCTCGCCTGGAGGAGGCCACGCCGGCGACGCTCGACGTGTCGGCACTTTGGCCGACCAATGTCGCGATCAAAGACCTCAAAGTTCGTGTCTGGTCGCTTGCCGGCATGAAACCACGAATTGCGGAGGATGTGCGCGAGCGCGGCCTATGGAACGAGCGCGGCATTGAGGTTGTCGCCGGCAACGATCAGCTTCCGACGATGGTTATTCAGGGCTACGGCGCCGACCTGCCGTTGACGTTGTTGATGGATCGCACCAACACCGCGCGATCGACATCGCTAGTAATCGACCGCGCCCTTAGCGAGGTTCGCTTCAAGGCGGATGGCAGTCAGGTTTGCCGTATGCGCTATTGGATTCGCAAATACCACGTGTCCTTTGTTGACGTGGAATTGCCGGCGCCGCAGTCGCGGTTGCTTGAACCGCCGATCTTCAAGATTGGCAAACTCAACATACCTGCGATAACCCTGGACGCGATGGAAAGAATCGTACGGCTAAACCTTCCATCCGGCGTGCTGACGGGGCCGGGATTGCTGGAGATCAGCTTTACCATTCCCGCCAGTGCGGTGGAAAATGCGGGTATCATGTTGACGACGTTGCCCATGCCGATTTTGCAGGGCGATGTGGCGATCGGAGAAACACGTTGGCAGCTGACGACGGCATCGCCCATGCTTGGCGCAACGTTTGGATCGAGCGCCGTGCCGGACATTCATTGGACAATCCAGGGCTGGCTGTTGACTCCCAAGCCTAGCCAGACGACGGCAGACGCAGAGCATTGGCTGATTGGCGCCGACACCGGACAGCCCGGCGATCCGGTGACATGGTCCGTTACGCAATCGACGGCCACGCCGATGGCGGTGTTGCACATGCCACGCGCCGCGTGGCTGCTTACGTGCTCGGGTTTGGTCGTGCTGATCGCACTCGGCGCCTACGCCGCACCAATCTCGCGGTTAACTTTCTGGACGATCATCCTAGCGTTCGCCGTTTTGGCATTGGCGCTCACGATTCGCTTTCCCGGACTGGTGCCCGCGCTGTTGTTCGGAATGCAACCAGGATTTGTAATTACCATGGTGTTCATCGGCATTCATTGGACGTTGCAAGAGCGCTACCGCCGGCACCTCGTTTCTCTGCCAGGTTTTTCGCAAACGAAGCAGGGTTCGACGATGTCGCGCGTCAACGCGGCCAAACGGCCACGCGAGGCATCGACTCTGGACTCGTCGCCGGAAGCGGTCGAGAAGGCACCGTCCAAATCGAGCGGAGCGCCGACTGGGGCATGAGTTGATCAAATTCAAGCCGAGGGGTGAGGTACTCCCGAACCCCTGGGTGTGGGCGCAGGCGGGCAATAGATCCCAAGGGTTTAGGAGTACCTCGCCCTTGGGCTTGCATTTCCATCATTATTCGCTGGGTACGAGATTTTACTTTGCGCATGTCGTCGTCAACGATCTCGCGTTTGTCACCGATCACCGCCGGGCGCTTCGTCTTGGCTGCGGGATGGTTTTGCGCCGTTGCGGCTCTGTGTGCTCAGCCGGGTTCGGGAGAGGATCCGTTGTCGATCGTGCGGATCGTTATTCCGCCGGAACGAGTGGCCAAGGAACTGGAGAAAGTTTCGCAAGGCACGCTGACGTTGCAACCGCTCGATGAATTTGAAACCCGCGTCAAGCAAGCGCGAAGTCTCCTGGCAAACCGCGAGCAAAAGCCACGGCTGCGCGGCGCCCACTATCGCGCGGAATTGGTTGGGCATCAGTTAATCAACGGCAGCGGGCAGTGGCATGTCCACCATCCTGTCGCCGACGCCGCACTCCTGCCTATCGATCCGCTCAGTCTGGCGCTGCACAAGCTCAAATGGGAACGAGGCAGCGATGCCGCTATTGCGGAATTCGACGGCAAATCGCTCAGCCTGCTCGTCCCAGGCGAAGACTACCGAACCTGCTTCTTCGATTGGAGCATGCGTGGCACCCTGACACAGGACGGCATCCAGTTTCCGCTTGCCGTCCCGCCGTGCGCGTCCTGCGAATTCGAGTTGTTGCTGCCTGCGGAATATTGGCTTTCCGTGGCGAAATCCCCGGCGCTGGTAACCGGCCCGATCGAATCGGAGTCGCCTGCCAAACGATTGTGGCGTATTCAGGCGTCGGGGTTGGCACAATTTACCATTACGCTACGCCAGATCGCCGATACCGGCACTCTTGGTGTCGCAGCACCGACGCTCTTCGCGCGAGTCCAGGCAACGCAGACCGTCGAACCGCGCCGCATCAGCGTCGATCAGGAATTTCATATCGATATCGTCCACGGCAGCGTTCAGGAATTGTCACTCGAGGGTGATCCGCGGCTGCAACCGTTCGAGGTTACGTTCAAAGGTGGGCAACTCAAACGCTGGCAGTGGCGCGAGGGAACGGTCGCCGTCATGGACGCCAAAGGCAAGTCGACTAAGGAAATCCCAGGGATACTCATGCTGCAATTTGAGCAGCCGATGTACGGCAAGCTCGAGACGCTTCGGGTCCGCAGCATCGCCGCCGCCCCAATGGGTGAATCGTGGTCAAGCCCCGCGTTGCGACTCGCCGGTGCATTCTCGCGCGGCGAAACTCTGACGGTTCGGTTGCATGCGATATTGCCGGCCGCGCGATGGAATCCAGGCTCCTTCGATGTGACCCATGTCGCAGCCGACACCGACGGCACGCAAATAATCACGCTCGTCGAAACTGCTGCCAACGCCGGCGCGTCGCTGCGGCCCACTGTCCTGTTTCACGCCAATCCGGTCGATTTGACTACCGATTCCCGCAGTCGATGGAACCTCGCGGATAACTCTGCTATTCTTGAGACGGAGATACGGTGCGTTGCTTCGCGCGGCAATTTTTTTGAGCTTCGGGCTTTGCTGCCAAAAACGAATCCCGCGTATGTTCTGGAGCACGTCGGCGTTCAGCCCGAAGGTATGATGCGTGGATGGTACACCACCGGTGATACGCTTGTCGTTGAATTGAAGCAACCATTGACGCCGATGCGCGATGTGACGCTGTCGGCACGGCTGCGCTCGAAATTCCCGGCGAACACGGGTGCGAGCAGGGTTCTTGCACATCCTGAAATTGACATGATCAATGCGACGCGGCTAACCGGGCGATTGGATGTTTTCGTGGCCGACTCCGCGCATGCACAGATGGTGTCATCGTCATTGCCCCAAACCGTGTCCGCCGTGGAAGCCGAACGAGACCTGATACCGAGCTATTCGTTTCATTGGCGGAATCAACGGCTGATGGCGACGATCCGCATAACGCCGAAGCCGGGTCAAATCGGCGTCCGCGGCGAGCATCGGATCTCGTTGCAGAGTGCCTTCGCGCCGGTGCGCTTTCGGTGGGAGATCGAACCGTTGGCTGGGTCGCCGCATCACGTCGATTTTCGCCTGTCCTCGCGATTCCCAGTGGAATGGCGGATCGGCGGTGACGAGGGGAAATCGCCGATCCATCATGTCGAGAAGCTGCCGATGGCCGAGGCGCTGCCTCACTTGCTCGCGCTGGGAGCCGTGAATCCGATCGGAGGCCTTGCGACGTATGCGACTATACCCGCGGGGCCGGTCTGGCGTTTTCATTTTTCCGAGCCGCTCCGCGAGAAAACGACATTTACCGTGGAAACGTCGATTGCATCGGCGAAGGCCGAGGATCGAGAGCCTGCTGCCCCGAGGCCATTACCCGATCGGCGCGTGTGGGATGTGCCAGCGATGGTGCCTTTGGGCGCTGCCAGAGTGTCGCAGGAATTCGCGATTGAATCGGGCGACGAAGTCATCCAACGTATCGACAGCGCCGCCGGCGTACCCCGCGAAGGCGGCACGGCTACGACCCCGTTCGGGATTCGGCTCCGTGATAACGATGCGCCACAGCCTCCTCCGACGCCGTGGCGAGTCTGGACCGAGCGCACCCCGGTCACGCGATCCCGCATCGAAATTTGCGATGAGGCAAAGTGTCTGACAAAAATCTATCGCGATGGCCGGGTTTATCATCAGCTCAGCTTTCGCCTAAGGGGGCAGCGCTTACCGACGTGTGAGCTTCGCCTGCCCGAGGCTATGCGCGTCGTGGCCGTCCGTGTGCAGGATCGTTGGCTGAATCATTTCCGCGCCCAACACGATGCCGATTCGGTGCGGCTCACGTTACCGTGCGAGGAAACGGCAACGCGCTACGTGATTGTGGCCCAGTCGTCGCCGCCGAGTTTCTTCGTCCCGGGTATGCAGCGGGTATCCTTGCCCAAGATCGGTTGGCCTGTCGCGCCTATCGACGTGGACATGCGCTTGGCAATTGAGGAAGGCCTCACACCGATCTTCCCCGACGAACGTGAGGCCATCGGGACCCCGCGCGGCCTCCATCCAAGGGCCGAATGGTTGCGCCGCACGCATGCGGCATGGACCTGGGGCGATTCCTGGCTGCCGTCGTCGGGCAGTGGTTCGGCTGCGGACCAGATCGGAAACGCTCGTCGCGCCGCACTTCTGGCCGAGGCCCACCTCCATGCCGAGCCTGGCGAAGCGCTTTCGTTGGGTGCTTTGCTCGAAACCTATGCCCTGGTCGAATTGAAAGAAAAGATGCCGCTTCTGATCGACCGGTTGGCATTCACCGAATTGGGTCTGGAACCACGGACGCCCATCGACCCCAAGCTGCTGCGAGCGCCGATCGACCGCCCGTTCTGGGAAACGTTGGGACTTATCGCCGTCGCAACGCCGAACGGACTGCTCTTGACAACTTCCCAACGCATGCACCAATTGAGCGTGACCGGCGCGGCACAGGTTGGACGGCTCAGCCCGGCAATGCGTGAAGCGATTCTGACGGGGCGTGACGCGTCCGGCGGATTTCTCCTCATTACGGCGTGGTTGAATCGCACCGCGGCAGACGCCGATTCACAAACCCAATCGCCCGGCTGGCATGGTCCCGACGACAGCGCGTTGTCGATGCGCGAATGGGACATGCCCCTGATCGCGAACGGCGGAGCAATCACGTTACTCGATCAGACCGTCGCGAATTCGCTGGGCTGGCTGGTGGCCTTACTCTGGCTGTTTACGATCTATGCAACGCGCAATCGCCTGTCTGCGCGAACGCGGGTGCGTGCCCATATTATTCTGTTCACGGGCATGGTCATCGCGATCGCATTGGCCTCGACCGCAGTTGCCGAAACCATGCTGTTTCCGAGTGCCTTGAGTCACGCCATTGGCTTGCTCGCCGCACTGGTTGCCGCGGCGCGATCGCGATCCGCAGCGAGCGGCGATGCCCCTGCGCCTAAGCCAAGTATCTCGGCGGCGGGAACCGTCGCCGCGACGCTGCTGCTTGGCGTCATCACCTGGCAATGCTACGCCCAACCGCCCGCCCCGGCGCCGAGCTACACGGTCTGGATCATCCAAAATCCAAAACCCGCGGTCCTGCTGCCCGCCGAGCTTTCCGCCCGGCTCGAAGCGATCGAAAAACAATCGAGTTTCACGTCGCAACCGACGGTGTTGTTGAGTGCGCGCTATGTTGGCCAGGTGGTCGACAATCGGGCGCGATTCGAGGTCGATTACGAGGTGCTCAGCCTCCGGCCCACCGCGAATTTCGTGGTGCCGCTCACCGGAGTCCAACTGGAAGAAGGCAGCCTGTTGGACGGGACGCCGGCCTTTCCATCGCCGAACAAGAACGGCTACGCGCTGGCGATCGGCAAACCCGGAGTACATCATGTCCGCCTGGCATTCACGACTCCTATCGACAGCGCCGGCGACATGCAGGGCGTCCGATTTTCGGCTCCCAAAGCGGCGCGGTGCGATCTGCGCATGCAATGGGACTTGCCTGTGCAAAATCCGCAACTCGCCCGCGGTCTGGGCGAAACGAAGATCGTCGCCGGCGTGCCCTCCGCAGTGCGTGGCTGGCAGGCACAAATCGGATACGAGAACGATATCCACGTTCGCTGGACCGGCGGGCCGACCGTTCTCCTCGCGAAAAGCATCGACGTGTCGGAAGCCCATTATTGGGACCTTCGGCACGGCAGCATCGCGCTATCCAGCCAATTGCACTATCGCTTCGGCGGGCTTTCGCTTGGCCAAATTGCGGTAGCGATGCCGGCCGGACTGCAAATTCTCTCGATCGAGGCACATACCGTCGTCGTCGCGGGGACCTTGAGCCTGCCGATAGCGGTCAAACATTGGCAAGTCCAGGGCAAGGCCGTCCAACGCAGATTGCTCGTCGATTTCGCGAAACCGGTGTCGGGGGACGTGATATTACGGATTGAAGCGTTGCCAACCGATTTCACGACGCAACGAATGATGTTGAACCTGCCGGCGGCGATGCAAGGAAAATCAATCGAGGGCTGGTTGGGCTATCGGCTTGAGGCGACGGAATCACGCGGCGCCGCTCAGAATCTAGCCATCCAGAGTATGACGACGGACGAGTTCCAGCAGAATTGGCAGCGTCTTGGCGGTGCCAAATCCGTTGAGGCGACACGTGCCTATCGCTTCCAGCGCAAGGCGCTCATCGCGGGGCTTGAGCTTTTCGTGCAGCCGCGCGAACTCAAGGCCCGTTGCGATTTCCAGTGGGATATCGACTCGATCGGTGCCGACATGTTCGCCACCTGTGCCTTGACCAGTTCGGTAGGCGACATCTATTTCGCGGAATTCCAGGTCGATCCCGCCATCGTCCTCGCCGGTGTGCGCGGCCCGGATGTCCACCGCTGGCATTTGCACGAAACGCTCTTGCAGGTTTGGCTCAAACAGCCCAAGAAACAGACGACGATCGAGATCATCGGCTGGCAGGCCTACACGGGCAAGGCAGACAAGAAGGCGCACGCTGTTCCGCCGATTCACCCGCTGCACGCCCAACTCCTCGACTCCGCGATCGAGCTGCGCCCAACGGCTGGGCTTGAGCTAGATGTCGTCAACCAGCGCTCGTTGCGCCGGATCGCTGCGTTGCCTCATCGTTTCGCGATCACGGCTTGGCCCTGGGAGTTGGCCTATCAAATTCGTCGACAGAAGAATGTTTCCTCCGCAACGGCGCATGCCAAGGTGGAACGCGACGAACGTGGAATTGTCTGGAGCGAGGAGCTGCGAATCCGGTCTGACCACGGCGTCTTGCCGACCTTGTTGATCAAGGCGTCGAACCTGGCCGTCGACGGCGTGGGCGTGAAATTCGATGTCCCCGGCAGTGTCGTAACGGCAATGCCAGCGAAAAAAGCGGGCGAGACGATGTGGCGTGTGCAGTTTGCTGACGGACTGCCCGCCAGCGTAATCGTCACGTTTGCCGCCCGACTGCAAAGCGCGGGAACCTCGCCGGCGCTTCTGCCCATGATCGAAGTCAGCGGTGTCGAGGTCGTGCGCTCAACGGTTGCGTGGAAGGACGGCGACTTGATCGAGAGTGGAACGCGGAAGGTCATCACGGGAACCCGTCTCAAAACCGACGGCGCTGGCAGCGGGGCAGGTTCGGTTCCCCTCGCGATCTGGAAAGTTGCCCCGACGCGTGCAGCGATGGAATTTGGCGCCAAACCGATATCGACGACTGCTACCGTTCGCGTCCTGGCATTCTCCGAAACGATCTCGCGTACTGCCGCCGGCGACTGGATGCATGAAGCGTCGTGTTGGCTACGTTCGACGCAGGTGGCCGACGTGCGTCTGCGCTTGCCTCAGCCGTTGGAATCGCTCTACGTTTCTATCGATGGCAGAACACAACCTTCTGCCGCAGGCGACGACAATAGCCGAATCTTCACGATGCGGTTGAGCGAACAACCGCAGCATTTGATGATGCGCTGGAGATACCAAGTCGGCGCCGAGAAGCCCAGCGCTCCGAACACCGAGCCTTTGCACTTTGGCGATGCGCCATTGCCAACCGCCGGACGCGTCCTCATATTGCCGCCTGGCGTCGACCTGCGCGACCGACCGCAAGAGCACGACGCAATCCTATTGCATACGCTGCTTCGGAACGCGGAAACTGAAATTCGGCTGCTAGAGGAGGTACCGTCGCTCGCATCGGCAGCGGGCGGATTTGCCCTGTCACAGATTGCGGAACGGCAACCGCGGATCGTTCGCCTTCTTCGCCAGGCAAGCTACGTCAACAGTATCACAAACGTCGCGCGTTCCAACCACGATTCCGCGGAAGTTCAGGAACGCATCAGCGGCATGAAAAAACGAAATGCCGACCTCGCGAAACGTAATGGTTGGGACAAGCAACGTGTGCAAACCGAGAAATCGGCGGCGCTCGCTTCGTGTGCCGTTCCCCAATTCGAAGTAAGCAGACTTGGATCCTTCATCGCCGTCCATCCTGGTCAATCGACTATCGCCCTAGTCTCCCAGGCCGAAATCGCGTTGCGCCAGCGTTGGACCGTGGTCGAGATCGCGCTCTTGGTCGCCCTCTTGCTGTTAGTGCTCTCCTGTTTTCCGCAGACCTATAGGCTTCTAGGCCCGGCGGCCCCCGAGTTGGCGATCGTGGTGATGGTGATCGCGATTGCCCTACTCGGCTCAGGTGTTTTGCCGATCGCACTAACTATGATTCCGATCGGAATTCGCATCGTCTGGACGATCCAGATCGCGCGTGTCCGTTTCTTCCAAGCCCCACAGCCCGCCCGATCCGCCGACCAGGCCTCGACACGAACCCTGCCGCCGACCGTGAACTGATGCCGCGCCGCCAATAACATATCTCGAATCGTTCCTGCTGAACTCATTCTTGAATTCCGCTTGCGGCTTAGCGCTCGAAACGTCCCAGGTGAACGCCAAGCCGCAAGCGGAAATCAGGAAAGCTGCAAACCCGCACAAGTTACTTCGAGGATCCGACATGAAACGCTTCGCATACTTGTTGTTGCTGCTCGTCCCCTTGACCGCGCATGCCGGCGAGCAAACCAGACCGATGAAGGTCACCGACCTCTTCCGCCTGAAACGCCTGGCCGACCTGCAGATCAGCCCCGATGGGAAATGGGTCGTTTACACGCAAGGCAACGTCGATCTCGCCGGCAACAAGTCGGTCGCCAGCCTTTGGCTCGTCTCGACCGACAAAGGCGAGACGCCAAAACAGCTCACCTCAAGCACGAAGAGCGACCGCCATCCACGCTGGAGCCCCGATAGCAAAACGATCCTCTTTGAATCAAGCCGATCCGGGTCCAGCCAACTTTGGCTCATCGACATAGCAGGCGGCGAACCTCGGCAGCTGACCAACATCGCCACCGGCGCATCGCTTGGCACCTGGTCGCGCGATGGCAAGCAGATCGCCTTTACCTCCACCGTTTGGCCTGAATATTCCGATAAACCGTTCAATGAAAGCGACGCCCTCAACAAGAAACGCATGGACGATATCGAGAAAAGCCCCATCAAAGCCAAGGTCTTCACCCGGCTCTTCTTTCGCCACTGGGATGAATATGTTGAAGATAAGAGAATTCACCTGTTCGTGATTTCGTACGAAAAAAGCAAGGTCAGCGAGCCGCGCGACGTCACCCCCGGCGACCGCGATTCCTATCCGTCGTCGTCCACGTTCTCAATCGGCGACGACTTCACCTTCAGCCCCGATGGCAAGCATCTCTACTTCACGGCTGTACCGGCCAAAAATGAGGCGTGGAGTACCGATTACGACATCTGCCGCGTGCCCGTAACAGGCGGCACGACGAAATGGGAATCGATCACGACTGACAACAAAGCTGCCGACGGTTCGCCCCAATTTTCGCCCGATGGCAAATGGCTCGCCTACCGCGCCCAAAAGCGCGCAGGCTTCGAGGCCGACAAGTGGAACATCATGCTCCTGCCAACCGAATCGCTCAACGAGATCGATCTGAAGAAACGGGCCAAGCCGCGCAATCTTACCGCCGAGTTCGAGGTCTCCGCCGAGGATTTCGTCTGGATGTCCGACAATGAACGCATCTACTTCGGCGCCGACGATCGCGGCAAGCACTGGTATTTCGTCATCAATCTCAAGGAAACCAATCCCGCCGAGCGCGGCACGTTTATCCGCCACCATTCCAATGGCTCGCTGTCCGTAAGCAGCGACGGCAAGCGCATGGCGTTCACACGCTCGGCCATGCATCATCCCAACGAGGTGCACGTCGCCATCGACCGCGATACCGACTGGGACGTCTTCAACGCGACCAAAGCCAATGCCAAGGTTCTCGCGGAGCTCGACCTGTCGCTTCCCGAATCGGTCAGCGTGCTCGGCGCGGGCGGCACCCCGATGCAGATGTGGATCCTCAAGCCGCCAGGCTTCGATGCGAAGAAGAAATGGCCCCTCGTGTTCCTGGTCCACGGCGGCCCGCAAGGCGCCTGGGATGACGGCTGGAGTTTCCGCTGGAACCCGCAAGCCTGGGCGGCCCAAGGCTACGTCGTTGCCCTGCCCAATCCGCGCGGCTCCACCGGTTTCGGCCAGCAGTACGTTGACGAGATCAGCGGCGATTGGGGTGGCAAGTGTTACGAAGATCTGATGGCGGGCCTGAAGCATCTCGAAAGCCAGCCATACATCGACACCCAGCGCATGGCCGCCGCCGGCGCCTCCTTCGGCGGCTACATGGTCAACTGGTTTGCCGTCAACAACAGCAAATTCAAAACGCTCATCACCCACTGCGGCGTGTGGAACTTCGACAGTATGTACTCCACCACCGAAGAGCTTTGGTTCGACGAATGGGAGCACGGCGGCACGCCCTGGGGCAAGAACCGCGCCTCCTACGAAAAACATTCGCCGCACAAGTTGGCGGGCAACCTCGGCAAATACAAAACGCCGATGCTCATCATCCACAACGACCTCGACTTCCGCGTGCCGGTGAGCGAAGGCATTCAGCTCTTCACGACGCTTCAGCGCCAGGGCGTGCCGTCAAAATTCATCAACTTCCCCGACGAAGGGCATTGGGTCTTGAGACCACGCAACAGCGAATACTGGCACAACGAAGTCTTCACCTGGCTGAAGAAACACGTGCCAGCGGGTGGGAAGTAGCATTCGCTGCTTGACGTTTAGCGCTCGCAATATCCCATGCGAGCGCTAAGATATCGTAGGGTGTGTCAAGCGCCAGCGCCGACGCACCATGAGCCGGCAAGTGACTGGTGCGTCGGCGCTGGCGCTTGACACACCCTACGATTTCGGATTAAACTGTGAGTAATAGATTCAGTCGGAGCACACCTATGCCGAATACGCTCCCGCAAATGAACTTGTCCCATGACGAATCGATATTCCTTCGGCATTGGATTTACGATGAGATGCATTACCAGACGAGCCAAGGCCTCGCGAAACGCTTGCAGGTAACGCACCAGGTCGCCCCCGCGGAATTCGCGGCGCTATTGGCCGTGGCGATGCCGGACGTTCTCGAACAGGAAGCAGCCGGTATGGGTCTCCCGCCGCCCGAACCTCCCGTTTGGCCGTGGCCGGGCGATGAGTGCAAGCGTCGAATCGCCGAGGCGAAATCGCTACTCGCGCGGAAGCTTCCCGCGGCAAGGCAAGGTTAGTAACATGTACTCCGCTTGCGGCTTAGCGCTTGCGACGCCCCACACGAGCGCTAAACGCCAAACCTACATCTCCGCACTCGCAATATGCCGCTGCCATTTCACGTCATCGCGCGTCGGGAAGTCGCTGCGGAAATGCACGCCGCGCGATTCTTCGCGCTCGAGGGCCGCGTCGATCATGAGCCGAGCGATCGTCAACAGGTTCTGCAACTCCCAACCCGCGCGCTGCTCGAACTCGCGCGTCAACGCATACCGGCACCAGAACTCCACGTCTTGCTTGGCTTCCTCCAGGCCCGACCGCTCGCGCACCACGCCCATGTTACGCGCCATTAAACTGCGCAACGAATTCGTGACATCGACGACGTCGATCGGCTCCTGGCTTTCCGACTCGAACCGGCTCGCCAACGGCAGCGCTGTCAACGAGTCCGACTTCCTCATGGCGAGGTCGCTGGCCCCGCGCGCACACGCCGAGCCAAACACGAGGCCTTCGAGCAAGCTGTTCGACGCGAGCCGATTCGCTCCGTGCAACCCGCTCGACGTGACCTCGCCCGCCGCCCACAAGCCCGGCATCGTGGTTTGGCCATGCTCGTCAACGGTCACGCCCCCGATCATGTAATGAGCGCCAGGCCGAATCGGGATCAGGTCGGTCCGTATGTCGAGGCCGAAGCCCTTGCACACCTTGGCGATGCCCGGAAACCGCCGCATGACGAGAGCCGGGTCGAGATGCCGCAGATCGAGATAAACGTTCGGGTGCTTCGTCTCCTCCATTCGGCGAACGATCGCCTGGGCAACGACATCGCGAGGCGCAAGCTCAGCGCGCGGGTCGATGTCGAGCATGAAACGGCACATTTTCTTGTCGCGCAGATATGCGCCTTCGCCACGCACCGCTTCGCTAATGAGGAATCGGCTCGAACCCGCGACATAGAGCACCGTCGGGTGAAACTGCATGAACTCCAGGTCACGCAGCTCGACGCCGGCACGATACGCCGCCGCCATGCCGTCGCCCGTCGCCACAGGAGGATTGGTGGTTTCGCGATAGACCATGCCCGCCCCGCCCGAAGCGAGAATCGTCTGCTTGGCCCAGATAAGAAGTTTTCCTTGGTTGGGCCGATGCACGATCGCACCGACGCAAGCGCCCTCGTGCGTCAACAGATCGAGCGTGAACGTGTCGTCCCACAGCGTCAGGTTCGGCGTCTCCTTCGCCTTCTGGATGACGGCTCGCATCACCTCGAAGCCGGTGGCGTCGCCGAGCGCATGCACGATCCGCCGATGACTGTGCCCTCCTTCGCGCGTCAGAGCGAGCTGGCCTTCCTCCTCGTCGAACTTCGTGCCCAGCGCAACGAGGTCGGCAATCTGCTGCGGCGCCTCACGCACGACCATCTCGACCACGCCGCGATCGCACAGCCCAGCACCGGCGGTCAGCGTGTCTTCGATATGATTCTCGAACCGATCCTCCGGCGACAACACGCCCGCGATGCCACCCTGAGCGTAGGCGCTGTTGCTCTGCTGAATCTGGTCCTTGGTGACGACAAGCACGTCAAGATCGGGCGACACATCAAGCGCCGCCCGTAACCCCGCAATGCCGGCCCCGATGACGAGCACATCCGTGAAATAATGCGGCGACCGCTTGGGATCAAACCGCACCAGATACCGATGTGCACGACTCATGAACCAAGCCTCCAAATGCTGAGCAAGCCGATCAACATGAGTCATTATACGCCAAGCCCCACCATGAGCGCAGCGATTGGTGGGGGTGGCCAACGGAGGCGCTTGGCCAACAGCCGATGGCCAAGCGCTTTGGCACTTTTCCCCAGTTTTTTCGCGGTTTTAGGGGGTGTTGGCCACGAAACCCAGGGAGAGAGGGGGGTAGGTTGCGTTTCCCCGTTTAGCGCCCGCTGCGGCCCATGCGATCGCAAAATCGATCGGATGCGCTTTTTTTCAACAACTGACTTTGACAAGGGCATGGGTGGTGCGGTACGAGCACATCGATAGCTCGCCATGCCGGTGCCGGGCCTTGAGCGACCAACTCAGTGTTCATATCATTTTTGAAAGGTTGCCCCAAAGTAGCTGCATCGCCGTGAATGAGGAACGAGAATTTCAGTTCGTTCAATTCTCCGATACAGGCCCAGAAGTAAGGAGAGAAGATGAACCAGAATTGGGTAGCGATAATAGGCCCCGCTGTTTCAGCCATTGTAGCGGTCGTTTCCACGCTTCTATTCTTGGGTGGAATACTTTGGTGGTACATCCGAAGATTAATACGACAGCGCTAGATCGAGAATTTGGCCCGCATTGTAGCCGAATTCGTGAGAATTCGGACGACTTGGGCAAACGAGGGAAGGCCGAATTATCACGAATTCAGCTACAGGATACGATGTAGCGCTGTCGTATTAATAAGGAAAGTTGAGCTTGCGGAGAAGGGAAAAAACAAACTTGATCAGGCGCTGGATCGCGCAGACGATCGCACCGAGGAAATATCGACATTACTGCATGCGGCAAAGGAAAGAAATCGGTATTTGCGGAAGGTGTCTCAGGCATTCAAGCAAACAAGGAGATGGACTTCTTGAGCAAACCAATGTGTTTCGCGGCAGAATTGAAGCATTGGAGAGCGACAAGAAAAAGTTGTTAATACGACAGCGCTAGATCGAGAATTTGGCCCGCATTGTAGCCGAATTCGTGAGAATTCGGACGACTTGGGCAAACGAGGGAAGGCCGAATTCTCACGAATTCAGCTACAGGATACGATGTAGCGCTGTCGTATTAATTCACATAAATCGAATTGCTGGTGAAAAAGCTGCCTTCGAGCGAAAGGTAAAAGATTTCAATACGACGGTCGAATGTCAGCGAATTACTCTGCTTGACCGGGAAGCAGCGTTAGGAGAGAAAGATAAAGAGATCGAAGCACTCCAAATGAATGCAGACGAGGCTGTGCGAGCAATCTCAGAGCAACTCCAACACGCCCTTGCCGACTTGGAAAAAACAAAAGATGAACGCGAATTTCTGAAAGGCGAGTTGGCGCGTGCCAGGGGGGATTTGGATGCCGAACAAAAAATGGTCTCTGACTTTCAGAACAGAATTGAAGGTCTGAATCCACAAATTGAGAATTTGGAGAAGAACGTATCGATCGCCGAAAAGACCCTCGATCAAAAGACGCGGGAACTGAGCGGTTTTATCGCAAAGAATCAAGAGGCCGAGGGAGAAATCGCCAAACTCAGGAATGAAATCGTTAACCTGGCCGAGACCCGTACCTCGGGCCGAATCTGGGAGCAACCGCTAACTCCGTCTGCCGCCGCATTCGTTCCCTTGACAGAACGCGGCGTGCCAATCATCTCCATCGTGAACCTCAAAGGCGGCGTCGGCAAAACGACCATTACGGCAAATCTGGGCGCGATCCTGGGTGCACATGGCAAACGCGTGCTCCTCATCGACCTGGATTATCAACGCAGCTTAACGGAATACTGCAACGTCAATAAGGATGCCTTGCACGTCAACAAACGCTCGCTTCAACACTTTCTATTGAAGGCATCAGGCGATCCAGCCTACCTACTCCGATGTTGTGAACCCGTTCTAAATGCGCCAGGATGTAAGATCATCGGCAACACGGAAATAAAGGATGCCAAGGAACCGGCGGATAGCCTCGAAGATACAGAGATGTACCTCCAAGCGCAATGGCTTACCAATCGGGCCGGCGGTGATGTGCGCACGTTACTTCGGCGTGCCCTGCATTCGCGTGCCTTTTACTCCCAGTTTGATATCGTGCTGTTAGATTGCCCGCCTCGCCTGAGCGCCGCATGTATCAACGGGCTTGCCGCTAGCGATTTTGCAATCGTGCCGATTGAACTCGACTCGCTCGCCGCACTTTCGGCACCGAATCTCCTTCGGAAAATGCGTAAGCTCAAGGAAGCCAAAGTCCTTGAACATATCGAGGTGCTTGGAGTATTGGCGAACAGCGTAAAGTTTCACAATGGTCAACTCATTAGGGTTCACCGAGACATGATTGCAGAAATGGCAGACAAGAGAATTGATGAGGCGTGGGGGCGCAAGGTAACGGTATTCGAGACAAAGATCAAGCAAGACAAAGTGAGTTTTTTTGAAGCACTACAGAGGAATCGATTCGTCGCATTATTGTCGCCAGAGTTCGGGCAGACATTCACGAAACTCATGGATGAAGTTTTAGGGAGGATGAGGAAATGAAAGTGAGCACATTGTCACAGATAGTTCGTTCATTGGTCCCAGCGTTGAAGGAATCCGGCGCTAATCAGAAGGTCGTAACGGAATGGGAAAAAGCGTGTGATGTATTCGATCACTTCCGGGACAGATCGACGGACGAATTCGTCGCATTTTTAACTCGCGCAAAGGACTACGAACTTACGGGCGCATGGTCCAATTCGTCCGACGGTGGCACAAAAAAACTTGCGGCCGAATTGCTTGAGAGCGTCGGAAAACCGATTCTCGCCGACAAGCTAAAAGCCGTTGGCAAACTTACCGTCCCCAAGCTCAAAGAACTATGCACCCACCTCGAAATCTCGCCCAAGGGAAAGAAAACGGACATTGTAGATGCGATTCGAGCGAAGTTTCAATCATCGAAAACGCCCGACATGGTCCGTCGTCTCCAAGAGTTGAGAAACCGCGCGGATGCCGCGGATGCGGACTATGCTGCTATCGAAGCCGACCTGATGGCGTTGACCAAGCCACTTGCCGTGGATGAATTGGTGAGTGCCGCCGAAGCGTTTGGCGTTATTCTGACGACAACCACGCGAGAACAGGTGCTTGAGGGGATTCGCCGAAAGGTCTTTGCGACGAAAATCGCAAGAGATGCGATTGCGTATTGAAGTCGGTAGCGTGCGTCAATCGCCAGCGCCAACGCACCATGAACCCGCAAGTAGCTGGTGCGTCAGCGCTGACGCAGGACGCTCCCTACCGCCTCATCCCTCGGCGACGCCCGTTCACGGGCGTTTTCCTTGCATTGTATTAGCCCCGCCGTTTACGGCGGGGTGACGACGGTTTGGAAGATTGCCGAAGGGCCGTTTACGGTCCTTCTCGCGGGGGGCTTTAGCCGTGGGCGGCGCGGTGGCTAAAGCCGGTTTGGTGGCAAGCCCCGCGAACGGGGCTTCGGAGGCATGGTGTGCAATCGACACCCCGTCGTAAACGACGAGGGTAAAGCAACGCGGGGAGCAAACGCCCGTAAACGGGCGTGTCTCGTTTGTTTGTGAATCGGCGTGGCAATGAGCGACTATATAAGAAAAAAAACCTATATCACTACGCCTCACGCCCCAAACAACGCCCGTATCACCTCGCCGCGGTTGAGGTTGACGGGGCGGTTTTGGCGGTCGCCGACTTTGATGCTGGGAATCTGCTCTACCGTGATCGAAGTCTGATTGCTATAATAAATTACCCCAGGAGGTTCATCATCATGGCCACAACTATCACTCGCGGCGTCACGAACGGTGTTGTTATTCCCGTGTCGCCAAATCCCAAAGGCGACCCTTTTGAAGCTGGCGCTGTTTCCAGCGTGAATCCGCTGCTTCAATTCTCAGGCCATCTCGACCCGAACGATCCGATTGAGCAAAAATTTATTGCGGAGTTGGCTCGGCGTCGCGGTGAAGATCTTGACCAAATGCTGCGGGAGGACGAGGAATGCCACATTTCCTCTTCGACACCGACCACCTGAAATCGGGACCTAGATCGGCAGTTTAATTGAGATATCCCTACAACACCTCCGCCGATAACAGCTCATCCAGCGTGAACGGGCATTGCACTGGAAATGTCTCCTCCGGCAACGCGGTCTCATCTGCAGCCAGTTCGACCGCATCGGCGTAGATCTCGGCCAGCACGGTTTCGGCGTGTTTTCGCAACGATCCGCTTTTCAGCAACCTTGCAAGCTGTTGCCGTTGTTCGGTAATCGTGCGCCGCCAGCTTGGCGTACGTTTCTCGGCCTGGTGCATCCATTTGAGGACATGCATGATGAGAATCGCCAGCCGACTTTCCACTTTCTGTCGATCGCTGCGGGCTATGTCCTCGAGAAGTTCCTTGAGATGAGGGTAATCGAGATCGCCAAGTTGGCCTGTGCCGATTCGTTCCGACATCTCATCAAGCCAGGCCGTTTCGTCGGTTTCATACAGTTCGGACAGGGCATCGGTCGTTCTTTGTACCATAAAAAATATCCCCTCTTACGCCCGGCCGGTGAACAACGCCTGGATCACTTCGCCGCCGTTGAGGTTGACGGGGCGGTTTTGGCGGTCGCGCACCTCGACTCCGGGGTTGACGCCGAGGGTGTGGTAGACGGTCGCGCCGATGTCGTTGGGCGAGTAGGAGTTGGTGGACGGGTAGGCGCCGATGCGGTCGGATTGGCCGATCAGCTGGCCGCCGCGGACGCCGGCGCCGGCGAAGACGCCGAAGAAGCAGGGCGCCCAGTGGTCGCGGCCGGGGATCGCGCCGGCGCCGACGGCGAAAATCCTGGGCGTGCGGCCGAACTCGCCGAGCATCATCACCAGTGTGTCATCCAGCAGGCCCGTCGCCTCCAGGTCGTCGAGCAACGCGGAGACGCCTTGATCGAGCGGCGGCAGCAGCGTGTTCTTGAGCCGGCCGAAGTTGTCGGAGTGGGAATCCCAATTCTGCACGATGCCCATGTTCGCCTGCACCACCGGCACGCCCGCCTGCACCAGCCGACGCGCCATCAGCAGCGATTGCCCGAACGCATGTCGGCCATAGCGATCGCGCACCGCCGTCGGTTCGTGATCGATTGCGAAAGCGCGAGCGACTCGGCCCGAGGCGAGGATCGAGAACGCTGCCTGTTGCTGATCGCTCAAGCGCCGGCCTTCCGCCGAGCGCGCGAGCTGGCGTTGCTGGGCATCGACCTCGGCGAGCAAGGCCCGGCGATTGTCGAGTCGGCTGGCGTCGATGCCTTCGGCGGGACGCAGGCTGTCGAGACCGAAGCCGGGCCGATTCGGATCGCGGGTGATCTGCCAGGGATCATACCGCGGGCCGAGGAAACCGGCGTGTTGGCCTGGCCAAACGAGCGGGCCTTCCATCAAGAACGTCGGCAGGTTGACGCCGCTCGGCAGACCGTCAGAGCGTGGCCGCAGGTAATCGACGGTGGAGGCGTAGCTCGGCCAATCATCGCGGGAGGCGACCTTGTCGAAGAACGCGCCGGGTTGTTGATGGCCGGTGAGTACGTGATGCGTTGCCACGAGGTGGTTGTTCTCGCGATGCGACAGCGACCGCACGACAGCGTATTTGTCCGCACGCGCCGCCAATCGTGGCAGATGTTCGCAGACATGCAGCCCCGGCACGCGCGTGGCGGTCGGCCGAAATTCGCCGCGAATCTCGGCGGGGGCATCGGGCTTCAGATCAAACGTATCGAGATGGCTCGGTGCACCGGTGAGGAAAACGATGATGACCGATTTCGGCGTGCGTGTCTCGTTCGCTTGCGCCCGTTTGGTGAGGAGCGACGACAATCCGACGCCGAGCAGCCCGGAGTATCCGACTTGCAAGAACTCACGGCGATTAACGCCAATGCGATGTTGGGAAGGCACGTGAAACTCCTCAAGTGTCGGGAGAGTGGAAGGTCACTGTTCATACTATTAAACCAGACGGATGCAAAGAAGGGAATAGCGGATGGCTGCGTCAACCGCCAATCTCGACGCGATGGTCCTGATCTGAGCCTGCATGCGAGCGAAGGAAGCCGCTTGGCCCTTCGCTGGCGCGCAGGCTCGGACCATGCGATAATCCCAACCCGGCACGCTTCAATCAGCTTCAATGAAACCACCAATAACACGAATCAACACGGATCATACAATTGCTGGAAACGAGCCTGTAGCAAAAAACGACGCATGGGTGCTGATATTTATCCGTGCTCATCGGTGTTATCTGTGGTTGAATGTATTTTCGATTAAATGGTGTTGGCTTTAGGCGTGGATGTCGCCCGGGCTAGGAATATGCTGGAGATTCCAATGTTGCACGCAGTCATCATGGCCGGCGGCGGCGGGACGCGGTTTTGGCCTCGCAGCCGACGAGCGAAGCCGAAGCAGTTCCTGAAATTGGCCGGCGATGCGACGCTGATCCAGCAAACGCTCGAGCGCATCGAAGCGCTCACGCCGCCCGAACGGACGTGGGTCATCACTGGCGCCGACTATGTCGCCGAGACTGCCCGTCAACTGCCATCGCTGCGTGCCGATCGTGTCGTCGGCGAACCGTGCGGGCGTGATACAGCGGCGTGCGTCGGGCTTGGTGCCGCTTTGTGCCTGCGTGACGATCCCGACGCCGTCATGCTCGTCATGCCTGCCGATCATGTCATCGAACCGGCCCAGGAATTTCGCCGGGCCGCCCAGGTCGCCGAATTGATGGTGAGCGAACATCCCGATGCCTTGGTCACGTTTGGCATTCAACCAACGTTCGCCGCCACGGGGTACGGGTATATCGAGCGCGGCGTGGAATTGGCGAAACGCCAGGGCGTGCCGACGTTCCGTGTCGGTTCATTTCGCGAGAAGCCGCACATCGATCTCGCCGAGCAGCTCCTGGCGTCGGGCCGACATTACTGGAACAGCGGCATTTTTGCCTGGCGTGCGGCGACGATCCTTGCGCTCTTGCGAGCGAATCAGCCCGCCCTCGCCGCCGCCGTCACCCGTATCGTAACGGCGTGGGATACATCGGCACGCGATGAGGTGTTGGCAAAGGAATACGCAGCCTTGACGAAGGTCAGCATCGACTACGCCGTCATGGAGAAGGCGCCGGAGGTGCTGATGGTCCAGGCCCCGTTTCAATGGGACGACGTCGGCAGTTGGCTGGCCCTCGAACGTCGCCAGCCGCAGGACGCCGCCCATAACACCGTGCTCGCCAACCACCTCGGCATCGACACGCACAACTGCATTATTTTCGAAGAAGGCGACGGCAATCGCCTCATTGCGACCCTTGGCGTTACCGACCTCATCATCATTCAAGACGGCGACGCCATATTAGTAGCGCATCGCGATCGCGAAGGCGATATCAAGAAAATTGTCGACCGCCTCAATCAACGCGGGTTGGATGAGTATCTATAGTAAGCCCACGGACGAGGTACCCCGAACCCCTGGGATCCCAAGGGTTTCGTGTGTATTGTCCGTGGGCTTGGATTCCCATCCGCCATTGTGTTTCGTGTTGTCCTCCCTGGGTGATCGCCATGACTTCTTTCACACGCATCCTTGGCATCGATCCCGGCAGCGTTCGTGTTGGCTTGGCGATCAGCGACCCGGATCGGCGTATCGCTTCGCCTTTGGCCACCTACGAGCGGCGCGATGCGAAACAGGACGCCGTGTTTTTCAAAAAGGTCGTCGCCGATGAGGAGATCGCGTCTATCGTCATCGGGTTGCCGACGCGCGAGAACGGCTACGAAGGCGAGCAGGCCAAGATCGTCCGCACCTTCGGCGCCTGGCTGGCGGAGACGACCGGCGTGCCCTGCGAATACTACGATGAACGTTTCACGACGGCCGCCGCCGAGTCGGCCCTGTTAGACGCGGGTTTGACCAAGAAGAAGCGCCAGGCACGGCGCGACCGTGTGGCCGCCCAGATGTTGCTGCAGGCGTACCTGGATGCTGCGGCGAATGCGAAAGAATCGGGTGGATGAAACCGTGCGTCGCTCGGAAAACGCCAACACCGATCGATCGGCGACCTCCTGGGTGGCGATGTCTTTGCGTGGCCGATCGCTGATTGCCGAGACGGCGGGAGGCGTGCATCGCTCGGCTTTTCCCTATTTCGCTTTATCCTGCTGCATGGCCAGGTTTTTGCGGAAGGCACGCTCTTTGAGCGCGACGTACTCTCGGTAGCCTTCGGGATTTACGAAGGGGTTTGCCTTGCCGTTCTTGAGAAGGGCGTGCCGTTCGACCATGCCGTAATAACCGCCATGCGCGCCGAGAAACACATCGCAGGGCAAGCTCTTGAGAATCGCGAAGGTCTTGGCAAAGTCGTCGGCGATTTCGGGATATTCCTTGTTGTTGACGAGCTGATACCCCGGATTGACGTTCGGGCTGCCGATGACTACGACGTCGTATTTCTTGCCGCCGTCCGCGACGCTCCAGGCCCATGTGGTGCAGCCGCGCGTATGGCCGGGCGTCCGACGAGCGACTAGCGTGACGCCGCCGAGTTTGACTTCGTCCTTATCCTCGAGCACGCGGTCTACCTTGCACGGAGACCAGCGGTCCTTCGGGTAGAAGTATTGGCCCTTGCCGCCCGAAGCGATGACCTGGTCGTCGCCGCGCATGACAAAAACCTTGGCGCCGGTCACTTGTTGCAGAAGCGCGTGTCCCGCAACGTGGTCCGAATGGGCATGACTCGCGAGCAGAATCTTGACATCGGTCATCTTGAAGCCGAGCGACTCGACCGATTTTTGAATCAAGGGAACCGTGCGGTCAAAGCTGCTGTTGATGAGAATATGCCCCTCGGGAGTGGTGATCAGATAGGTCGCCAAATCCTTGGAGCCGACGTAGTAGACATTGCCGACGACTTTGTGTGCAGGGAACGGCTCATTCCAATCGGCTGGGCCTTGCCCGACGGCGACCATGGCGAGCGATAGGATAGAGTGAAGCATGGGAAGGGTCTCCGGTTTTAGTGGTGAATTGCTTGTCGGATAGGCGTCTTCATTCTCTGCGGCTCTTGCCCACGCAAAACAAATGCGTGTTGCCGCGCACATACAGCCGACCGTCGGCAACCGCGGCGGTGGCTCGGACCGTCTCGCCCAACGGATTGCGGGCAAGCAGCCGATACGTCGGCTCGGCGTCAAACACGTACACGTCACCCGCGACATTGGCGGCAAACACTTTGCCATCGATCACCAACGGCGAGGCGTTGAAGCCGATGTCACTGATCCGCTCGAACCATACTCGCTTGCCGGTGCGGGCGTGGTAGCAGCCGGCGAAGCCTGTGTCGTTGACGAGGTAAACATGCTCGCCGCGTGCCACGGGGCTGGCGACATACGGGAAATCCTTGCGGTTCTCCCAGGCGCGTTGCGGGGCGTCGGTGCTGCCGGCGCCAGGCAGGGCGAGGCCGACGGCGAACTTGCCGGCGTCGCCGCCGCTGCACACGCACAAGATGTCACCAACCAGCGCAGGCGACGCGACGGTGCGCATCGGCGCCTTGACGGCATGCTCCTGCCAGCCCTTGGCTTCCCAGAGCTTCACGCCCGTCTCAACATTGTAACCGCTGACCGCCGTGGTGCTGGTGACGATCAGGTCCGGCTTCTTTTGACCGGGCCTCTGCAGCAAGAATGGCGCGGAGTAGCAGGCGCGCTCAGCCACGCGCGCAGTTTCCCACACCAGCCGGCCGGTCCGCTTGTCGAGCGCCATCAACATCGATGGCCGGACGTTCGGAACTTTGGTGGTGAAGTCATCCTTGTCCATGTCATTGGCGAGGATGAGCTTGTCTTGATAGAGGATCGGCGACGCCCCCGCGCCGTGCTGACTGTTGAACAGGCCCAACTCTTTGGTCCAGAGTTTTTCTCCCTGGAAATCGTAGGCGGCAAGCAAGATGTCCTTGCCGTCCCAGAACGAGACGTAAACAGCCTGCCCGTCCGTCGTCGGCGTGGACGAGGCAACGGAACTATCGCTGCGAATCTTTGCCGGCATGCCGGGGACGCTCCGCTGCCAGCGGGTCTTGCCGTCTGACGTATCGATGCAGAGGAGGCTCCGCAGTTTGCCGTCGGTGCTGGCCAAGTGTATGAAAAGGTGCTTGCCCCAGATGATAGGGCTGGAGTTACCGACGCCCGGCAGCGCGACTTTCCAAAGGACGTTCTCGTTGGGGCCGAACTTCAGCGGGACGTTCTTGTCATCGACAGTCCCGGAGCCGTTGGGGCCACGGAAGCGATCCCAGTTGTCTGCGCGGGCAAGACCAACGAGGCATAGGATCAAGACAATAGCTTGCGTCATTCGTGCCATGAGGAACTCGGAGGTTAGGTGTGAAAGCTCTCGCAATTGTCCGGCGTAGCAGCGCTACGGCCGGCCGAAGTTCGTAATGGGGCGTCCTTCGCATACTTGGTACGGTCGCCTTTGTGGATCGTGGATCTCGCTGGCGGGATCGATGCCAAGAAAATGATAGAGCGTGGCGGCGAAATCGGCGGGCGACACGGGCTGGCTGGCGGGACGGTCGCCAATTCGGTCCGAACTCCCATGCACAAGCCCGCCGCCAAATCCGCCGCCGGCACACAACATCGAATAGACCCAGGGCCAATGGTCGCGTCCGTTGCGCGCGCCGGCACCCGTCAACACCCGTCAACACCTGACCGATGCGCGGCGTTCGGCCAAACTCGCCAGCCGCCACGACGATCGTCTCAGCCAGCAGGCCGCGGGCGTCGAGATCGGTTAACAGCGCTGATAAAGCTTGATCGAACGGAGGTAGTAGTTTGTTCTTCAGCGTGGGAAATTGATCCGTGTGCGTGTCCCATTGGCCGAAGGGGGCTTTGACGTTGCTGGTGATGTCGCGCAAATAGACGTTAATCAACGGCACGCCCGCTTCCACGAGTCGCCGGGCCAAGAGCATGCTTTGGCCCCAGATATTTCGACCATAACGATCTCGAACCGATGCGGCTTCCTGGCCGATCTGAAGCGCCCTGCGAGTTTCGGAAGATGTCAGCAGGTGCATGGCACGTTGCTGGTAAGCGTTCATCCCTTGGACTTGATCGTCGTGTTCCAGCCGGCGCATCCCGTTGTCCACGCGTTGACGCAGCGCCCAGCGGGCGTCGAGGTGGGCGATGTCGGCGTCGGACAACGTTAGGCCTTCCACCTGGAAATCGGCAGCATTGGGATCGTTGCGAATCCATAACGGATCGTGAATACTTCCCAGAAAACCCGCGTGCTGACCCGGATAAACCACGCTGGCGGGTGTGGTCACCGGCTGTTCACCCACCATTACCCAACCGGGAACAGGCCTTGTCGGCGGTCGGAGCCTACTGATGACCGCGCCGTACGGCGGAAAATCCCGACGCGACGGCGCTGCATCGCTGCCATTGATGGGGCCGGCAAAACTCCGTCCTGTAACCAACGTATACGACGATGGAGAATGGCGGATATCCTCATGCGTGCAGGACCGAATCAGCGAAAACTTGTCCGCGATCTGCGCGAGTCTCGGCAAATGTTCGCCCAGGAAAATGCCGGGCACGTTCGTCGCAACGGCCTTGAACTCGCCGCGAATCTCCGCCGGCGTGTCCGGTTTCGGGTCCCAGGTTTCGTGCTGAGCCGGACCGCCCGACAGATAAAGGAAGATGCAAGACTTCGCAGAGCCGCTTCTTGGCTGCACCGGGTTCGCACGAGCGCGGAGCAAATCGGGTAGCGCCAACCCCAACACACTCAAGGCGCCAACGCGAATCAAGTCGCGCCGGGAAACGCCCTCGTGCAAGGGATGTTGGCAATGGAAGCGAGGCCACATGACGGAATCCCTGCCGTGTGCTGATGAAACCACATGATTAATCTACCCCGACGTCAATAGAATGGCCTCATCTGCCTGCTTCTTTGGAATACCTGCGCGCCAGATGTATGCAGAAAACTCCGCACACGGACACGACCCGAAGGATCACGCATGACCCATCCGAAACCAGCGCAAATCCCGCTTGGCCGATATCGCCATTACAAGGGCAACGAATATACGGTGCTTGACATCGCTCGGCATAGCGAGACACGCGAGGTCGTCGTCGTCTATCGAGCCTCGTACGGCGAGCACGGCCTGTGGGTCAGACCGTTGACGATGTTCCTTGAGACCGTGACGGTTGCCGACCAAACCGTGCCAAGGTTTCATTATCTCGGCGAGCCGCCGACCGGCGAAACGAACCTGCTCGCGAATCTACCTGTGCATCTGCCCGAGGAAATCGTGACGACGATTCTTTCCAGCAGCCACGTGCGCATCGAGCGCATCGTTTCGCTCGGACATGCGTCGCCGACGGGATTCTGGTACGATCAAGATCAACACGAATGGGTCCTGCTCTTGACCGGTTCGGCTCGGTTGCAGTTCGAGCAGTCATCACTGGAACTGAAGCCGGGCGATCATGTCAATATCCCGGCTCATGTCAAACATCGCGTCGAGGGGACGACGCCCGCCGAGCCGACGGTTTGGCTGGCGGTGTATTATGAATAAGTCCGTCCGAGTGATTCGTCCGTAAAATGATGTTGTCGCCAATTGTGTCAGAGCCACGCACGAAGTAAGTGGTTGGAACACACCGCGAATCTAAATTCCAACCACTTACTTCGTGCGTGGCTCTGACACAGTGCATCATTCACGAGAACAATCCATGCCGATGATCGAAGCCGAGGGGTTGACCAAAATCTATCGGGTCTATCAGAAGAAAGACGGGCTATTCGGCGCGCTGCGCGGGTTGTTTCATCGCGAATACAAAGACATCAAGGCAGTCGAAAACGTCAGCTTCACGATCGAGCCAGGCGAGATCGTCGGGTTCCTCGGGCCGAACGGCGCGGGCAAGACGACGACGCTCAAGATACTCTCCGGCCTCATTTACCCGTCCAGCGGCGCTGCGAGCGTGCTCGGTTTCGTGCCCTGGCAGCGCGAGGACGCCTTCCGCCGACGCTTTGCTCTTGTGATGGGGCAAAAGAATCAGCTCTGGTGGGATCTTCCCGCTGCCGACAGCTTCCAACTCCATCGCGAAATCTATTCGCTGCCGACGGATCAATTCGAGCGCACGCTCGGCGAGCTTACCGACCTTTTCGGCGTCAAGGAACTGACTCGCCAGCCGGTGCGCGAGCTGTCCTTGGGTGAGCGGATGAAGATGGAGCTGATCGCCGCGCTGTTGCATCAGCCGCAATTGCTGTTGCTAGACGAGCCGACGATTGGCTTGGACGTCGTCGCGCAGGTGACGATTCAGAAATGCCTGCGGGCGTACAACGAAACGCGTGGCGTGACGATCTTGCTGACGAGCCATTACATGCGCGATGTGGAAGCACTGTGCAAACGCGTGCTCATCATCACGCAAGGGAAATTGGTGTACGACGGGCCGTTGACGGGTATTATCGAACGCTTTGGGCAGGAGAAGTTAGTCAAGCTCCAATTTGAGACAGCCGAGGCGCCGGCGGATTTGAGTTCATTCGGCCACGAGGTGTCGCGTGAAGGTCTCGTGGTCGAGCTGAAGATTGATCGCTCTAAGATTGCCGAGGTGCTCGCTGTGCTGCTCGATCGCCACGCCATCGCCGATGTCAGCATCCACGACCCGCCGCTCGACCAGATGATCGCCAAGGTCTTCGAGCAAGGCGGCGTCGCATCGTAGCCATCACGCTCGGCGGGATGGATTTATGCCGAGGGGCAAGCTGCCAGCTTGCTCCACAAGAAAATCACAAGCTCTCCGTGTGATGACTACGAAAAGTCGCGGGAACCATGCCATGCGAAAATATCTGCGGATCATGCGAATCGCGTTGGTGGAACGGCTCGCGTACCGGGCGGACTTCTTCCTCACGACGTTCTTCCGCTTCTTGCCGCTCGTTACGACATTTCTGCTTTGGGAAGCGGTTTACCGCGGTTCTGGGCAGCAGGAGATCGCCGGCTTCTCGCGCGATACGATGATCGCGTACCTTTTGCTCGTGCAGATTAGCCGAATGTTCTCGAGCATGCCCGGACTCGGCACAGGCATCGCCCGCGACATCCGCGACGGCAACCTGAAGAAGTACCTGCTGCAACCGATCGACATGCTCTGGTATCTGCTGTCGTATCGCGGCGCGCACAAAATCGCCTACATCGCCACGACGGCGTTGCCATATGCGATCCTCTTCTATTGTTTCCACGAGGTATTCGATCATATGCCGGGGCCGTGGGTGTGGCTGGCGTATGTTGTGTCGTTAATCTTGTCGTTTCTCATCGGCTTCTTCTTCGAGGCGGCCGTCGGCATCGTGGGGTTCTGGTTTCTCGAAGTAACGTCGCTGATGTACATTATCGGCATTCTCAACTACTTCATCTCCGGCCAAATGTTCCCGCTCGATTTGCTCGATCCGCGCATCAAGTTCGTGTTGGACCTGCTGCCTTTCCAATATCTGGCATACTTCCCAGCGATGGTGTTTCTCGAAAAGATAACGGGCAGGGAATTGGCCTTGGGATTGCTGGTGGAATTGACGTGGGTCGTGGCCTTCATCGTCTTCACGCGCTGGCTCTATGCCCGCGGTCTGCGACATTACAGCGCGTTCGGCGGGTAGAATCGCTTGTTAGCCCGACGCGCAAGCTAGGGAAAACACCGTCCTCGCTTGCGCGTCGGGCTAACAGAAAGGGAGGCATCCATGCGTTGTGGCATCCGATTGCAGTTGCTGTTGCCTTTGCTGCCGATCGTGCTGGGGCTGGTCGGCGTAAGCGCGTGGAATGCGTGGTCGGCAGGCCAGCAGGCGCGTCAGAGCATGGTCGCCCAGGTGCGGGCGATTGCGACGACGGTCAACGCCGTCACGATTCCGCTCAACGCGCAGACGCTTCGCTTGATGACGGGCTTATCGGGAGCCGAGTTTGTGCTGTGCGATGAGCATCGCCATCCGATCCGCGATCCGGAAGGCCGACGCATCGCGACGATTGAGAACGTGCCCGAAACGCTGCCGGCGCCGAGCGATGACCCGGCGACGAGTTTCGAGTCAACGATCGTTGCCGGCGCCGATGTTTATTTCTGTGCGGGTATCGCCTTGCAACATAGTGCTCGGCCTGGCGCGGTGTTGTATGTCCTATCGCCCGAATCGCGGTATCGTGAAGCGGTTTGGCAGGCGTTGCGGCCGGCGCTTTGGCTGGGTGCGATCGGCACGGGCGTGTCGGCGCTGCTCGGCGGGGTGCTCGTGCAACAGATCGGCCGGCGCATCTCGAACCTCGAACGACGTACGCGACTGATTGCCGAGGGCGACTTCAGTCCGATGCCTTTGACTTCGCTCAATGACGAGCTGCGCGATTTGACGCGGTCTGTCAACGACATGGCCCATCGGCTCTCGAACTATCAAGAGCAGACGAGGCAGACCGAACGGTTGCGATTGCTCGGCCAAGTCAGCGGCGGCCTGGCGCATCAACTGCGCAACGCCGCCGCCGGTGCACGCCTGGCAGTGCAACTTTTCGCGGCCGATTTGGCCGACGACGCCAATCGCGAATCGCTGGATGTCGCGCTACGTCAGCTCGCAATCGTCGAGATGCACGTGAAGAAATTCCTCGACCTGGGTAAAGCGTTGGAGCTGAATCGCCAGCTGTGCCAACTGGAGAAGATTGTTGCCGACGCGATGTCGTTGATTCGTGCGCAGTGTGCCCATGCCGGGATCGAATTGCGCGAGGCCGAGACGCCGCCGCCCTCGCTGAGTCTGAGCGCTGACGCCGAGCAGCTTGCCCAAGTATTTATGAATTTGTTGACGAATGCCATCGAAGCCGCTGGACCGGGCGGCTGGATCGCGATACGTTGGGGTAGAGGCGAAGGCGGCGGCGCGTTCCTAGAAATACGCGATTCCGGCCCCGGCCCGAGCGTGGAAGTCGCAGCGCGGCTGTTCGAGCCGTTTGTCACCGGCAAACGCGAAGGCGTTGGTTTGGGCTTGGCAGTCGCGCGGCAGATTGTGGTCGCCCACGGTGGCGCGATCCGCTGGTCGCGTGACGGACAGGCAACCTGTTTCCGTGTGGAATTACCGGGGGCGTAACTGTTCCATGTGTTGTATAGCTGCTCGCCTTTGGCGAGCGTGGGCGCGGGATGTTCGACGAATAACACGATGCCCGCGCTCGCCAAAGGTGAGCGGCTAAACGAATGCGACTAAAATAACAAAGACCCACCATGAGCCAACTGCTTATCGTTGACGATGAAGAAGCTGTCTGCTGGGCGCTGAAGAAAGCGTTCAGCAAGCTGGGACATCACGTCGCGGTCGCGCCATCGGCAGAGGAAGCGTTCGTGCTGGCGGCGAAACAACGCTTCGACGCCATCGTGCTCGACGTGCGGTTGCCCGGTCTCGACGGCATCTCCGCCATGGCGAAATTGCGCTCGCTAACTGGCAACGCTCCGGTCGTCGTCGTTACGGCGTTTGGCAATCTCGCCACGGCGGTCGGCGCCGTCGAAGGCGGGGCGTTCGATTATCTCGCCAAACCGTTCGACCTTGCCCAGGCCATCGACACCGTGACCCGAGCCCTGAAACAACGTGCTATGCAGCAGGCCGCCGTTGAACCGCCGGCGAATGGGACCGTCGCGCCGCCGGAGGAGATGGTCGGCACCGGCGCGGCGATGCAGGAGGTCTTCAAACGCATCGCCCTCGTCGCCCCGCGCGACGCCTGCGTGCTCATCACCGGCGAAAGCGGCACCGGCAAGGAACTCGTCGCCCGCGCTGTCCATCGCTACAGTGCCCGCCGGGATCGGCCGTTTCTACCAGTGCATATCGCTGCGTTGAATCCGAACCTCGTCGAAAGCGAGCTGTTTGGCCACGTCAAAGGCGCCTTCACCGGCGCATCGCAAACGCGGGCCGGACTGCTCGCGCTGGCGGATGGCGGGACCGTGTTTCTCGACGAGATTGCCGAGATCCCGTTGCCGGTGCAGGTGAAGTTACTGCGCGTGCTCGAACAGAATGAGATCACGCCCGTCGGTGGCAGTCAGCCGGCGCCGCTGAATGTGCGCATCCTCGCGGCAACGCATCAGAACCTCGAGCGCAACGTCGCGGCGGGGACATTTCGCAATGACCTCTTCTTTCGGCTCAATGTGTTCGAAATACATCTCCCGCCGTTACGGCAACGCCGCGAGGACATTGTGCCGCTCGCCGAGCATTTTCTGAGGCGGTTCGACGTTCGTCTGTTGCCCTTGGTTCCAGCGACGACCGAGTTTCTCACGGCACAACGCTGGGTGGGCAACGTTCGCGAACTGCGCAATGCGCTCGAACATGCAGTGATCGTCGCCCGTGGCGGGCCGCTCTTGCCGGAACATTTTCCTGTCGGCGCGGGTGTCGGTATGGGCACGCAGCCGGGCGAGCAACTCGCCGCTGCGGTATTGATATGGCTTGAGGATCGCGTTCGCACCGCCGGCACGCAAACGCCGACGGAGATTTATGCTGATCTACTGAAGTGCGTGGAACCGCCATTGCTGGAGGACCTGATGCGCCGCTTGAATGGCAACCGCCTGATCGCCGCCCAATGGCTTGGCCTCAATCGCGCGACGGTGCGCAAGAAGCTCGCGGAATACGGTTTGGCCAACGTGCATCGGGCGGGGAGTGCTGGTGGTGATGGAGAGGACGATGAAGCGGGTTGAATTCTCTGCCGCTTGCGGCTTAGCGCTCGCAAGGCGCCGCGCGAGCGCTAAGCCGCAAGCGGCAGAGAATTTAACCCGCGCGTTTTTCGTTGTCGCGGTCGGAGAGGACGAGATCATCGATGAGGTTTTGGCGAAATTCGTCGCCCAGCAGCGGACTGCTGTGCTGATAGGTTTCGTTTTCAAAGCGAAAGTAGGTGCGCAGATTGAAGTTTGCGAATTGTTTGCGAACGTCCGGGCCGATGATGAATTGCACCCAATGTGCCGTCCCAATCGCGCGATCCTCTGGGCGACTGGTGACAAGTCGGGCCGGCGTAACACTGGTGCCGACGTGTAGCGCGAGTTGATTGCCGGCGAGCGTGTTCCAACTGCTCATTTCGCTGCCAAACTTTGCGGAGTCGATTTCGATCAGCAAGGCGGCCTGGAACAGATTTCGGCTCGGCAGCAGGCGATTGTAGAGATTTAGCTCCGCCTGAACCTCGGGATCGGACGCGAGCCGGGCGATACGCATCACCTCCTGAACGCGGAACCAGAGTGTTTGCCGGTTTTCAAAAATCAGTGTGAGTTTCGGGCCAATACGAATGCGGCGATAGCGATCGACGTAGCGCCGATGCGCGTCGAAGAACTCCTTACGCCGGGCGACGTATTCTTCGAGAGGAAGCAGATCGTCAACCGTTAAAGGCAGCATCGACCATCCATGGAATTCGCCTATTGATCCTAGCGCACCCATTGCGTCAGCCCTGGTAAGGATGGCAAACCGACACGAAAAAAACAAGCCCAATTGCGATCTCGGGAGGTTCAAGTTGGATGTCGCGCATCTCGCTCATCCATTTGGCATGAGCAACATGCGCGACTTAATAACCACATCGGCGAGCCGGGATTTGTTGAACATGCGGTATCGAAGAGGGGCGCAAGTGTTACCGAGCTGCGACCGTGAGGGAGCGGCCGCCAAAACCCCGCATCCACCAGTCGGCCACTCCCTTACGGTCGTGGCACGGTAACGTTAAGGTGTCCAACCTGCTTATTTATGAGGGAGGAATGAAAAATGGTTCTCTAGCCTGTTGCAGTCGTGCGTGTTCATCGTCTTCAATAGGCGACAGAAACCCCAGACTATTCAGCATTCTCAACCGTCCCAAGCTGCGTAATCGTAACAGTCGGGGTTTTGAGCATAATCCGCATGAGGGAGACATTAAACAGGCAAAACCGCTGTTGACAAAATGGGATAAATGGATAAATTGGACTAAGTAATAATCGCCGCCGCCGCTACCCCGCTGCGTTCGGTAACCCCTAAATCAGTCAGAAACCTCACCGTGTATACTGAGCGAGAATACCGGCGACGGACCGCCTTCACGCTTTTGGAAGTACTCGTCGTTTTTACCGTGATTTCCACGGTCGTGGGCTTGTCCGTCCTCGGGATCCAGGCTGCGCGAGAACATTCCAATCGAGTCCGATGTCTGGCGCATCTGAAGAATCTCGCGCTGGCCGTGCATCTACACCATGATGCCAAAAAGGTCATGCCGCCCTACGCCACGGGCATGGGCGATGATATTTTCGGCGGCTGGTTCGTCCACCTATTGCCCTACCTGGGTTATCAGGACGCGTACGACCGCTTGGTGAAGAGTCAGAAGAACAATTCGACGAATGGCTTTTACATGGTCAGCTCAGTCGATGCCAATTTGAAAGGCATGCCGTTCCACGAGCTTCGCTGCCATTCCGATCCATCGGGGCAAGCGGACGATCAACCGCGGACCAATTATTTGGCGAATTGGTACGCGCTCACCAAACAGGAGAAAGGGCCGTACGGCCTCGGTCAACCTTTTCGTGAGTTGGAGGACGGCCCCTCCAACGTCGTTCTCTTCGCGGAAGGCTATCGCGCTTGCGATCGGGTTTCGCGGATTGCGATGCAGCCTTACCCGTATCACAATTTCGGTTTAACCCAGAAGGGGCTGCCCAGCGACCATCCGTCGTATGCTCCCGTGGATTACATGATGTTTCAGGTCAAACCCTTAAATTGCGACAAACTCCGAACCCAAACTGCGCATTCCGCGATGCCCGTGGCCTTGGGCGACGGCAGCTCGCGCTTTGTCAGCGGATCGATCCCGGCAAGCACCTGGAAATTGATCTTAAAGCCGCGCGACGGCAATCCTGACTTTGATTGGTAAATCAACCCAGCAACGTAACAGCGGTTAATAATCGGCGCAACCGTGACCGCAAGTTTTTCTTGAACGAAAGGTGTATCGATGAAGCGTTTTCTCAAACATCGTGCGAAACTGTTCCCGATTATTATGCTGATGCTCCCCCTCATGGGCGCGAAGTGCAGCGTATCCGGCAATAATGCTGCCGGTCCGAGCAGTAAGATAACGCCCGTAGCCGGGTCTGGCACTACCGCCTGGTATTACGGCAGCTTCCCCTATGACCCGTTGACGTTCTCCGGCGATCTTTACGATCAGATTAACATGGAGCGCGTTCGGAACGGGCTCAGAGCGCTCACCTGGCACGACGGCGTCGCCTTGGTTGCCCAACTTCATTCGGCAGACATGAACACGAAGAAATACGTCAACATTGTGTCTCCGGAAGGCATCGATCCGTATGAACGCATGGTGTCGTCCAATCCCGCCATCAACTTCGACGAAGCCTATGGCTTCGCGGCCAAAACGCAGACGCCGACCCAGGTCTTCGCGCAACTATTGGCCGATGTCAACTCCCGACTCGCGATCTATGACCGGAACGCGACTCACTTCGGCGCCTCGTTCCAATCGAACCCTGGCCCATATTATGTGACGATCCTGATCGTTACGAATCCACGCGCATGACGCATTGCGAATTGTTCGTACAACCTTTCGAATTCAAGCATCATGGAATTCAGCGTAATTCCATGGTGCTTTTTTTGCATCTCTGACACGTCCGACAATAGAACGAGCCGGAAGCGTGAGCGACGGATTTCTCCAATCTTACGCTCACGCTTTCGGCTCGTTTATCAACTTTTTGTCCGGCTCGTCCTACATCACAATAGATGATGGTCGGCAAGCGTTATTCCTTCACGGGAATCGTCACGGCTTGCAGCACCTCGGCGGTGGCGTCGTCTTGCACGAAGGCGACAATGCTCAGGTCGCGCAAGCGCAGCGGGCGCGGGCCTTCGGGATAATCCTCGTCGAGGTACTTGTTGAGCGTTTTCCGCAGGTCGCTCAGATCGACGGTCACCTTGTGGTCAAGGTCCTTCTGCTTGATCGCAACGCCCTTGGCACCGCCGGCGAGGGCGCGGACGACGTGGTGATGGTATTGCAGGCCATTCGAGCCTTTGTAACGGACCCAACCTTCGGTAAGGGCGATGCGGAGTTTGATTTTGTCGCCAGGCTTCTCGACGCCTTTGACGTCGGCCTGGATGTCGATTTTGTCGCCGTTGCGGACGGCCTTTGCGGTCAAAGTGATGGTCGTCGGGGTTTCGAGAAGTTTGTCGAGCACATCAGAGTATTCCTTGAATTTTTCGGGGGCGTCGTCACGCCCGCCACCGCCGGGGGCCGTCGGCTTGCCATTGAATAGCGTGGCGGGGGTGCCACGGATCTGCTTGGCGTAGGCTTCGACGTAGTATTCGAAGCGGGCTTCGCTGTCCGGGCCGCTCAACGGTTCGGGACGCGGGATGTGCATGTGATACTGAAGCAGTACGACGTCGGTCGGGCCGTAGGCTTTGGCGACGCCGTCGAAGGCGACATCGGCGGCGACGCACGGCGGGCATTGGGCGCCGGTGAAGAGTTCGATCAGGGCGGTACGGGTGCTCTTGCTCTTGCGTCCGGAAAACTTCGGCGTCTTGAAGCCCAGGCCGGCCTTCGTGTACTCCGCGTAGGCGTCGCCTTCGATCTTCTCCAGGCGCGTGTTGAGTGCGACGGCCTCGGTCTTCGCGCCGCCTTTTTCAAACACATTGGCGATGGTCGTCAGAATCTGCAACTGGGTGTCGATCGGCAACTTCGGATCGACCAGCTTGCTGACCTTTCGGGCCGTTTCGAGGGCTACCGATACATACGTCTTTTCGACAGCAAGCGCGTCCAGAAGTTTGCCCTGGTGTCGCAGGCTAAAGCGTGGGCCATACAGATCGGAGGCTTTGATCGATGTGTCGATGATCTCTTGCAAGTCGGCGACGGCGAACTTGTTGTCCTTGGCATCTTCGATGAATTCAAAAATCGCCACCAACGCGCGCGGATCGGCTGGGTTGCGTTGGAGCGTTTCGCGATTGAGATCGAACACGGTCTTGGTGTTGGTAGCCTCCAGCAAAACTGGTGTTGCGTTGCTCGACCCGGTTTGCACGATCGAGCCGTAAATTTTCTTCGCGCCAGGCTTGGGCAGCGGTGCTTCGAGGTGGAAGACAACGGTCTGCGCCCCGCCCATGCCCACGCTTGCGAGGATTTTCATGGTCAGGTTATCGCCGACTTGCTTCGGATCGTCGATCTTGACGCGCGGCGATCCGCGGAGGGGTTCCGCCTTCACGTTAATCTTGCCGTCTTTGGCGTCGATATGGAAGAGCCAAAGCGGCAGCTGCTGCGGGCCTTCAAAAATACTGAATTTCCACGAACCAGCCAAACCGTCCTGTGCCAAAGAGATGGTTGGCATGAATGCCAGCACGAGAAGTGTGGCCGAGAAAAGAGTGCGCATGAATTAATATCCTGTTAGGGAAGACATTCGTTAGCCGGACGCGCGAGCGACGTTAAGGCGCACCGTCGCTTGCGCGTCCGGCTAACATTAATACTTGTCAAGCCGAAATCTTAGGCTAGATTACAGACGACTGAAATAAACACAATAAATCATTATTATTTTGCGAAACTTTTCAAATTCACGGGTGTTAGATACCAATAAGCGCGCGATTCTGGGAATTTACCAGCATCCGCCAACTTGAATCAACCTCAATGGGAGATTGGGTTTATGACCGAAAAGCACGCGAAGCCCGGTCGGTCTTGGGCGAAAATGTGGCCGGTGGCCACTTTTATTTTCGGCGCCTTCGTAATCGGCGCATTGACCCTGGGTAACGACGAGGCGCAAGCGCAGCTAGCGAAGACTAAAGCCAAAACGGTTGACGCCAAGAAGAGCGAATACGCTCCGAAATCCAAAGGCCTGCCCGAAGCGAAGAGCCTTACCGCTGGCAAAAAGGTAGACGCTGTGGCCTTGGCCCGGCTCATCGATCAAGAAGTAAACAAACGGCTTCAGGCCGAAGGCGTGAAATCGACTGGCCTATGCGACGACGCCGAGTTCGTCCGCCGCGCACATCTCGACCTCGTCGGCGTCATCCCGCCCGCCGCGCGGGTTGTCGCCTTCCTCGATAGCAAAGATAAAGACAAACGGGCCAAGCTGATCGACGAGCTTCTCGCCGATTCGCGCTACGGCAACTATCACGCCGAGCAACTCGTCAACCTGATGATCCCGCGCGAAACAAACAATCGGCTGCTCAACCAGAAGCCGCTCGAAAAATGGTTCGCCGAGAACTTCAACGCCAACACGCCGTTGAACAAGACGGTTTACGAGTTGGTTACCGCGACGGGTGAAATCGACAAGAACCCCGCCGGTGCGTACTTCGTCGGCAACAATACCGTTGACAAGATCACCGACAATGTGACGCGCACATTCCTTGGCGTGCAGCTTCAGTGTGCCCAATGCCATAATCACCCATTTACGGACTGGAAACAGACGGAATATTGGGCGATGGCGGCCTTCTTCATGAAGACCAAAGCCAGCGGCACGCCGCAACAGGCGGCCAAGAAGGGCGCGACGCTTTCGATCACCGAGAATAACAAGGCTCCCAACAAAAAGAGCCTGCCCGAATCCGTGAAAATCGTGCCCGCGAAATTCCTCCAGGGCATCGAGCCGAAAATGAATGTCGCGGATCCGTATCGTCCGGTGTTGGCGCAGTGGATGACCTCGGCCGACAATCGCTTCTTCGCACGGGCGATGGCGAACCGCCTGTGGTTCAACATGTTCGGTCGTGGCTTGGTCAACGCGGTTGACGACATGCACGAGGACAACGCGGCCACGCACCCGGAACTCCTTTCCACGTTGACTGAGCAGATGAAACTGCATGGCTTCGACGCGAAGTATCTCCTTCGCGCCATCTGCCTGAGCGAGGTCTATCAACGGAGCAGCATTTCAACGGTCGACGCCGGGTCGGTCGATCATGACGTGTACAGCCGTCGTGAAATCCGCGTTATGAACCCGGAGCAAATGTTCGATTCGCTGACGACGATTTTGGGAACCGGCGCCAAAGGCGAACCGAAAGAAAAGGCCGCCGGTAAAAAAGGCCCGCAGGGGCCACGCGATACCTTCATAACCTTCTTCCGCGTTGAAGAATCGAATCCCTTGGAATACCAGAACGGCATCCCGCAGGCGCTACGTATGATGAACTCGGCATTCACCAATCGCGCCGAAGTGATCGCCGCTCAAATCGCCGGCAACGCCAAGACGCCCGCCGAGGCGATCGAACGAATCTACGTCACCGCGCTGTCACGTCGCCCGACCACGCAAGAAACGACCCGGTTGACGACCTATGTCGCTCGCCCCGGTGCAACTACCCGCGCAGCCTATGGCGACATTCTTTGGGCGTTGCTTAACTCCAGCGAATTTGTGCTGAATCATTAAACAACAACCGATCCCCGCAGCCATTTAACTGCGGGGACCTAACAATACACCACCCTCTATCCTTTGGAGTATCCAATGTTCGATCAAGGCCTCAATCGCCGCGACGCGCTGAAGCTGTCCGCAGCTGGCGTTCTGTCGTACTCGATGTCCAATTGGTTCAACATCCTGGCGACGCATGCCGCCACGACCCGCCAAACGACCAAGAACTGCATCCTTCTGTGGATGGACGGCGGCCCGACTCACAAAGACACCTGGGATCTCCGTCCCGGCACAGATAACGGTGGCCCGTATCGCCAAATTCAGACGGCGACCAACGGCATCCAGATCAGCGAACATTTCCCGCAGTTCGCTCGCCTGACCAACCATGCCGCCATCATCCGCAGCATGAGCACGCCGGAAGGCGCTCACGGCCGTGCGAAATATAACCTCCACACCGGCTACCGCGAAGGCCAGGGCGGCATCGTCTACCCGAGCATTGGCGCAATCGTCTCCAAGGAACTCGGCAGCGAAACCAACGCCATGCCGAACTTCGTCTCGGTCGGCAACCGCGCTTACGGCTCCGGCTTCCTCGGGGCTCGCCACCAACCCCTGATCGTTAGCGATCCGGCGCGCGGCGTCGAGAACCTCCGCACCGGCGTCACTGCGGGCCAATTCGACAGCCGAATTGACCTCCTCAATGAACTCGAATCGGGCTTCCAGCGCCAGCACAACGCCAACACCGCCACGGCACACGCCACGACGATTCAGCGTGCGGTCACCCTGATGCGCGACACCGGCACCCGCGCGTTCGACATCTCGCTCGAACCCGCTGCCAGCCGCGCCGCTTATGGTGCCAACAAGTTCGGCGAAGGCTGCTTGATGGCTCGCCGATTGATCGAAGCCGGCGTCAAGTTCGTCGAAGTCACCCTCGGCGGCTGGGACACTCACCAGAACAACTTCGAACGCGTCCGTCAGCTCTCCGGCCAAGTTGACCCGGCCATGAGCTCTTTGACCCGCGACCTCCGCGATCGCGGCTTGCTCGACAACACTCTCATCATCTGGATGGGCGAGTTCGGCCGTACGCCACGCATCAATCAACGCGGCGCTCTGCCGGGCCGCGATCATTACCCGCGTGCATGGTCGAGCGTCATGATCGGCGGCGGCATCCGCGGCGGCCAGGTCATCGGCCGCACCGACGCCGAAGCCGCAACCGTCGTTGACCGTCCGGTCGGCCCGCTCGACTTCATGGCAACCGTTTGCCGTGCGTTGGGCATCGACTACAACAAGCAAAACCAAGCTCCGAACGGCCGACCGATCCGCATCGTCGACCGGCCCGCCATGCCAATCGCGCAGTTGTTCTAGGATCGTGGGTGGTGGTTAGTTTTACAGCGACTCTTGTAGCTGAATTCGTGAGAATTCGGGTGCGACGAATCCGAATTCTCACGAATTCAGCTACAAGAGTCACTGTAGTAGTTATTTAATAACATTGCAACCCGCGTCATCTTCATGACGCGGGTTGTTTTCGTTTTACACGCCCATGCTTTTCGTAGTGTAAGAGAAGCGAAAATATCAACTCCCTTGGTTGCCGCTTGCGGCTTAGCGCTCGCGCGGGATGTTCCGAGCGCTATGCGGTAAGCGGATTACTAAAGCAGACTGCGCCATGCACGATCCTTCGCCACCACCGAGTTCGGGCTGGCCTCGCGCTGGCACAATCCTCGGATTGTGCGTCATGGCGACTATGCTCTTATTCTCGATCGGCGTTCCCTGGGCCATCTGGGCTACGGTTCCGCTGTTGGTGATCGCGCTGTTCGCCGTTGGCAATCTGATCACGGCGGCAATGGGCAGGCCGGGGTCCGCGCCGATCGCGCTGCCGAAATGATCGCGCATCGAATGGGCCATCCTCGGCGTGCTTTGGGCTGTGCCGATTCTTTTACTTGGCGTCTATGGCCAAGCCGCTAGTCTATCGGCGGGATTGACAACGCTTGTCGCCTTCGCCGTGTTACAGATCATTGCCTTTCGACACGGCGGTTGGCAATTCGTCGGCCCACACGTCTATTACGACGTCATCCGCCTGGCACGGCGGGGACGCAGCACGATGCTTCGCGTGTTCTGTTTGTTCGCAATGCTCGGCGGGCTTTTCATCGTTTACCTGGATTTCGGTCGGCATGAGCGCATGCGGCCCAACGATTTCGCCCGCATCTCCGTGCAGTTCGCCTATGCACTCTTCGCGGCGCAGAACCTCGCCATCCTCTTGCTTGCGCCGGCATATATCGCGAGCACCGTGACCGAGGAACGCGAGCGCGGCACACTGGAACTGCTTTTCTCCACGCAGATGAGCAATCGGGAAATCGTCCTCGGCATCCTCAGCGCGCGCGTCGTGCACCTGTTCGGCTTCGTCATCGCCGGCTTTCCGATTCTCGCCATCGCGCAATTATGGGGCGGCATCGATTATCTCCTCATCGTCGGCAATCTGCTCAATACCCTCCTGAACGCCTTGACCATCGGCAGCTTGTGCTTGCTGATTTCGACACTCGCCCGCGGCACGACGAGTGCGGTGATGACGGCCTACGCGATCGTCCTGCCGATCGGAACTTGCTGCTCAGGCACGCTGAACGGTTTCCCGCTCGTACTGCAAGATGCTCGCATGGCGGGCTCCTTTCAGGCGATCACTGTGCAAGATGTCGGCGTCTTGGCGATGGTTCACGTGCTGATCTCGGCGTTTTGTTTATGGTTGGCGGTCATGGCGATCCGCGAGCACGAACCGTTCGCGCCACCGATGATACCGCCTCCGCCGAAAAGCGCCCCGAAACCGATCGAGGCGAAGCCGACGCCGACCGCTGCGGAACCCGCCGCCCCGCCCCGCCCCGGCATGGCCCTGGATCGGATCGATATTTTCGGCATGCCGTACGCGCTTCCACCGGTCAGGGGCGACGCCCTGTGGTGGAAAGAACGCTATCTCGGCGGCCCGTCCCTGGTGTTTACGCCGATCTTCCTCGTTCCAGCGATACCGTTTATCGCGTCGGTCTTCTGTCTCGTTTTCGCGGCAATTTGGAATGCGATCTTTGAAGGGTCAAGCGGCCAGCGCATTTCGCATGACATGCTGGCGGACATGGTCCGCTTCTTTTACTGGGCGTTCCTCGGCTTCTTCCTTCTCAGCAGCACCTACCGCGCTAGCGCTTCGATCGCGCGGGAACGGCAACAGCAAACGCTGGAGCCGTTGCTGCTACTGCCGATCGATCGCCGCGAGATTCTCGTCGCTAAGTTCATCGGCTGTCTGTATCGCGGTTGGCCTTGGTTGGCGCTGATCGGCGTCGATCTGATCATCGGTCTGTTCGTCGGCGTGTTTCATCCGTTCAGTTTCATCTGCCTGGTGGTTGGCCCGTTGCCGATGACGGCATTCTTCCTGATTGCCGGGATGTACTTGTCCGTGATGATGCGTACCGTGATGCGGGCGTACCTCACGCTTGTGATCACGCTGATCGTGTACATTAGCCTGTCGCAGATGGCGAACACCAATGATGTCCTGGCGTTTTCTTACCTCAACGCGTTCATGTGGCCCATCTGGGGATTGCACGATTCCAAACCGGAGCGCATCCTGTTGGCTCTCGGCGTAATGGCGGTTTACGGCCTGTTGGCCAGCCTGTTGTGGTGGCGGCTGACAGTGCGCTTTGATGATCGTTCGTTGTTGTGAAAAGCCAGAACGGCGCGAGCCCATAAAATACATTCTGTGTTGCGACGGAACGCCAGGCGACGCCACAGCGCTGATGTTTGTCCCGTGCACTCGCAGGGATCGATGGACTTTCTATGCCATTTGTGTACTTGTTGCTGCTCGCTTTGATTTGCATGCAAACGCGCTGGCCTGCGCCGCCAGGTTGGCTGACGCCGGCGGGATGCGCGATTCTGGTTGGCACGTTCGTCATTGCTTCGTGGTTGACGGCTGGGCTGATCGCCAAGGTAATCCGTTGGCAGCTGATTCGACAATCCGAATTCCAACTCTATCTCCTTCGCCGCTATGGGCGCGCTCGGCGATATCATTTCATCGCAATTGTCGTCGCCTACCTGGCGGCGCTCTATTTCTTCGGTTGGGGCGATGTCGCGACCACCTGGATGGGTGAAGCACTTACCTGGTTCACCGGAGCGATGGCGCCGACCGATGACGAGACACCCGAAAGGCTCCTCGTGGGCCGTGAGTTAGTATTGTTGGCTCCCTTTTTCCTCGCTCTGTTGTTCTCGTGGGAGCGGTTCTATCGCGTGGAAAAGACCGCCTACGAAGTAAGAAATTATCCCGATCACTTCATTACAAAGCGTGCCTACCTCTTGGCACAGATTCGTAATCAGTGGCTCTTTGTCGTCCCGCCCATCGTCTTGCTGCTGTTCAATCAGGTGCTGCTGTCGATATTACCGGAATCGCGCGACGGCAATCGTTTGCTTGCGGCGCTGGCGACGCTCACGATGGCGTCGGCCTTTCTGCTGCTACCTCTGCTGCTGCGCCTCTTCCTCGGTCTCAAGCCGATGCCGCCGGGGCCGCTCCGCGAACGATTGGAGAGCACTGCTCGTCGGCTGAAGTTTCGCTTCAGCAACATTCTCGTGTGGGACACGCGAAATCAGGTCGCCAACGCCCTCGTCACCGGGTTCGTGCCGTGGTTGCGCTATGTCATCCTGACCGATCGGCTCATCGACGAACTCACGCCTGATGAAATCGAAGCCGTTTTTGGGCACGAAGTCGGGCATATCCACTATCGGCATCTGTTTTTTTATCTCGCGTTTTTTGTCGTAAGCTTCGTCCTGCTCGGACTGCTTTGGGAGAATGCCGCCGAATGGGTGCGCACCGAGAATCGCCTGGACTCTTTACAGGGATGGATAACCGCCAATTATAGCAACGACGAGATCGAAATGTTCCTCGCCACCGTCAGCAGCTTCTGTAAACTTGTGCTAATGGCCGCTTACACCTTGTTCGTGTTCGGATATCTCTCGCGCCGCTGCGAACGTCAGGCGGATTTGTTCGGTTCAAGCACGGTCTCGACGGAGGTGTTCATCAACGCTCTCGAAAAAGTAGCCGACATCAACGGCATCCCGCGCGAAGGCTCGGGCAATTGGCTGGTCTCTTGGCAGCACCCGACGATTGGCCAACGCATCGATTTTCTCCGCGAGATGCAAGACCACCCCGCTGACGTAGCGAGCTTCCATCGCTCCTTGCTCATGCTGCAGCTGGCGTGTTATGTCGCGCTAGGATTGCTGCTCTGGTGCTACAACTTTGAGCGCATCTGGGAACTGGTCGGAAGGTTCTGAGCAGGAGTCGGGGATGTCGTTGTCCGAGCCTGAGCGCCAGCGAAGGGCCAAGACTGCCCTTCGCTGGCGCTCAGGCTCGGAAATAAATCGCACCCAACTCCCGAGGGTTGATGCTACACTATCCACTCGTTAAAGGATTTCGTCATGCCACGTCCGATATTGCTTTTTAGCGGCCAATGGACGAATTGCCCGTTCGAGGAACTCACGCAGAAGCTCGGCGAATGGGGCTATGCGGGTCTGGAACTCGCCTGCTGGGGCGACCACTTTGAAGTCCAACGCGCGTTGAGCGAAGACGAATACTGCCAGACCAAACTCGACCAGCTCGCTCGGCATGATCTGCAGATTCTCGTACTCAGCAATCATCGCGTGAGCCAGGCGGTGTGCGATCGCATCGAGCCGAGGCATCGCAAGATTCTGCCCGACTACGTTTGGGGCGACGGCGATCCCGCCGGTGTCAACGAGCGCGCCACCGCTGAGATGCTTGCCACGGTTCAGGCGGCCCAGAAGCTTGGCGTCGGGACCATCAGCGGCTTCTCCGGATCGTCGATCTGGAACGGCGTGCTCGGCTATCCGGCATGCAATCCCGATGAAGTCCAGGAAGGCCTGCGCGATTTCGCTCATCGCTTTCAGCCGATCCTCGACGCCTGCCAATCCGCGGGCATCCGCTACGCCCTCGAGGTGCATCCCGGGCAGATTGCGTTCGACGTCTTCAGTGCCGAGATGACACTCGATGCGCTCGATGGCCGGGAGGAGTTCGGCTTTACGTTCGACCCAAGCCATCTGCATTGGCAGGGCATAGACCCCGCCGAGTTCTTGAAGCGATTTCCGGATCGCATCTATCATGTACACATCAAGGATTTGGCGATGACGCTCAATGGCCGAACGGGCGTGCTGAATTCGTATCAGCCGTATGGCGATCCACGGCGTGGGTGGGAGTATCGCTCGCCGGGCCATGGCGGGATCGATTGGGAATCGGTTTTCCGGGCGTTGAATGCGATCCGCTACGAAGGCCCTTTGTCGATCGAGTGGAGCGACGCCGGCATGGATCGCGACTTCGGCGCCGAGGAAGCGCTGAAGTTCGTGCAGCGGCTCGATTTCCCGGCGAGCCTAGCTCCGTAAGGAGCAGGTTGATGACACGCAGTCAACCAGCTCCTTACGGAGCTAGGCTCGCCGGGATTGGTTTTTTTCTTGTATGTAATAAACAACTTGAGCTTCTCGCATGAAACATTACTACGTCGGCCTTGTCGCACTGCTGATGTTTTCCCACCCCGCATTCGCGCAACCTAAGCCGAAGGACTTGGCCGTGGATACCACCTACCTCCGCACGCTGGCGCAGACGCGCAGTTTTCAACTGGGTCGCCCGCAGAAACCGATGGTCACGCCCGACGGTAGCGCAGTGCTGTTCCTGCGATCCGAAGCGCGCTCGGCGAAGCTCAGCCTGTTCGAGTTCGACATCGAGACCGGCAAGACGCGCGAGCTGCTCACGCCGGAACAGTTGCTCAAGGGCGCCGCCGAAAAGCTCTCGCCGGAAGAGAAAGCGATCCGCGAGCGCATGCGTGTCAGCACCGGCGGGTTCACGAACTTTCAGCTCACCGACGATGGCACGCTCATCCTTCTCAGTCTGTCGGGACGCCTTTACACTGTCGAACGCGCGGGAACCAAGATCACGGAGTTGGCGACCGGGAAGGGTTTTCTGCTCGATCCGAGGTTTTCGCCCGATGGCAAGAAGGTGTCGTTCGTTCGCGATCATGATGTTTACGTGCTCGATCTCGCCGCGCGGAAGGAATCACGTGTCACCACGGGCGGAACGGCTCTGAAGCCGAACGGCACCGCCGAGTTCGTCGCCCAGGAAGAGATGGGCCGCTTCACCGGGTACTGGTGGGCGCCGGACAGTGAGCGCATTGTCTATCAGCAGACCGACAACTCGGATGTAGAGGTTTGGCATGTCGCCGACCCGATCCATCCCGATGTCAAACCGACGCCGTTCTACTATCCGCGCCCAGGCAAGAACAACGCGACGGTCAAGCTCGGCGTTGTCTCGATCGACGGCGGGGCGACGCAGTGGATCGGATGGGACGACAAAAAGTATCCGTATCTCGCCACCGTTCGCTGGGCGAAGAAAGCACCGCTGTGCATTGCTGTGCAGACGCGCGATCAACGTGAACTCGTGCTGCTCGAAGTCGAAGTCAAGTCGGGCAAGACGACGAAACTGCTCACGGAGAAAAGCTCGACGTGGGTCAACCTGCGCCAGGAGATGCCGCGCTGGCTGCCGTCTGGCGACGAGTTTCTCTGGGTCAGCGAGATCGACGATTATCCGCGTCTGGAGTTGCGCAACCGCAATGGCAAGATTCGCCGAGTGATCGTCGGCGCCGATGTTGGCTACCAGAGCCTCATCAGCGTCGATCCGAAGGAAGAAGCGATCACGTTCAACGCGAGCCGAAATCCGACGGAGTCGCATCTGTTTCGCATGAGCTTGAAGGACTCGTTCGCCGAGCCGGAGAAGCTGACGAAGGAGCCGGGCATACACAGCGCGGTTTTTTCGCGCAAGCTCGATGCGTATGTGGTCACGTCGCGGACGATGCGGTCGATGCCGCGCTCGTTTGTGTTTGGCAAGAACGGGAAGCAGCTTGGCGAGCTGCCGTCGGTCGCCGAGAATCCGCCGCGTGCACCGGTGGTGGAGATGCTCGAAGTCGGCGTCGAGCCGCGCAAATTCCGGGCTGCCGTGGTATTCCCGCATGACTATGATGCGAAGAAGAAGTACCCGGTGATCGTCGATGTCTACGGCGGGCCGCATCATCTCCACGTGCTGGCGGCTCAGAATCGCTGGCTGCTCGACCAATGGTACGCGGATCAGGGCTTCATCGTCGTCGCGATCGATGGCCGAGGCACGCCCGGACGCGGCGCTGCCTGGGAACAGGCGATCTACCAAAAGTTCGGCTCGGTCCCGCTGGACGATCAGGTCGCCGGGCTGAAGGCGCTGACCGCCAAATATACAATGATGGACGCCGATCGCGTGGGTATCGACGGCTGGTCGTTTGGCGGGTACATGTCGGCCCTCGCGGTCATGCGCCGGCCGGATGTGTTCAAGGCCGGCGTCGCCGGCGCGCCCGTCTGCGACTGGATGGACTACGACACGCACTATACGGAAAGATATCTAGGCGTGCCTCCCAGGGATGCTGAAGCGTACAAGGAAGGCTCGCTGCTGACATATGCCGATGATCTCAAGCGGCCGTTGATGATCCTGCACGGCACAGCGGACGACAACGTCTACTTGCGCCATTCACTGCGCATGGTGGATTCGCTGTTCCGCGCGGGCAAGGACTTCGAGATGGTCCCGCTCTCCGGCCTGACGCACATGGTCCCCGACCCACTCGTCATGGAACGTCTGCATGGCCGTATCGCGCTGTTCTTTCAGAAGCACTTGGGCAGGCCTCGCTAGGAATTTCCTGTTCGTTGTTTTCCGCTTGCGGCTTAGCGTTCGGGATATCCCACGTGAGCGCTATGCTGTAAGCGGCAGAGACTTGGAAAATACATGTCCCTTCCCACGACTCCACAGAAACCGAGCAGCGTGCAACCCGGCGGCGGGAATTGCATGGCGATCGAACTCGCCTGGGCGCGGTTCCGCAAGTTTTGGCTGCGTCGGCTTTGTCCCGGCTACGTGCAGACGATGCTCGCGAAACGCCAGGGTCACTGCACTGACTGCACACACGACATCATCGACGCGCGCGATCTGAAGTACACGCGCAACGTCTGCGGCTATTCCTTTCGCCCCGAGGATGACGCCTACGCCTATCGCAATCGGCTCGGTTTCGCACGCCACGGCTTCGCGGAGATGCTGCTATTCACGCTGCTCTTCCCCTCGCTGGCGAGTCCGTGCGTTTGGGCGGCGCTCGCGATCCATTGGCTGTTCTGGATTCCGGTCACGGCGCTGGCGCTGCTCGAACTGGAGATCGTCACGTTCTTTCGCAATCCCGAGCGCGTCGTTTCCACGGAGCCGAACATTCTCGTCAGCCCTGCGGATGGCGTGGTCACGAATGTTGAGGAGGTTGATGAACCGGAGTTCGGCAAGGCGCTGCGCATCAGCATCTTTCTCTCGGTCTTCAACGTGCATGTCAACCGTACGCCATGCGATTCGGAAGTGGTGGATGTCCGCTATTTTCCGGGTGAGTACCTCGACGCACGCAATGCCGAGAGCGCGGTGCGCAACGAACAGCTCTGGGTTGATTTGATTGACGCGGGAACCAATCGCCGCATGCGTGTAAAGCAGATATCCGGTGCGATCGCCCGGCGCATCGTCTGTTGGCTAAAGCCCGGTGATAAGCTCCAGCGCGGCGAACGGATTGGTATGATCAAGCTCGGTTCGCGCACGGATGTGCTGATTCCCGTGGACGCCGCGGTTGAGATTCGCGTCAAGGTTGGCGACAAAGTAGCGGGCGGGAGCACGGTGCTTCTAAAGCTGCGGCCAACTGTTTAGCCGCTCGCTTTTGGCGAACGCATACCTGTGCTTTTCCGTCTATTCGCGCCACGTCCGCGCTCGCCAAAGGCGAGCGGCTAAACATACAACGAAAGGGTTAGTCCTGTAATGCGCGTGCTGGCTATCGGCGATATTCATGGCTGCTTGCGAGCCTTCGATCTGCTACTCGATATGGCACAACCGACGAAAGGCGATCTGCTCGTCACACTGGGCGACTATATCGATCGCGGCCCGGATTCCGCCGGCACGCTCCATCGCCTCATCGGATTGCGCAAACGGTGCAAGCATATCGTCATCCTCGGCAACCACGATATCATGATGCTCCAATCGCGCCGTGATCGCGGTGCCTTCGACAATTGGTTCGCGTGCGGCGGCGAAGAAACGCTGCAGTCCTACGGGGCCGATCTGCGGTGGAACCTATTCCAGGACAGCGTCCCGACGAGGCACTGGAATTTCCTACAGAATCGCAGTGTGCCCTATTTCGAGATCGATACGCATTTTTTCGTGCACGCCAATGTGTTCCCGGAGATGCCTCTTCAGGAGCAACCGGAGTTCATGCTGTATTGGGAATGCTTTGATGCCGATCTGTCGAGACCGCATGAATCGGGGAAGGTCATGGTATGTGGGCATACGGCGCAGAAGACCGGCGCGCCGTTGGCGGTGCCTCATGCAATCTGTATTGATACGTGGGTGTATGGTAATGGTTGGCTGACCTGTCTGGATGTGCGAACAGGTAAATACTGGCAAGCGAAACAAACCGGTGAGCAGCGCGAGGGTTGGCTGCAACCGGATGAAATGGTCCAATGATGCTGTCACGCATTGTTGCCGCGATGATGTTGGCTGCCTTGGTAATCGTCACGCCGACGCGCGCCCAGCCGCCGGCGCCGAAGCCCGTGGAACTGGTCGGCAAGGCCAGCGAGTTCTATTTCACGAAGAACTACAACAGCTATTACTGGCGTGAGGATTTCACGTTTCTGCTAAAGGATGAAACGACGGGTAAATCCTGGCGCATCCTGTCGCGCGAACCGACGCCGGCTTACGATTGGCGCATGGGCACGACCTTTACTGGGCTCAAACCTGATTGGAAGAAGGACCCACGCGTGAAAATCGTCGGCGTCACGGGCGTTGATCGGCTACCTGCGACCTTTTACGATTTCAAACTTAACGACCCGAATATCGCCACCGCGCATCTCGTTTGGGTCGATGGTGCAAACGAGCCGAAAAAGAATGACTGGAAGTTGTACAACTCCAACAACTGGTTCCACAAATGGAGCATCGAGGCCGACCCGTTTATCTATCGCCACTACGCGGATAAAACCGCGCCATACGATATTTACGGCTTCATCAACGGCCAGGCGGCGCCGTTCTCGAAACAATCCCAGCTGCTGATCGAAACACACAAGAAGGCACGCATGTTTCACGGCGTCATCCGCACGACAAGAAACGCATTCAGTTTCGAGATCGAAGTGCTCCACCTCGTCGGACCTGACAAGGGCGGCAACGGCGTGGTTTTCTTCGGTGATCCCAAAACGCTCATCGAACTGGAGAAGAAGAAGTAGCCGAATCAGCCCAACTTTTCAGTATTCCGCTTGCGGCTTAGCGCTCGCGTGAGGTTTTCCGAGCGCTAAGCCGCAAGCGGAATACAGGATATTTAACGATCACCTCATCTCACTCGGCCAATCGTTGTTGAGCGGCTCGATATCGCAGGTTTCGCAGGCGACATAGCCACAGCGCGTACACTTGCACGCGCTCCGCTGCGGCGTCAACGTCCCACCACACCCCGGGCAGGAGGGCTTCGCCCCGGTCTCGGCAAAACTTGGTAAGTGGACCCATCGCGTGTTTGTTTCCATGTTGCCCATCCACGTCGTGAACATTGCTGGAAAATGTTCGGTACGGTAAATTTGTTCATGTGTACATAATACCACTTTTATTGAGCCTTGTCAATGGAAATATCGTCCAAAAAAACGTCATCTCTCAATGTGCGACGACGACCGCGTAGATCGCCTTCGGTTTGTGCACACGCAGTGCTTTGGCGGCCTCGCTGGTTGTGGCACCGGTGGTCAGGACGTCATCAACGAGCAATACGGTTTTCCCAGCAAGGTCGAGTGACCTCGTTGCCGCGAAGGCTTTGTGGACGTTCTCCTGCCGACCGGTCGCGCCTGATTGAGCGGTCTGCGATGCTGTGTGCCGGGTCCGCTGCAGGGCCTTGAGCAAACAGGGAACGTCGAGTTTCTTCGCCAACGCCAGCGAGAGGATTTCGCTTTGGTTGAACCCGCGCCACCAACGGCGCCGCCAATGCAACGGGATTGGGATCACGCAATCGGCAGTGAGCGGCTTAAGGCGTTCGGCCATCGCGTCGGCCCAGACGGTAGCAAGCGCCTCGGTCAAATCCTCACCGGACCACGCCTTCATGCGCAGGATGACTTCACGCAGGAGGCCATCGTATGGCCCCGCGAGAAACGCACCATCGAAGCCGAACGTTTGACCCGTGCATTGCGTGCAACCCTTGTTCAGTACGACATACGGCCCGACCGAGCTTGAGCAACGCGGACAGGTCGGAAATAAATCGATGGTGAGCTGTGGCAGACAATCGCCGCAGAAAAGACCGTCATCGGGGCCCAGCACGGTATGACATGCCCAGCACATGTTGGGATAGATCAGTTGCGAGAACCCGCGCAAAAGTTCGGCGATGAGCGTCATGTTGGATTTGTATGTGAAGTGCCGCCCGACGGGCAAGTGTTTTCTGTAACCGAAGCCATTGCGCTCCGCGTGATAGCGACGATAACCAACGGCGACTCTTGTTGAGAGCATCGATCTTCAGTTGGGATCGAAATTCCTTACAATACCGTAAGTGGCGACGTTTTCATTTCCATGATGCACAATAATGTGGATTACACCGATGGGCCTAACTACGTCAAACGTCCTTGGTGAGCAGGAAGCTGAAGCGCCGATCTCGATGGAGATCCTCGTCATCGAAGACGATCCGGCAATTGGCAGCGCCGTACAGAAGGGGTTGGAAGCCGTCGGACATGTCTGCAAATGGCTCACTGACGGAACCAAGGGCCTGGAAGTGGCCCGGTCGCGGAAGCACGACGTGATCATCCTGGACCTCATGATCCCGGGCGAGCCTGGCTTGTCGCTGCTGCAAAAAATCCGCATGGATGGCATCCAGACACCAGTTCTAATTCTCACCGCGATGGGTTCCGTGAACGATCGCGTGAGTGGCCTCAAGAAAGGCGGCGACGATTATCTCGTCAAGCCGTTCTTCATGCCCGAACTGCTGGCTCGCATCGAGGTGCTCAATCGCAGGTCCCCCATCAAACCCACAACGAACCTTCGCGTCGGCATACTGCAGCTTGACCTGCTGACTCGGCGTGTTATCTGTGGCGAAAGCGAGATTGAATTGACGCCAACAGAGTTCAGCATCCTGGAACTCTTGATGCGCCATGCAGGCCAAATCGTTACCCGGACGATGTTGTGCGAGAGCCTGTGGAAATCCGACTGGGAAGGCACAACGAACGTGATTGAAGTCCACATCAACCGTTTGCGGACCAAGCTTCAGCGCGGCTCCACGACACCAATCATTCATACCGTGCGAGGGCGCGGCTATGCGATTTATGCGACGAATTAGGGAGCTATTCTCGACGCTGCGGGTCCGTCTCGTGGCCTGGATCATCGTAATTGTCGTCCTCATGGTGGTTCTAACGAATCTGACGGTCCGCGAGGTCGAACAAGAATCGCTTCGCGCAAATTACGACGACTTCTTGAAGGTAACCCTTGATGACGTTGGCGGATTCTTGGCGAGTAAAGCAGAGCTGCCTCTTACTTTCGACGCGATTCTGCGTGAAAAGCGCAAGGTGTACGAATATCGAAATTGGTTCCTGACGATCTTCGATGTCGATCACCAACTGATTTGGAGCAGCGAAAACGCTCCCGCCATGGCGTTCCAAGCTTTCGCAAACGACGCCCATGGACCCTATGATTCAAACCGGCATCGAATTCTCACGAGCCGAATACGAAACGCGAATCATGAGGTTTACTTTGTCCGCTGCGGGTTTCCCAAATCGGCGTTGCAGGATGACATCGAGTTGCTGAATCGCAACATCTTCATCGTAACTGTCTGCATCCTGCTGACGGCGCCGCTCGGCGGCTACGTGATCGCCCTGCGGGCGACGCGGCCGATCTCGAACATCATTCAATCCGCCGCCCAGCTGCAACCGAGCAATTTGGACCAACGTCTGCCGATCCAGGGCACGGGCGACGAACTGGATCAGTTGTCGCAAACGATCAACGGCATGCTTGACCGCATCGCGTCGTATGTTCACCAGCATCGCGACTTCATCGCCAACGCCGCCCACGAACTGCGCTCGCCCTTGGCTGCCATTCGCGCTTCCGTCGAAGTAACGATCGAGCGCGAACGCACGCCGGCGGAATACGATCACCTCCTCGTAGATGTTATGGAGGAAGTGACGCGGCTATCGGGGCTGATCAATCGCCTGTTGCTTTTGGCCGAGACCGATGGCGACCGCACCTCCGTCCCGGGGCATGTCACGCACCTGGATCGTATCGTCCGCGAATCGGTCGATATGTTCGATGGCGTCGCCGAATTCAACTCGGTTCGTTTGAGCACTGGTAAAGCCATGGCGTCGGCCGTGGTTCCCGGCGAGGAGACGTATCTGCGTCAGGTCGTCCGCAATCTCATCGACAACGCCATCAAATACAACCGACCGGAGGGCGAGGTTATCGTCAATCTCGAAGTCGATTCCGGGCGATGTCAAGCGGTTCTGACGATCGCCGATACGGGCATTGGCATGGACGATGAATCTCTCTCGCGAGCGTTTGAGCGCTTCTACCGCGTCGATCGGTCGCGATCGCGCGAGAAAGGCCGCGGGGGTTACGGCCTGGGCCTCAGCATCTGCCAAACGATTGTCCAATCGCTGGGTGGTGAAATCGCCGTCGAATCGGTTCTCGGCCGCGGCAGCCGGTTCACTGTGCGCCTGCCGCTCGCGTCAGAGCCACGCACGCAGTAAGTGGTTTTTTCTCAATCAACCACTTACTTCGTGCGTGGCTCTGACGCAATCGTGAGGAGTCCTTGCATCATCCGCCTGGCGCGATATGGTGACAGAACGAACAATGTTCCACGAAATTCCAACGAGACCATCGAATGTCTGTGCTAGCACTCCACGATGTCGCCGTTCAGTTGCGACCGGAAGATAATGTTGCCGTCGTTGCCAAGCCGCTTTCTGCGGAAACGATCATCCAGGCTAACGGCGATAAGATCACGTTGTCGAGCCGGATCGGCATGGGCCACAAGCTCGCGCTGAAGGCGATCAAGAAAGGCGAGGCGGTCTACAAATACGGCCAAATCATCGGCTTCGCGTCGAAGGACATTGCGCCGGGCGATTGGGTGCACGTACACAACGTCGTCGCCGAGGCGTTCGAGCGCGACTATGCCTTTTGCCGGGATTGTCCGCCACCGCCGGCCGCCGTGTCGGGACGTACGTTTCTCGGCTATGATCGCGGCCCCGATCGGCCCGAACCCTATCGCTATGGCACGCGCAACTATATCGCCGTCATCAGCACGGTAAACTGCTCCGCCCAGACGAGCAAATACATCACGCAGCGCTTCAACGCGACCGAGCTGCTCAAGAAATATCCGAACGTCGATGGCGTCGTCGCCATCACGCACAAAGCCGGCTGCGCGATGCAATTCGACGGCTCGGACCACAATCAACTCGACCGTACGCTCGCCGGGTTCGCCAAGCATGCCAACGTGGCGGCGTATATCCTCATCGGCCTGGGCTGCGAAACGGGCCAGGCGATGCACCTCGTCGAAGGCCAAGGGCTGGTGCAGCTCAAGATCAACCACGGCTCACAGCAACGCACGGGGCCGATCGTGCTTTCGATTCAGGAGTGCGGCGGCATCGGCAAGACCGTCGAGGCGGGCGTCAAGGCGGTCGCCGAGCTGCTGCCTCGCTTCAGTGACATTCGCCGAACCGAGCTATCCGCCAAGCACCTCATCCTCGGCACGAACTGCGGCGGGTCGGATGGCAACAGCGGCGTCACCGCGAATCCCGCACTTGGCGTCGCGTCGGATATGCTCGTCGCTCAGGGCGGCACCTCCATCCTCGGCGAGACGCCCGAAATCTACGGGGCTGAGCATCTGCTGACACGTCGCGCCATTTCCCGCGAAGTCGGCGAAAAGCTCATCGAACGCATCAAATGGTGGGAATGGTACACCGGCATCTTCGGCGCCGAGATCAACAACAACCCATCGCCAGGCAACAAAGAAGGCGGCCTGACCACGATCTACGAAAAGTCGCTCGGCGCCATCGCCAAGGCCGGCAGCACGGCGATGGTCGATGTTGTGCAATACGCGCAGCCCGTGTTGGCCAAGGGCTTCGTCGTCATGGATACGCCTGGCTATGACCCCGTCAGCATGACCGGCATCGTCGCCGGCGGGGCCAACGTCTGCGTCTTTACGACCGGTCGCGGCAGCGTGTTCGGCTGCAAGCCGTCGCCGTCGATCAAAGTCGCGACGAACTCGCCGCTCTATCACCACATGATCGACGACATGGACATCGACGCCGGCGTCATCCTCAACGGCACGCCCGTCGAGGTCGTCGGCAAACAGATCTTTGAAGAGATACTCGCCGTCGCCTCCGGCAAACACACCAAGAGCGAGATCAACGGCGTGGGCGAGGAAGAATTCGCGCCGTGGTCGATTGGGCCGACGCTGTAGAAATCGCATTCTGCTTGCCGTTTAGCGCTCGCGTGGATCCTTGCGAGCGCTAAACGGCAAGCGGAGATCCACAAATCCCATGCTCACCGGCAAACAAGTTCGTGTCAAGTTCGCGCGGGATTACATCATCCCGCACTATATCGACGCGCACGATGCGAATTGGCTCGGCGTCGCTGACCAGTTGCTGACGATCTTCCGCGCTCGCCAGGGCATATCTCGCGGTGAATTGGAAACGGAGATCGACGAGCTATTCGGCAGCTTGTCGCAACCGCAGATTCACCAGGGTATCGCGAAGCTGCTCGAAGATCGTTGCGAGTTCGAGATGCAGGCCAGCCTCGTGCCGGAGGAGGTTCGCGCTGCCTTGTTCACGGCGTCGGCGAAGAAGCGCCACGTTACGCTGACGGAGCTTGGGCAGACGTTTTCGCGCGACGCCATCGTTGCCGAGGTCGCCGGGGCGATGAACACTGCCGTGGATCAGATCGAAGCCGGCATGTTTGCCGACCTCAAGAGCGAACAACGGCTCACGCAATTCCAGGACACGACGGCTGAACGCTTGCTTAATCGCTACAACGTCGCCTTGGCCCAGGCCGTGCTGATGCGCTCCGTAGGCGTCGAGATTACGCTGCATGCCGAGTCGCCCAAACGATACCGCCAGCTTTTTCGCGCGATCAAGTTTCATCGCCTTATCTGCGACCTGGAGCTTGTACGAAAAAACACGTATCGTCTGCGGCTCGATGGCCCGCTCAGTCTTTTCAGCGCGACGCAAAAGTATGGCATGCAGCTCGCCTTCTTCCTGCCGACGCTGCTGTTGTGCGACGCATTTGAGCTGCACGCGAATCTGCGCTGGGGCGCGGAACGCAAGGAGAAGCAGTTTCGCCTTTCACATGAAGACGGCCTGGTGACACACAAGGCGGAGGTTGGCGCCTATGTCCCTGCCGAGGTGCCGATGTTCGTCGAACTCTTTCGCAAGAAAATCAGCGATTGGGAGCTGAACGAAGACGCCGAGATCATCCCGGTCGGCAAAAGCTTCTGGATTCCCGACTATCAACTCGTGCATCGCGCGACGGGCCAAAGCGTGATGCTCGACATCCTCGGCTTTTGGCGGCGCTCGAGCGTCGAGAAACACCTGGCGATGCTACGCGAGGCCGACCGGCCGTTCGTGCTGGCGCTGTCCGATCAACTCAAAGTGGAAGATGAGGAGTTGGAGGCGCTGCCCGCGAATATCGTGCGTTTCCGTAACCTGCCATTGCCTGACGAGATCGTAAAACAAGCTGCGAAGGTGCTGTCGCTTTGATGTCGCTCGACTCTATGCCGAAGAATCCACCGCGGAGAACATAGCGCGGCCAAGCCGCAACCACTGGCAGAGAATGCTAGCCACGGAAACACACGGAAGAACACGGAAAAATGCAGGAGCAGGAAATGGAATTCTGGTTCTTCCTCATTCATGTGGATTTTCAACCAAGCCCAGGGGTGAGGTACTCCGAACCCCTGGGATAAATCCACGTGTTCGCCGGATCCCAGGGGTTCGGAGTACCTCACCCCTGGGCTTGCCTAACTATTTCCACAAGATTGGCGCGGAGCCATATTACTCTTGTGTTACCCTTTCGTGATTCGGTTTTTTCCTGACTCCAGAAACATGGGAACGAGGACCAACGATGGACTGTTACAAGAAAATTCTGTACGCGTTATTACTTATAACGCTGGCATCCCCCGCTCCGGCGGCACACACCTACCGGCTCTGCGACGGCATCACCGCGTACGTGCCGAACCCGGCAGGGAAGGCGTTTAGCGTCAAGCTGGACGTGCGCGACCTCAACCTGCTGGAGACGGGGCCACGCGAGGTGCTCGTGAAGATTTACGATCCCGCCGGCAAAATCGTGACGCGCACGGTCATTCCCGATGACGGCGTCGTCAGCAAGGCGTTTCTGCCTCCCTCCGGCGCGTGGGACCATGAAGCATGGTACTACGCCTTCGCCCAGATGCAAGGCGTGCAGCCGATGTTGCGCTGGAGCGCGTTCTCGTCGCCGGATCGACTGAACGCCCACCCCAAACGCAGCTTTACCTACAACGTACCCGCCGGCGCGAAAGGCGTCTATCGCATTCAAATCGTCGGCGTGCCCGATCACTATGTCACGCTGGCGATCGATCCCGACCTGCCGTTCGGCGTTGCTGGGCATCCGAACTGGGTGCATGGCTCGCCGCTGCGCGACGGAAATAAAGCCGCGAAACACTTTCTCTATGTGCCAAAGGGAACGAACGGGCTGTTTCTGTTGCTCGCCGAGTTCGACCGCCCGCACACGCGAAAGTTTACGCTTACCGCGCCGAACGGCGAGAAGCTATTCGATGCGACGACCGAGAGCGGCTTGGTCGTCAAACGCATCATGTTTGACGCCAAGGGCAAATGGGACGACCGCATTCTCACGCTCGAAACCGGCGTCGGGGCGGACGACTACCTCATGAACGTCAAGCTGCTGCGAGAGAGAGACGTCGAGGTCACGCAGCGCGGCGATCCTGCGACGGTCGCCGTCTTCGCGCCGGATGAGGCAACCGCCAAGTCCGTGCAGGGCGGGGCGATCTATCATGATGAGCGCGTCTTTTGGCACCCGTTTCAGGTTCGCCTGCACGATTGGCTGAAGAAGCAACCCGCCGAGGCGTTCATTGTCAAAGACGCCGCGGGCAAAGCGCTTGAGCCTACCAGGGCCAAGACCGGCGATTGGCATTACGCGAATCTGCCGACGCAGCCGGGCTTTCTCAACGTCAACGCCATCTACTGGGCGTCGCCCAAATGCGATGGCTTGATGCATAATTACCAAGCGAACAAGAATAAGGCAGCGCTCAACGTCGCCCTGCGCGATCTGCACTACGGTCTGCGTTCGATCGGCCCCGGCGAGATTCCCGCGCTCGCCATCGGCGGCGGCTTCGCCAACATGGCCTACGAATTCGGCAACTACGCCTGGCAGTATTGGCGACCCGGCTGGCGCATCCTGCAACAATCCGACGCATCGCCCGAAGTCAAAGCGATTGTGCACGACGCCTACCTCACCATCGGCGATCGGCTCGCGTTCTGCATTACCTGGGCACGCACGAACGGCAACAGCTTCGCACAAGTCACGGCGGCTTTGCGCTATTGCAAGGAAGCCACGGGCGACGAGATGCACGCCAAACTTGCCGACACTTATTTCGATCGCTTCGCCAACGGCGGTTGGGGTGAGCGCTCGGGCATCAGCAAATCCGGGGCGTGCCAAGAGTCCTTCGCGCACGATCACCACTATGGCACCTACGTTATTCAAACCTGGAACGCGATCAATGCCGACCTGAAGGACCCACGCTTCCAAAAACTGCACGACCGCATGCGCATGGTCTACGCCTACACGATGAACGATGAGGCCGCCGCCTGCCCGTGGGGCTCGCGCACGCCCTATCCGTCGCCGCTCGCCATGGAAAAGGAAGGCCAATTCGCGTGGAAAGGCCTGCCTGGTCCTGATCTCACCGATAGCGTCAACGGCGGCGACGAATGGTTTGCCGCTCGACGTAAGAATTATTACGTACTCACCTATCACGGTCGACTCACGCCGAGCTGGCTGGGCAACGCCTTCGCCGGGCAAATCGGCTACGGTGGCGGCGCGATCTGCCAGCTGCATGTGCCAGGCAGAGGTCTGGTCCTCGCCTCCACGCTCAACGGCGGGTACGGCGACGGGATGGCGCTGCACCAGTGGCGCAACTTCCATATCCACTCCGTCGTCGGCATGACGACCGATGGTCGTCCGTTCGTCGCCGGCAACTCTGAGCACGCCGACGCCAAGCTCGCCAAGAACGTCGTCACCGGCAGCGGCCAAATCCGCGAGAGCGCACTCGAGGCGTCGAGAAGCTACACGTTCGACGACGGTTCCATCGCTTGCAATGTGAGTCTGAAGGAGACCGGCCACAATGATCTGCTCGGCCTCTGGATTCCCAACAAAGAGCGAGGCAAAGTCGCTGAGTGTTACGAGATGATCCCGTTTATGCCAAAGTCAAAGCGCGCCGCCAAAAAGGGCGGCAGCAACGACACGCAGATCACGCTATTCGTCAAGGACAAAGAGGTTGGCGTACTTGGCAAGGAACCGATCGAGGCCGACGCCATCGTCATCGACCGCGGCGGTTTCGGCGTGCGCATCCAACTCGACCGCGCCCGTTCGATTGCACGCGGTCAAAACAACACGCTGCTCATCGCGCTCTGCACGACCCCGACGCTGGCGAGCAAGCTGTCGCTGCAGTACCGCCTGACGCCGTTCGTGGAGCCGTGATAGGCAAAAGGCCTAATCGAAGAAACTAACCACAGAGAAACAGAGAACACAGTGGAATTCCGCGGAGTTTGTGACGATGAAGGCAGGAAGAATTGTCAAACCATCCGTTCACAATTTCGGCTCTCCTTCAAGATTGTGAAAATGAAAATGCAAGCCCAAGGGTGAGGTACTCCGAACCCTTGGGATCCCAGAGGTTCGGAGTACCTCACCTCTGGGCTTATGTCAAACTCCACAACTCTGGCGGAGGGCTGCCTATCCCCCAATCGCGTGCATCGTGCGATCCGGTTTCACGAAGCGGGCGGTGTTGATCTCGTGACCTTCCCACTTCGCCCAGATGTTTTGCCGAACTAACTCGGCGACTTCCTCCGGCGGGCCGCCGTTTCGCAGCAATGGTTTCAGGTCGATCTCGTTCAGCGCGAACAGACAATTTCGCAGCTTCCCCTCAGCCGTCAAGCGGACGCGATTGCAGCTCAGGCAGAACGGCCTGGATATCGACGCGATGATGCCAACGCGCCCCCCGCCGTCGGTGTAATCGAAGTCCTGGGCAGGTGCACGCGGGTCCTGATCCGCGGCGGGAACGAGCGAGCCGACGTGCGTTTCGAGCAGGTCAATGATCTCGTGAGCAAAGAAGACCTTCTCGCGTTCCCATCGATCGGCGCCGATGGGCATGTATTCAATGAACCGCACCTCCAGTCCATGCTCACGGGCGAAACGTGCGAGCGGCACAACCTCGAACTCGCTGACGCCCCGGATCGCGACGGCGTTGATCTTGACCGGCTCGAAGCCCGCTTTCTTCGCCGCGAGGATGCCGGCAATGACACGCTCGACGCCGTCGCGTCGCGCCAATTCGCGGAAGCGATCCGGGTCGAGCGCATCCAGGCTGACGTTAATGCGGCGCAGGCCGGCGTCAAAGAGCGCTTGCGTCGACTCGGCTAGCGTGATGCCGTTCGTCGTCAGGCCAACGTCCTTGATGCCAGGGATGCGGACGATCATTTTGACGAGGTTAGGCAAATCGCGACGCAGCAGCGGTTCGCCGCCGGTGAGTCGAATCTTGTCGATGCCCAGCGGAGCGACGATCTCGACGAAGCGTGTGATTTCCTCGAACGTGAGCAGCTCGCGCTTGTTCATGAACGTGACATTTTCGGGCATGCAATAGGTGCAGCGCAGGTTGCAACGATCGGTCACGCTGATGCGCAGGTTGTTATGCACGCGGCCAAAAGTATCGAGCAATGCGTCTTGCCGAGGTATCGCTTCATTTGCCAATGGCAGTCGTATCACGTTCATGCTCCAGGGTGGACCCATTCGGTCGATCCGTCGGCCCAGTTTTCTTTTTTCCAGATCGGCACAAGTTCCTTGAGGCGATCAATCGCGTATCGGCACGCTTCAAACGCCTGACCGCGATGCGGGCAGCTGACGGCCACGGCGACGCTGACATCGCCGACTTCGAGCCGACCGAGGCGATGTTCAAACGCGATCTCGCCGACGGGCCAACGTCGGCGCGTTTCGTCTTCGATCTCCGCCATCTTCTTCTCCGCCATGCCGGGATAGGCCTCGTAATCGAGCGCCACAGTGACGCGCTCGCCGGTGAGATCGCGCACCGTGCCGAGAAACAGCACGACGGCGCCGCAACCGTCCTTGCGCACGGCTTCCGTGAGGGCTGTGTAATCGATGACATCGCGAGTCAGGCGGATCATGGCTAAAACCACTATTGCGATCCCGTCAGAGCCACGCATGAAGTAAGTGGTCTAAACACACCGGGATTGCTGATTCAAACTACCTACTTCGTGCGTGGCTCTGCGCCGCAGGCTGGTCTCACTTCATTTTACCCGCCGCTGACCGGGGGCAACAGGGCGACTTCGTCGGTTTCTTGCAAAACGGCGTCGTCGCCAGCGAATTCGTTGCCCACGGCGACCGCGCATTTGTCAAGCAATCCTGCTAATTTCGGAAATCGTCCTGCAATTTCCTGGCGCAGCATCCCGACGTTTGCGGGTGCCGGTGTAAATTGCACGCGGTCAACGCCGGCGAGATCACGGGTTCGCGCAAAAAAGAGCACGATCATCGCTGGTTCCAATCTCGGATCGGTTCACGCAAGCGGGCGGCAAGCTCGGGCATTAGGCCATAGGCCAGGGCGAGATATTGCACCGGATGAAGTGTGCGCTTGCCGGCGCTGTCTTCCATCTGCATGCGGCAACTGCTGCACTCCGTCGAGCCGAAGGCGTTGGTGGGCTGGTGGAATTCACGCAGCATCACTTCCCCGGCCTGGAGCGAAACCGCGCGGTTCGCCGACTTCAATCCGAACGTGCCGGCCATGCCCGAACAGCCGCTGTCGATCGTTTGCACGCGCATTTGCGGGATGAGCCGCATGAGTTCCGGTCCGGCGACCGGTCCGGTCAACGCCTTGACGTGGCAGGGAACGTGATGCCCGACGCCGAAATCGAGCGGCTGCAGGTCGGTCCGCAATTTGCCTTCTTGGCGCAATCGCCAAAGGAACGCATTTAGTTCGATAGTCTGCTCGGCGACGGCGCGAGCGTCGTCGTCACGCTGGAGGTCAAGGTAATCTTGCTTCAAGGCGACGGCGGCGGTCGGTTCCGAACAAACGATTGGCCAACCCGTCCGGGCTGCCTCGGCGAGAACTCGAAGGTTCTGCTTGGCTGACTCGCGTGCCCCTTCGATGTCGCCGTGCACGAGTGATTCCATGCCGCTGCCGCGTTGCTCAGGCGGCACGAATACGTCGAAGCCATTATGGCGCAGGACGGCAACGGCGGCCTCGCCGATCTGCGGGTCGAAGTAGTTCGCGAAGAGGTCAACGAAGTAGACGACCGTGGGTCGATTGCCGTTGGGCTTCTGTGTCCAGCCACGTTTCTTGGCGAGGGCGAGGAATGTGCGCGAGGCAAGGCGCGGCAGCCGGCGCTTGGCAGAGACGCCGAAAAACTTGTCGAGCAGCCAGCGCGTCGGCCTGGCCCACAACGCGAAGTTCGTTAGCAAAGTCATGGAATGGCCCCAGCGCAACACGTTCTCGATTCGGGCGAAGAACCAATCGGTGTTGTCCATGCCATGCTCGGCCACGTTCGCGATCTTGGCTTCGAGCATCAGTCGCGGCACGTCGATATGCGACGGACATTCGACGGCGCACATCTTGCAATTGACGCAGAGGTCGGCGACGGCGCGCACCTCCTCCGAACCGATGCGTGTGCCTACCTCGGCCTGATGCAGAATGTGCCGAAGCAGATTCGCCTTGGCTCGCGGGGTCGCCGCCTCGGTTCCGGTAGCGCGAAAGATCGGGCACATGCGTTGGCTCGGCAGGGCGGTTCGGCATTGCCCGCAGCCATTGCAGTGGTTCACCTCCTGCGTCACCGCCTCCGCCGTCCAGGCCAGAGACAGCGGGATCGTTGTCGTTGCACGTGCGACAAACTCGCGCAGCGGTCTCTTGAGTTGCAACGGATCGGGATCGACGATCTTGCCCGGATTGAAGATGTTCTTCGGATCGAAGATCGACTTGATTTGGCGGAAGATCGGATAGAGCGGCCCGGCTTGCCTGGCGACCCACGGCGTGCGCGCCAATCCTGTGCCGTCCTGGCTGCTTACGGTGCCGCCCAGTTCCAGCGCCAATGCGTGGATTTTGTCGGCGATCGACCAGAGCCGCGAGACATGCTCCAGCTGGCTCAGATCGAGAAACGGCTTGGCGTGGACCTGCCCCGCGCCGGCGTGGATGAGGAAGCTGCCCGTCGTTTCGTGTTCCTGTAGGATTTCCTGGGAACGCCGAACGTATTCGCGCAACGCCTCGATTGGCACCGCTACGTCTTCGACCAGCGAAATCGGCTGCACGCCCGCGCGGGCCGCATGCATGGTCGGCAAGGCGATTTCGCGGATCTGCCAGAGAGTGTCTTGTTGTTGGCGCGTCAACGCCGAATGCACCGCGATCACACCATCGGCACTGCGGAGGCAATCGGCGAGCCCGTCGGCTTCGCGCTGGGCCTCGGCTTCGGTGTCGGCCTCCCATTCGATCAGCAGCGCCGCCTCGGCAGTGGGCAGAATGAATCCCGCGATGGCGCTTGTGTCGCCGATTCGCGCCAGGCCGAGCAGCCGCCGATCGAGAAGTTCGCAGGCCGACGGTCTAGTCGCCATCACGCTCGCCACGCACTGCAACGCGCTGTCAAATCGAGCGAAATTCGCCAACACCATCGAGCGACCGATCGGCAGCGGAATCGTCCGCAATGTCGCCTCGGTGAACAGCGCGAGCGTGCCTTCCGAGCCGATCAATAGCTTCGGCAGGTCCAGCGTTTGGCCGTTCTGAACCGCGCGAATGTTGTACCCCAGGCGGTCATGCCGAGTGCGCTCGGGAATACCGGTGACGAGTTCGCGGCTTTGCTCAAACAGCACGTCGAGCGCGGTTAGGATGTCGGAGAAATGTGACCCCGGTTTGCCGGCTGCGAGTGGCGTTTCCCGGCTCAATTCGATCACTTCGCCGTTGTCGAGCACTGTGCGCAGTGATAGGATCTGTTCCAGCGTTCGACCGTACTTGATCGCGCGAGGCCCCGAGGCGTTGCGCGCCAGCATCCCGCCCACCGTTCCCACGCCGGCATTGGCGGGGTCCGGCGCTAGTCGGCGACCGACCTCAGCGAGTCGGGCGTTCAGTGCGGCGAGCGTCGCGCCGGCTTGCACGCGAACAGTCGCGTTGTCGATAGCGGAAATTCGACGAAAGCGTCGCGAGAAATCGACGACCAGCCCATCACCGAGCGACTCGCCAGCGACACCCGTGCCGGCGCCGCGAGCGATTAGCGAGACGCCGTTTTCGTGAGCATACTTTACGAGTAGTCTGACATCCTCGTCATCGAATGGCGCTACGACGCCGGCAGGCGTAACTTGAAAAATACTCGCATCCGTGGCGTAAAGCGTCCGCGTGACGTCGTCGAAATGGACTTCACCTTTGAAAAAGCCGTGCAGATCATCTTGCAACCGACGCGCATCCACAGATATATCCCTTTGGCAAAGCCCAGGGGTGAGGTACTCCGAACCCCATAGGCACCAACTTAAGGAAACAGTGTCAGAAAAACGCAAACTAACCACAGAGGCACAGAGAACACAGAGGAAATGCGCGGAATATTGAATTAAACACTTAACGATTTAGTTCGCCTTCTCTTTCCCCATGCTTCGTATTTGCTCTGTGTCCTCTGTGCCTCTGTGGTTCAAATTTGATTGCCTGGCCTGAGTTCCTTAAGTTGGTGCCTATGGGGTTCGGAGCACCTCACCCCTTGTCTTGCGTTTTCTACTTGAGCCGCTCCTGCCGGATTCGTTCCTGGCGATATCGTTCGCCGATCGTAATCTCAAACGGTTGGTGCGCGTCGCTCGCCGTCAGCCCGCGGTAGTGGGCGTTGCAGCGGTAGCAGACCACGACATCGCCCACCAACAGGTACAAACCGCCGTCGATAATCGCAGAGCCAATGAGAAACGACCACGACCACCATTTTTCGTACGAGTGATATGTGATCGTGGAGAGCAGTAACGCACCCACGAGAATCACCATGCCAAGGGTGTGCGGGAAGTCTTTCCGTTTATAGAACTCGTGGTTGCTACATACCACGCAATCAGGCAAGGCGGAATCCGCCGCGGCAAAATGCTGGCGATGATCGCATGCCGAGCATTGCCAATCGTGCGTTGCGTCAACAAGCACAGCATCGGGTTGGTCACACGCCGGACAAGCAAACGTCACTTTCACGAAACAATCCTTACTGTTTTCCGCTTGCGGCGTAGCGCTTGCGTCGGACAATCCGAGTGCTGAATCTCGTCCAAACTCACATGATTCTGTTTTATGGCCCGGCCCGGCGGAGTCGCAACCTAAATCGGATCGCGAAAACAGGAAAGCTGCGAGTTCACAATGGAAAGCCCGTTTTCTCCGCAATCAGCATGCTCGTAAGCTCTCCGAGGAAGCAGACGATCACAACCACGTATAGGATCCCGGTCGCTGATTGCGTCGAGCGAATGCGTGCCGTCTCCCAAGCCATCCAGCCGAGGATCATCGGGGCGAATAGTCCAAGAGCCCAACGCACGCTTAGCCAGAGCAGCAACTCCGTTTCCATCGACGTGATGCGTTGATCTGTCGACCAGATCCAAAGTCCGTAACACGCCAACGTGAGACGTATCAGGATGGCAATGCCCAGCGCAGCTAACAACCGCATGAGTGGCGTAATCGTCATCGCGGGAGAAATGAGATACGAATGCCCGATAAGCATCGCGGTAATCGCACTGCCGACGACAAGTGCCGAGGCGATGTCATCGGCGACGCGCAGGGCCGAATCGCGGTCGCTCCGAATCAGCATGCCGCCGAGGACCATGCACGCCGAGAGCACGATGGGCGTAATCCAGATCGCCAATCTTCCGCCTGGCGCGTCGTTCAGATGCCAAACGATCGATCCGAAAACGCACCACAGAATCGCACCCGCATACAGCGCCCAGAACGCCGGCGTCGCCGAATCCGCCACGAACACGCCAACCACGCCCAACAAGCCCAACGCCGTCAAGAAATGCACGCGAAAAAACCGCGGCGGCAGATCGCTCGCAGGCAACGCCGGCAGAATCAGTATCATCCCCGCAGCCAATCGTAGGCAGAACGTTGCAATCAACCGCTTCGTCCCCGCTTCAGAGGTTGTGCGTAGTCCGTAGTCCGTCGAAAAATGCAAATACTACGATTTCCCAACAACAACTTGCAACGGACCACGGACTATTTTGTCTGAATCAGCGCCATGAACTCTGCGCGCGTCGAGAGGTTCGACTGGAACACGCCACGCATCGCACTGGTCGTGCATCGACTGTGCGATTTACGCACGCCGCGCATCGACATGCAGGTATGCGACGCCTCTACGACGACACCGACGCCGCGGGCATCCAGCTCCGCCATCACCAAGTCGGCGAGCATCTCCGACATGCGTTCCTGTACCTGGGGCCTTCGCGAAAGAATCTCCACGATCCGCGCGAGTTTGCTCAATCCGACGATCCGACCGTTCGGCAAATAGGCGATATGGGCCGTCCCGAAGAACGGCAGCAGGTGATGCTCGCACATGCTCTCAAACTCGATATCCTTCACGAGCACCATTTCGTCATACTTCTCGATGAACGTTTTTTGCAATACCGTGGCGGGATCCTTGCGCAGCCCGGCGAACATCTCGTCATACATGCGAGCCACGCGCGCCGGCGTCTCACGCAGACCATCGCGATCGGGATCTTCGCCGATTGCGAGTAGGATCTCGCGCACCGCAGCAGCGATCCGATCCAGATCGACCGGTCGATCGAAGGTTTGGGACGACTTTTTCTTTTTCGCACTGTCGTGTGCCATTCGCTCGCCTATTCTCTCGGTCCGGTATTTTGGCCGCGCGGGATAGTGGTATGATATGAGATTCCGCAGTCCAAGTCGCACGGGCGTTCTTCCGATTATCCTTGGGCGCGGCAAGCGCTGTTCTTTATGCTTCCATTCGTCGGTGCGCCGGCTCGCCGACGTTGTGCTTCGAGATGCCCCGCGAGCTCAACGAGATCGAACGCATTGCCACCAGAAACGCGTCTGAACATCATCCCGCCGTCACGGCCGCACGTTGTACCTTACTGCCGCCGTCGCGATGCGCAGGGCGCTGTCGGGGTCGTAGCCTACGCAATCGGGTGAGGCGTGTTTCTCTAACGCGCAGCCGAGGTCGTATTTGCTGTACAGGACGACCCAGCGGCCGTTGCGCTTGATGCCTTCGATTTGCGGGGCCATCGGTTGCATCGGGCCGTTGACTTTCGTTCGGCATTTGATGTTGGAGGTGGTCAGGGCTTCGCCGTTGAGCGTTGCCGAGAACAGCGGATCGGGGTTATCGAGATCGTTCGAGACGGTGACGAGCTTTTCGCCCGGGAAGAGGTTGGCCGCGAAGAGGCGAAACGCCTTGTCGAACTCGGGGCTGCCGCAACAGGCGTCGGCGAGCAGCAGGCCGCCGTTGTCGAGCGTGAGGCGTAGGTGGTCCAGGCCGCCTTTGTTGATGGTGAATGTTTGCCGACCGTGCAGGTAGAGGAACTTCGCCGACGCGATATCGGAATCAGTCGGCAGCACGCGTTGCACTTGAAGTCGCACGTCAAGTCCGGCGGTTTTGTGCACATGCAGAAGTACGTTTTGCATCGCTCGCGGGGCCGGCTGCCAATCGCCCTGGTGGTAGATTTGACGAATCTCGAAGAACCCACGTTTGCGCGGCGGTTCCTTGACGCTCGTGGCCGAGGCGATGTCGATCGGCGTCAGGCGCGGTTGCGGGGCCACGCGGCCTGTGCCATACGCCACGATATTGGCACCGAGGCGAAACGCCAGCACGCCGCGGGCATCGCCTTCGTACTTGTTCGATTCCCACCAGCACGATAGATCCTGCGGGCTGTAGATCATGACGGTTCGGCAACCGACTTGCAGGCCCATCAGCTTGTACGGTTCGCCGCCGGTGATGGTGTGATAGCTGGCCCAGATCGGATGCGTGCTATCGAGATAGCGCAATTCGCTGCCGGGCCAAACCTCTTTCACCCATTCCTTCACGCCTTCGTCAAAACGCGGATCGCCACAACACGCCTCGGCGACGAGGAAGCCGCCGTTCTCGGTGAAGCGTTTGATGAGCTTGATTTCGACATCTTGAAATCGCCGTAGAGGCGAGGTGTGGCCGTTGAAATAGAGGATCGGCGATTGACGCATGTCGGCGAGGACGGCGTCTTCCTCGTCGATGTTGAGCACGGCGTTCTTGTCGAGCCGGGCTTCGATCGCACGCTGGATGTCGTAGGTCTGCCAGGCGAGCGGCTTGCGGTCGAAGAGTTCGCTTCGGCTGAGGTAATCGGTGAGAAAGCGCAGGTCGTTGCGGTCGTTGTTCCAGTCGGTGTCGTCCTCGCGGCGCGGCCAATTGCCATGCACGAGTTTGCTGATGACAACAGGCGTTCGGCCCTTGGATAGGAAGAGCAGAGCGAAGGCGGTGTTGATGTTCGGCCAGCGGTCCCAGCCGGCGAGCTTCTGCCACGAGCCGTCGGGTTCTTGGCGTTTGACGAGAAACTTGCAACCTTCGCGATACCAGTCGTGCGCGCCGAAGAAGCGTTGCCCGGACAGGCGACCGGCGCGTTCGATGCCGTAGAGGTGGTAATAGGAACGGCCGGAGAGGGTTAAGGAGAAATTCTTATCACGGCTGACCCAGGCGAGGGCCTTGGCGAGAGGTTCGTTTTCGCTGTAGCTGCCACAGCCCTGAAAGCGACCAGGGCTGAGCCATTGTTCTCGGCCGGCGTTGAGTTCCATGCCGGCGATGAGGAGTCCGCACAGCCCGGCTACCGACATGGTGACGCTGGCGCCTTTCTCGTCGGTCGGTCCGTAGTCGTTGGAATAGATCCAGGCGCCGTCTTTGGTTTGCGTGCGCGTGTAGTAGTCGCGGATTTCCTCCCAGACGTTGCGCGGTATCTTGGCACCGGCTTGACGGGCATGCCAAAGGGCGAGCATGGCGTACTGCGAATTGGAAGCGTCGGAAGCTTGCGTGATATGGCGTTGATCGTAGCCCCAGCCGATGAACTTGTTCGCTTTGTAGACACGCGCATCGAGCAGCCATTGCACGTTGTTGTCAAGCTGCTTGAGGTCCTTGGGATTGCGCGCGTCGGCAAGAGCCATGGTCTGGAGTGCGCGAACGTAGACTTTGCCCGAATCGATCGCGCGGATGTGCTCGAGTCCGATTTTGACAGCGCGTAGCCGGCGTTGTTCGAGCTTGGGGTCGTCGAGAACGCCGTCACATTGGATGAGCGCAAGGACGATGAGCGCGCTGGTTCCGCCGCGATAGACCGATTTCTCGTCGCCTGCCAATTCTTCCCAGGCCCCGATGGTCTGTTGTTGAGCGATGAGGTAAGCAACACCGCGGGCGATGCCGGTCTTCACCTGCTTGACGAGCGGTTCCGGCTGTGCCTGGGCCGCGGCGATTCCGGCGAGCAACAAGAACGTGATACATGCGAAGAAGCGCGACATGGAATTGCCTCCGAGATGACGGACCTGAATCGGGCGCAACGCCAGTTCATGTTATAATATCGTGGGGATATTCGCAACGTGTAAGCCCAGAGGTGAGGTACTCCGAACCTCTGGGATCCCGAGGGTTCGTGCCTCACCCTTGGGGTTACAATCGCTACCGACGCTTCGTTCGTCCTATCATTGAGCTTGTGCGGATTATCTTGCCATGATTTATTTGGCGACGCAATTTAGCGACGGCGTAGAATAACGCGAATCTGCGGGCGCCAATTTTTCTTGTGGGGAGCAACGAACGAATCGCCATGTCGTGGACAAGCATACTTTTTGAAGCGATCGATGATGCCGTATTCGTTCACGACGAAGCGGGCAACATCCTTGATGCGAATCCCGCAGCCTGTCGGCGGTTGGGGTACGCGCGCGAAGAGTTGCTGCGCATGAACACGCGCGACATCGACGACCCAGAGTTCGCCAGCGGGTTCGAGTCGCGTTTGAATTCGCAGCTACAGACCGGCCAAATGCGCTGCGAAGGCGTGCATCGGTCGAAAGACGGGAAGCGGATTCACGTCGATATTTACACCTCCAAGATTGAGTTCAACGGCATGCCCGCGGTTTTGGCTGTCATGCGCGACATCAGCGCCCGCAAGGAGACTGAAGCGACGCTTGCCAAACAGACGCACCTGTTGCAGTCGATACTCGATAACATGAGCGACGCTATCGTCGTTTCGGATGCGAGCGATCAGATTGTGTTGTTCAACCCGCAGGCCGAGCGCATCTTCGGCCTGGGACTGATCCAGAGTGCGTACCAGCTTTATCATGCGGACCGCATCACGCGGTTACCCACGTTTCCGACGGCACGCTGCGTGGGCGGCGAATCGTTTGACGCGCTCGAGCTATTCGTTCGGCACGCCGACGCGCCTGCGGGATTGTGGATCAGCGTCGCGGGCAGGCCGTTGCGCGAACACGACGGCAGCATCAAGGGCGGCGTGATCGTCTGTCACGACATCTCCACTCACAAGCGCAGCGAACGCCGGGCGCATGTCCAACACGAGGTTGCGCGGGTCATCGCTTCGGGCGAAGGCACCGATCTCGCGCTGGCGCAAATCATGCGATTGCTCTGCGAGGAACTCGATTGTGAAGTTGGTGTATTGTGGCAAACCGAGTCGACGCGCGACCAGTTCCGCCGGCGTTTGGCGTGGCGCCATCCACGCTTTGCCGAACCGGGCTTTCACGCCGTCGCTTTGTTGTCGGTGCCGTTTTGCGAGCGTGACCTGGTCTCGACCGTGCGTCGTGCGGGGAAGCTGCAAAGCGCCAACACGGCCGATGCGCCCTGGGCGTCCCTGCCGCGCTGGGCCTCCGCACGGCAATCGGGCCTGCAAACGGTGCTCGCCGTCCCGATCGCCAGCGGCGAGGAAATCATCGGCGTGCTCGAATTTTGGAGCCAAACCTTTCAAGAAGAAGAGCCGGCCTTCCTGGATTTGATTCGCTCCGGCGTCAATCAGATTGGCCAATATCTGCATCGTGAGCGTGTCGAAAAGGAACTGCGCGATTCCGAAGCGCTCTACGTCTCGCTTGTCGAATCGCTGCCGCAGAACATCTTTCGCAAGGATCAGATGGGCCGGGTGACCTATGCCAACAGACGCTATTGCGAGAGTCTGAATCGTACGGCCGGCGAACTATTGGGTAAAACCGATTTTGATCTGTTTCCGGAGGACCTCGCCGCCAAATACGTGGCTGACGATCGCGAACTTATGCGTCTGAAGAACACGCTCGATACGGTCGAAGTGCATCGCCTACCCGACGGCAACCGACTGTTCGTGCATGTCGTCAAGACGCCGGTGCTTGATGCGGACGGCAATGCCATCGGCGTTCAGGGCATCTTCTGGGATGTCACTCAAGAAACGCTGGTCAACGAAGCGATTACCAACTCCGAACGCCGCTATCGCCAGCTGACCGAAGCCACGATGGACGGCATCATCCTCATCGACGCCGGCGGGGTGATTCTTCTCTTCAATCCCGCGGCCGAGCGTATGTTCGGCTACACCGCGGAAGAGATACTTGGCGAAGATGCGAGTCGTCTGATCCCTGGTGAATTTCAGGATGTTCTCACGATGGGCCTTGGCAAGCAACTCCGAGCGCGACTGGCGGACTTGATTGGAAGACCGCACGAATTCAATGCGCGACGCAAGGACAGCAGCGAATTTCCCGTCGAGATCGCGCTCAGCACGCTCATCGATCCCAATGCGAGCGCTCAACCGCTTCAGGTATTAGCGGCGATCCGCGACCTGACCGAACGCAACCGGATGCGTGCCGTGCTCGTGCAAAACGAAAAGTTGGCGTCGATCGGCTTGTTGTCTGCCGGCGTTGCGCATGAGATCAACAATCCGCTGGCGTTTGTCGCCAACAACCTCGTCGTGCTGGAGCGCGAGAACAAGGGCATACTCGCTACGCTCGACTTGTACGAATCGGCGCATCCCATCATCAAGGCCGGCGATCCGGTCTTGGCCGACCACATCACCGCGTTACAGCAGGAAATCGACCTCCCCTACATCCGTGCGAATCTGGCCCGCATCGTCAGCCGAACTCGCGACGGCATCGATCGTGTCACGCGCATCGTTCATAGTCTGCGCGGCATGGCCCGCACCGACGCGCCGCGCAAGCAGGACACGCGAGTCACGGATCTCATCAACAGCAGCCTGGAAATTCTGGCCGGGAAATACAAACACCTCGGCATCGTCGTTGAACAGAATCATGACCCGAATCCGGTCGTCTCCTGCGTGTCGACCCAGATCAGCCAGGTGGTCTTGAATCTGCTCGTCAATGCATTTCAGGCGATCCAACCCCATCGTTCCCAGGGCGGGCAGATCGCTATTCTCACGCAGCGCATCAATGACGAGTTGTTGATCGAAATTGCCGACAACGGCGGCGGCATCACGCCGGAGGCGATGCCGCGCTTGTTTGATCCGTTTTTTACGACGAAAGAAGTGGGCGAAGGGACTGGCCTTGGCCTGTCGATCTCGCATTCGATCGTGTCCGCGCATGGCGGGCGAATCGAGGTCGATTCGAAAGTCGGCGAGGGCACGCGTTTCCAAGTCTTTCTGCCCATAAAAGAATTGAGGAATCCGCGATGACAGCGATGAAGAAATACACGCTCTTGGTGGTCGATGACGAACCGGACGTCGGCGACTCGGTACACAATCTGCTGCGGCGCGAGTTCGTCGTCCTGCGTGCTCGCAATGCTGACGACGGCCTGAAGCTGATGCGCGAAAACGAAGTGCACATCATCATGACCGATCAACGCATGCCGAAGATGACCGGCATCGAGTTGCTGCGCTCGATTCACGCCCGCCATCCGCAGGCGATCCGCATTCTGTTCACGGGCTATGCCGATCTCGATTCGGTCATCTCGGCGATCAACCAGGGGCATATCTTCAAGTTTCTCAAGAAACCCTGGCAGCCGGACGACCTCGAACAGGCCGTGCGCGAGGCCGCTGCCGAGTACGATCGGCTCGTCGAGAACGCGGATATGATGGAGAAGCTGCGTAGCGAGTTGTACCTGTTGCGCGAGCGCATCACGGCGCTGGAGCAAGAAGTGGATCGGCTACGGAAAGGGGCGTGATTGTTTAGCCGCTCGCCTTTGGCGAGCGCGAACGTGTCGTTGTTGGCGCGGCATCGCGCTCGTCGAAGGCGAGCGGCTAAACGGATTAGAACGCCTTCGCCGCCTTCACGATATCCGCGGCGGTCAGGCCGTACTTCGCGAGCAATTCGTCCGGTTTGCCTGACTCGGCGAAGGTGTCGTTGATGCCGACGAAACGCATCGGCACAGGATGCTGGCGGACCACCGACATCGCCACTGCGCTGCCCAGGCCGCCGTGTAGCAGATGCTCCTCCGCGACGACGATTCGGCCTGTCTCCTTGGCGGCGGCGAGGACAGCGGCGTGATCGAGTGGCTTGATCGTGTGCATGTCGAGCACCCGCGCCTGCACGCCGGTTTTCGCCAACTCTTCCGCTGCTTGCAAGGCTGGGCCAATCATCAAACCATAAGCGATGATCGTCAAGTCGCTGCCCGCGCGGAGCTGGTTCGCCTTGCCGATCTGAAATTCAAAGTCGCCTTCGTAAACAATCGGCACATTAGGCCGACCGGCACGAAGATAGGCCGGCGTGTGCATCTTGTTCAAGGCTTCGATCGCCCTGAAGGTGGACGGTTCGTCAGCGGGTACGATAACGGTGAAGTTCGGCAGTGAGCAGGCCAGGCCGACATCTTCGATGCCCATTTGCGACGGGCCGTCTTCGCCGATCGAGATGCCGGCGTGCGTGCCAACGACTTTCACGTCGAGACACGGAAACGCGACCGACATGCGCAGCTGATCGTAGGCGTTGCACATCACAAACGCGGCAAAGCTGGCAAGCCAGGCCCGCTTGCCTGACGACGCCAGGCCGGCGGCAACGCTGACGAGGTTCGACTCGGCGATGCCGACGTTGAAGAATCGCGTGGGGAATTTTTTCCCGAAGAGTTCGGTGCGGGTCGAGTTACCGACGTCGCCATCGACGACGACGATGTCGGGATTGGTTTCGCCGAGTTGGGCGAGGGCCAGGCCGAATGCTTCGCGTGTTGCTTTGCCGAGTTTCATGAGCACGGTTCCTAAATTAAATCCGAATTATCGCATCTATTGTATGTTCGGGAAAATGAAAAACGAGCCGTTCATTCCCAGACGATGTGATCCCAAATCTTGGCGCGGAGTTTGGCAGTGAGCATGAGCTGGAGCACCATCATGTAAATCCCATAACCGCTCATTGCCACGCTGATGCCGATAATGACCCAATTCATGAAATCGCCGATTCCCGATCGCAGTGCTCCGCCGAAGAAATGAAGCGCGAGCATGCCAACGAACGGAAGCGACCCGAAGACCCCATTCGTGATCGGTGCGCTGGCGTCGTTGGCCATGCGCATGAAGGCAAGCACGCTGCACATGTACCCCATCATCGCCATCCAGGTGGCCAAGTAACAAAGGACCAGGGCGCCGAACAGGAGTCCGACGAAGCGTTCCGTTCGTGCGGAATCTTCAAAGAAAGCTCCCGTGTTGGCGACGATCATGATGATGGCGACAAAGAACGTGAACAACCCCAGGGCGATCGAGGAATACAGACCGACGCCCGCCTCGGCTTTGGCGGGAACGCGGATGTTCATGAACATGCCGACGACGAACAGGGCCAGCGCGATATGGGCAGTCGCCAAGCCACCGAATTTCACAACCATGTTGCCCATTCCGATGCCTGACGACGCTAGGCTGACACCTAGTAGGGTGAGAACGTAGAGCGCGATCAGCCCAAAGTAGCCAAAGTTGACGATTGCCAGCCCGCTATGACACGTTTTCAGCCCGTACTTGCGAGCGCTCCAGGAGATGTCATCCTCCGGGTCGGCTTCCTCGTCGTCCTCGTCGTCCTCGTCTTCTTCGTCTTCTTCCTTCTGCTTCTTTTTGGCCGCCGGTTTCTTCTTGTCGTCTTTGGTTTCCTTGGCCGGTTTGGCCGGCTTTTTTTTTCGCGGCTTTTCGTCTTCCTCTTCGTCATCATCATCGGGTTTTTTTTTCGCGGGACGTTTGCCGGTGTCCTTGCTGGCGAACTCGGCGTCCATGCGCGGTATTTCGGCGAGGAAAAATTCGAGGCAGCGCGGGCAGGCGACTTCGGACCCGAGCCTACTCGGATGCACCACAACGGGATGACCGACCGGACAGACGACGCAGGGATTCATGGAACGAGTCCAAAATGGATTACTTAGCAAGCCCAGGGGTGAGGTACTCCGAACCCCTGGGATCACGCGATTATGATCCCAGGGGTTCGGAGTACCTCACCCCTGGGCTTGCATGCACTATCCAATAATCGCGTACGCCTGTACCGCTTCGTCTTTCGTCAGCGGCTTGCCGTGATGGTTCGGATCGCTGGCGAGCATCTGGTGGATCGGGTAGCCTTTAACCGTTCGGCAAACGATCGCGCTAGGTTTGCCCTTGATATGTTTGGCCTTGTCGAAGGCGATGAGGATCTCGTTCACGTCGTGGCCGTTGATCTCCTGGGCGAACCAGCCAAAGGCCTCGAATTTCGGGACCAGAGGTCGCAGGTCGAGCACGTCGGTGGTGGCGCCGGTTTGCTGGAAGCCGTTCTGATCGACGATGCAGACGAGATTGTCGAGCCTGTATTTGGCGGCGGACATGACGGCTTCCCAGATTTGGCCTTCGGCGACTTCGCCATCGCCCGTGAGGACGTAGGTGCGGGCGTCGAAATTGTCGAGCTTGGCGGCAAGCGCGGCACCGACGCCGATCGAGAGGCCCTGGCCAAGCGAACCGGTGGATGCCTCAACGCCGGGCAACCTACGGTAATTGGGATGGCCTTCAAGCGGGCTGCCGATTTTGCGTAAGGTCGGCAGCATATCGGTCGAGAAATAGCCCGCTTCCGCGAGGATGGCGTACAGCAACGGAGCGGCGTGGCCTTTGGACAGGATAAATTTGTCGCGTCCCGGTGCGGTGGGGTTCTTCGCGTCGTAGCGCATCACGCCGCCGAAATAGAGCGCGGTGACGATATCGGTCGCCGACATCGAACTCGTGGGATGGCCCGAGGCCGCCGCCGTCGTGCTCATGACGATATGTCGGCGAATCACTTTGGCCTTGGCCAGCAAATCGGGCAAACTAAGTCGCACGGTCACGTTCGTAGCTCCTGAAAAGGAATCCGATGGAGGTAGTCGTCGCGCGGCGAGCCTAGCCGCGTAAGCGGCAGGTTGACACGAGCCGTCGTCAGTTCAACCTGCCGCTTACGCGGCCAGGCTCGCCGAACCTGCGCCCGTATAAACAAATAGGCGCGGCACCCCGCCGTTGTTGAAGATACGAGTTCGGGCGTTATTCGGGAACACCGAGCTTTTTCATTCGGCTCACGAACGTGGAGCGGGCGATGCCGAGGATGCGCGCCGCTTCGGACTTGTTGCCGTTGGCCGTCGTCAAAGCTCGCGCCAATTGATCGCGTTCACACCGATCGCGGTCGGCGCGAAAGTCCGCTGCCAGCATCGGATCGGCTTCCGACGCTGGCGCGAAGGTCTCGTCCACGTCCGTCGGGGCTAGCAAAAATTCCGGCGGCATATCCGTGATGGTCAGCGTCTCTTTCTCCGCCAACACGACCGCACGCTCGATGGCGTTCTCCAGCTGCCTCACGTTGCCCGGCCAGCGTTGCGATTTGAGCAGCATAAGGACATCGTCGTCGATTTGGCGAATTCTCTTGCCCATGCGCTGCGCCGAACGCTGCACGAAGAACAACGCCAACTCGGGCAAGTCCTCAACGCGATCGCGCAACGGCGGCACGATGATCGGGAAGACGTTGAGCCGATAGAACAGATCTTCGCGGAATCGGCCCTGCCGAATCAACACTTCAAGGTTCTGATGCGTCGCTGCGATGATGCGCACGTTCACGCCAAGCGTATCGCTGGAACCGACGCGTTCGATGGTCTTTTCCTGAATCACGCGCAGGAGCTTTGTTTGCACATCGAGGCTGATATCGCCGATTTCGTCGAGGAACAGCGTCCCGCGGTCGGCGAGTTCAAATCGCCCAACCTTGTCGCGCAGGGCGCCGGTGAACGCGCCTTTGACGTGGCCAAACAATTCGCTCTCGAGTAGATTCGCGGACAGCGCGGCACAGTGGACCTTTACATACGGCTGGGCGGCGCGGGCGCTGGTTTCATGCACGGCGCGGGCAAGCAACTCTTTGCCTGTCCCGCTCTCACCGCGAAGCAGAACTACGGCATCGGTGACGGCGACCTTGCGCACCAGCGTCAGTAATTGCCTGACCACGGGACTGGAACCCACGATTCCGCCCGCGTCAGGCGTCGGGGCGATCGGATCGGCACCGCGGGGCGTCCGCTCCGAGGCCGGTGCCGGGAGAACGGTCGGTCGCTCGCCCGCCTCGGTCCGCGCGGTCGGCGGAACGGTCGCGACGCCCGAACGACCGCGCAGCTGTGTCTGTAATGCCACGATTCGGCGTTGCTGTTCGCCGATCTTTGCGACCTTGGTTTGCAATTCTTGGTTCAACTGCTCGATGGTGCGATGTTTGGCGGCGCTTTCCAGAGCGACAATCGTGATTCGCGCGAAGGCCGACAGCAGGTTCCAATCTTCGGGCCGAAATGGCGTATCCTTCGGGCCGAGCATCAGAAACGCGACCAACTTTCCGTCACTCATCAACGGCTGGGCCACTTCCGCGCCGAGTTCGGACAATTGGCGTTGCGCCGCCGACAGCGGGCCATCCGAAGTTGCCGACCCATCGAAGCCCAGGCCGTTACGCATCGCTTCGACGAGTGGGTTTTCCGAGGACAGGGAAGCCGGCGCGGGTGCGGATTCGTCAAGCTTGGCGGCAAGCCGGAAACTCGTCGGTGGATCGTCGCGCAGGTAGATCGAGCCGCGTATCGCTCCCAAGGTCTCGCCGACCGTTACTAACAGGCGCTGGGCCAGAACCGGCGGATCGACCAGCTGCGATACCGCCTGGCTCATCTGCTGTAGCGTTTGATCAATCTGCGACTTGCTTCGCGAAATGCGCCGATCGAGCACGCGTTGGATTCGGCTGCGCGCCGTGTCGAGAATCAGCACGAAAATCAATGCCGTTGTGCTCACCGCCAACGCCGCTGGCAGGGTCGGACCTGACACAAATCGGCTATAGAAAAGGGCGCCGACGAAAACCACGGCATAATACAGCAAACCCGCCAGCACCGTGACCAGGACGTAGCCCATGCCCGAATTGACGATTTTGTCGAGCTCCATGAGCCGATAGCGCGTCATGCCGACGGCGAACGCCACCGTCACCATTAGCGAGGCGCCGAACATCGGCCAGGTGACGGCGCCTTCGACAAAGCGTTCCGGCGACGCCACGACGATGTACAGCGACGGTGCGATCGGAAACAGCGAGAAAAACACGCCAACCAGGATGCACTTCACCTGATTGCGTTCCATCGTGTTCTGAACCGTGCCCAAACCATGCACCAACGACGCGATGCAGGCGAGGTACCAGAGTAAGGCAAGCCCGAATGTACCATAGATCGCCCACAGCAGATACTGCCTCACCGGTGCGCCAGGGTCAGAGAAACGCACACCGGCGTACAAAACAAACAGCACCGCCAGGTTAATCCCAGCAATGCCATAGATCCCCGCAAGCGTTCGCCTCGGGTATTTCGCCAGCAATCCATGCGGGCGCGGGAACGTCAAATAAAAATGCAGATTCACAACCGGCAAGAGCACCCCGCAGGTCATAAACCCAATCAACAGGATCGGATTGACAGCAATGTACGACCAGTGGTATCCTCCAATATACGCCCCCAGCGTGACGACGCAGACGATGTAGAACCGCCGAGCAGATAGATCATCCGGACGCTTCCAATAGACGGCGAAACCGATGACGAAGAGCGCAGTCTTTAAGAACAGCCAAATCAGCGAGGGGACCATTTCCTCAAGCGGATAGCGATAAAGTTCGCACCACAGGGTGTAGCCGCCCGTGCCATCGGGGCGCGTGCAGGCGACGGCAATGTAATGACGGTCCTCGTCCTCGTCGAAGTAATACCACGAAGGATCGGTCTCCCCGCGAGCGATCTTTCGCTCCAGATTGCCCGGCGAACGAAGCATATCAGACCACGTGCGGATGTTGGGCTCATTGCCCACGTGTTCAACCGCATCGCCCGACTGCGGTTCGCCCGTGCTTCGATTCGCTAAATATCGGGTGGGTGTGCCCTGAATATTGGGAGTCAACGCACTGCGAATGCCGATTTGATAGGTGGAACTGACGAAAAACAGCACAAACGTGCCATAACCAACGATGACGATGGCTAGCGCCATCATCAACGCGAACTCCAAACGAGTGTGCTCTCGCAAAAATCTATTCATGGTATTTTGCCTGGTGTCCTTCTGCTATTGCAAAAGTCGAAAATGACGAAAATTCGTCACTTTTCGACAATCTTCGGCACCTTTCGTCACACTTTGGGGGAAATCGGAAAAACAGGTACGCGAATTATGTCCCGTGCAATGGCGCTCGCCCAACCAGGGTATTTTGCGAAAAAACGATTGACGAAAAATAACGACGCCATGTTAGCGAGTTTTCGACAGCTAGCGATTGCGTGATTTCGTTAACGAAAATTCGCCAATATTGAGCGCTTCGTTATCATTATGGGCGAAAAAAGGCAAAAGAAAAGCCGATTATCAGGATTGGTATGATTATTGCTCTCATTAATCCTACCTTTTTTTAGGATGTTCATGTGAAAGCTACAGAATCTTGGTCAACGACAATGAACGGCGACTATGGGCTTCTCTCCCATAACTCGCAAGTAGTTCATTTTGACCAATATACCTCGGAATTAAGCTCGCTCGGTCAGGGCAGCCCGATTGTCATGGTCCCTGGTCTTGCCGGTGGGATTGGCCTGTTGGATCCTCTCGCAAAACGAATTGCAGAGCGGTGTCGTGTGTTCGCCTATCAGCTACGTGGTGAGAACGATTGCTTTATTCTTCGCCATCCGTTCGATCTGGATGATCTCGTCGATGATCTTGCGGAACTTTTCGACAAGCTGAAGCTCGAACAACCAACGCTTATGGGCGTCTCGTTCGGTGGCGTTATCGCGCTCAAGTTCGCGATCCGCTACCCGTACCGCGTTGGCCGGCTGATCGTGCAAGGTGTAGGTGCACTTTACGAAAGCGGGCTGATTCATCAGATCGCGGGTACGGTCTTGTCGCGCTTTCCATTGCCCAATGATAGCCCGTTCGTCAATCAGTTCTTCAATCTTTTGTTTGGCGGGCGCCAAAAACAGGATGTCTTACGTGACTTCATCATTCGTCAGGTTTGGCAGACCGACCAGAGCGTGATGGCCCATCGTTTCCGGTTGATCGAAGGCCTCGACCTGCAATCCGATCTCCACCGCATCAAGGCCCCGACCATGATCCTGTCCGGTGATCGCGATGTCTTCGTCTCTGCGACGAGTCTCGACGCACTGGTTCGTGGTTTACCCAAAGCAAAGGTTCACCGCTTGCCTGACGCCGGCCATTTGGCGTTCGTCACCAAACCCGATCTGGTTGCTCAACGCGTTCACTCGTTCTGCGGCGTGTGAGTGTCGCATAGGTCAATTGTCCGAGCCTGAGCGCCAGCCTTAAGTTTTACCGCATCGTGACATCCGAATGCGGCGACGATCTAAGTGTCCCTGCTTGTAAGTTTGGTTTGTAACGTTTTCCACACCGTCGTCCTTACCTTTATAGACTGCGGCCCGGAGGTATT
>SIAQ01000176.1 GCA_009697105.1 Gemmataceae bacterium | reverse complement strand
TCTTGACTGGGGCTTCACAACTCGCCCGTTCCTCTTCCGTGAGTCGCACGATATATTTCTTTTTCATGGGAACCTCCTTGTCGAGGTGGAGGTTCCGAAAAATCGGCGATACGAACAATCCCAAAATTTAGTCTGGACAGGGCACTAGGTATTATTGTTGATTCGGCTGCGGCTTGCCATGCATTGCTACTCCGTCTCCGCCGCCTTGGCCTCTTCCTCGATGCGAGTGCGGAGCGGGTCGCTGCCGAGCGTGATCGCCTTGGTCAGTGTGCGGCCATCGGACAGCGTGACAGATGCGCGATATTCTCCCGGTTCGAGTGTGAAGCGTGCTAGCGCCGCCTGTTGTCCGCCGCGACCCGAACCGCCGCAAATTTGCCGGCTGCCAACACGCTTGTTGTCCTTGTCGAACAGATCGATGCGGCTGCCCGTGACGCCGTCCTTCGCGCCAATACTGAGCACCAACGGCACGCGCTTGCCTGCCACGTCGGGGTTGGCGAGCAGCACGACGGAATCCTGGCCTTCGTTGTTGAAGATCATGTCGAGCACGCCACGATTCTTCAGATCGACCAGGCTAACGGCTTGCGTGTTGAATATCTTCTGCGTCAGGCCAATCGCTTCGGATTGATCGTCGAACGTGCCATCGCCCTTGTTGTGCAGATAGCGATTGCTGCCCTTAATGCAGCCAACGACGATATCGAGATTGCCGTCGTTATCGACATCGCCGACGGCGGCGCAGGTCGCCCAGAAAGTGAGCTTGTCGAGTCCCGCTTTCGCGGTGACATCAAAAAACTTGCCCTTGCCTTCGTTCTTGAACAGCTTCAGGCCAGTCTTCTGTGGCACGATCAGATCGGGATTGCCGTCCTTGTCGAAGTCGGCGAACACCGGATTGACGCGGCCCGTGGTGAAGGCGATACCCGAGTCTTTGGCCTCGGTGTAGACGATGTCGCCCTGGGCGTTCTTGGCGGAGAGTACGAGAATGCCAGTGCCCGCGCCATAGAGGAAGTCGGGCTTGCCATCGCTATTGATGTCGCCGACGGTGAGCGAATCGCCCTTGAGGTCGGCGCCGATGCCTTTGGAACCCAGCCCGATTTTGTCGGATACGTCGGCGAATGCTTGGCCGGTGGGGATCGGTGCCTGCGGCTGCTTGATGCCAACATTGCGATAAAGCCGCAGGCCGTGATAGCCGTAGGCGACGAGCAAATCGGGTTTGCCGTCACCGTCGTAATCGATCCAGGCGGCTGCGGTGGCGGCGCCACCGGGCATGGCGGGCAGGAGTTGCGAATCGTCGCGCATTGTCTTGCCGAGGTTCGTGAAGAGCTTGAGTCCGGTCGGCGTGGCGAGCAACAGGTCAGGTAGGCCGTCGCCGTTGTAGTCCGCCCAGATCGCTGAGCGGGCGCGGGACACGCCGGCGAGCATGGTTTCGCTCATCGTGTCGCCGGCGTTTTGCAAGAGCAGCACTTTGCTGCCGCCGACGAGGCAGAGGTCCTGTTTGCCATCGCCATCGAAATCGACGACGCTAATCGCCTGGGCTTCGGGATCGACCCGGCCCACCGGCGAGATGTGTGTGAAGCCCTTCATGCCTTGCAGTCGGCGGAAGTCTTCGCCGCCCCAGCCGAGGAAATCGCGTTTCTGGTTGTAGTCTTGAATCTTCAGGCTGACCTTCAGTCGTTGAATCTTCGCGATGCGGTTGTGCAGGTCTTCCTTGTTGCCGTCCATCATGCATGGGGCGGCGACTTCCTGCCCTGCCAGCATCTGATCGCAGATCGCCGCCAATTTGTCGGGGTTGCCCGCGAAGCTGCGCAGCAGAAACGGCTCGGCATGGCTGTGGTTCCACCATTCGCCACCAGCGTAGGCCTGATACCACCAGTTGCCGATGCAGGTCTCGCTGGCGCCGCCTTGATAGAAGAACATCGCGGTCTTGCCTGGCTCCGCCCAGTCCATTTGGACCTTCCACTCGTTCGGGCGCAAACCGCCGCGGCCAATGTTATGCTTGATGACCTCGGTCGGGTGCTTGCCTTTGACATCGCGCACTTTGCGGAAGATGATGAGGTTCTTTTCCTTGTCAACCGATTCGACGCGCATCAGGACGATGTTCGTCGATTGCTGCACGATGGCCCCGAGGCTCATCGGCGCTTCGACGTATGCGTGGGCGCGATGCACGGTCCATGCCAGTGCAAGGACCAGCGAAAGGGCGAAAAACAAACCACCGAAACGGAGATGTTGTCGCATTGGAAATTCTCCTTAAATACCGTCCTTAGTAACGGGTGAATCATTCAGGGAACTCTGTCCCAGGGGTAAGGTACTCCGAACCCCTGGGATAGACGCATGCCAGCAATAGGATCTCAGCGGTTCGGCGTACGGCTACTTCACTCCCAGTTTCTCCTTCGCCGCGTCCGCCCACGGCGTTCCCGCGAACTCGCGCAGCACGCGCTCGAATTGGCGGTTCGCTTGTTCGCGCTGGTTGAGTTCGAGATACGCCAGGCCCGCTTCGTACAGGGCTGCCGCTCGTAGTTCAGGGTAGTCGTACGTCGTCGGGATGACCAGGAACGCGTTGACGGCATCAAGGTAACGCTTCTGCTCCATGCGGCACAGGCCGATCTGAAGCTGCGCCTTGGCCGCCAATTCGGTCGCGGTGCGGGCGACGACACTGCTGTAGGCGTTGGCGGCGCCGTCGTGGTTCTTCTGCTGTTGCAGCGCCCAGCCGATACCGTAGCGGGCGTCATCGGCCACGGAACTGTTGGGGAAGGCGTTGACGATCCGCTCGTAGGCACTACGGCTTTCGTCCCACGACTTATTGACGGCGAACGCATAACCGAGCCGAAGAAGGGCGCGATCGGTCAAGCCGGGCACGTTGTTCCAGGTGCCGTTGTCGCGGAACATGACGAGGCGTTTGATCGCCTCGCCGTACTGTTGATCCTTGATAAGCACCTCGGCGGCGCGATAGTTCGCCCAGCCGACGAGCGAACTTTTCGGATTCGACGCCACCGCATTGAACTGCGTTAGCGCGACTTTGATATTGCCCTTGGCAGCATGAATCCCACCTAGACGCAGGCGCGTCTTCTCCGTCATTTCCGGGTTTGGCTCTTTATCGAGCACGTCGGAAAGGAGTTGAATCGCGGGGTCGAATTCGTTGCGCTCGGCTAGCATCTCCGCCAATTCATAACGTGCTTCGATTCCGATCGGCAAGTCCCCGGCTTGATCGATGAGCAGCTTGTACAAGCCACGAGCACGCTTCTCGGACGCCTGGACAGGAATCTTCTCGATTGAAATTTCGGGCAGTGGGAACTTCGACGAGATATTGAGTTTCTTCTGAGCCTCCAACGCCATCAACGTCCGCGTCGCCGCCACTTCGGGTTCCGCGAGTTGACGAGCGCCCCAGGCCGCGTCGTAGATCATGCGAGCGCGAGCATCGAGCAGCGTTGGTGTGGACTTGATGGCGTCGGCCTGCGTTTCGAGATACGTCACCGCATCGCGGATCATCTTGTAGCCTTCCTCGGTGACTTTTTGAGCGTTGGCCAAATCGTCGGGTTTCTTGATGTTGGAGTGCAGCTTGCGGGCGGCCTCCAAACGCAGTTGGCCTTCGTCTTTCAAACATTGGCCGATGCGGAGGGCGGCTTCGGTGGCCTCGACACGCTGAATGCCCATCTTGACGACGGTCTCGAACAAGCCGCGTGCCTCGGGCAGCTTGCCGGCTTCACGCAGAGCGACGCCGTGATGGTAGCGCAGCAGCCCGATCATCGACGTTGCGGTGGCTTGATCCTTGGCGAGAACCGCTTCGAGGGAGTCGCGGTGCATCACGAATAACTCGACGGCGTCATTGGCTTTGTTCTGGGCTCGCAGGTAAGTTGCGAGTTGCAGGATGGCCTGCGGCGCAATCGGACCTTGGCGGAGCGGGTCGGTCGTGAATTTGCGTAGCTCGTTCATGCCGGTGTTCATGTCGCCGGAGAGCGTGATGCATTTCGCCCGTTCAAACATGGCGTTGGCCAGGTGAAGAGGCGGTGCGCCGGAGTCTTTTTTCAGAAGACGTTCATAGGTCGCGCGGGCGTCGGTGTAGCGATTGACGCGTTCGGCGGGCTGAGCGATCAACTCCGCCTGGCGCTGCTGTGTCAAACCGAGACGCAGGTGCGCGTCGTACACGTTCGCATCTTTCGGGTTGGCGTTGATGAACGTATCCAGCGCCTCGGCAGCGTTCTTGAGCTGCTCTTCCATTTTTCCCGCCGCCAGTGCGTCAACGGGAACCGTCGTCGGCGTCTGCCGTAACAAGCAGTCGGCGATCAGGTACGGTGTGAGAGCCAGGTCGCCCATGCGGTCGGTCGCGGGGATGTCGCCGAGCGTCTTCTGGGCGTTCGTCAGATCGCCTTGGCGATAATAGGTTAGGCCGAGACTGTAACGCGCAATATTGATTTTGGAGAACTCCGGATACTTCGCGACGACCGTGCCGAACCGCTTGACGGCCTCGTCGTACAGCCTGGGCATTTCCTTCGCACGCTCGGCCAAGTTGAGGTTTTTCTCCGCTGTGTTGATACGGAACCAGCTATTCTCCGCGTAGATAAAGAGCACGGCGGGAGTCAACGTGCTTTGCGGGAAGCGCTGTTGAAACTGTAAGCAGACCTTGTCCGATTCATCGAATACGCGGGAGAGATGAAGAGCGTCGGCCAGGCGTTGCGTGATCTCTTCTTCACGCTCGGTAAGAATTTTCTCGCTAAGAAGCTGTGCGTATACCACCGCTGCTTCTTTGTTCTGGGTGATGCGCTGCTGCTGATCGGCGAGTTCGAGCAAAATCTCGGCTCGGCGAATTTTGGCGTCGGGGTCCTGTTCGATGAATTTCGCTGCCCGGTCGGCCGCCTGACGGAAGGTGTTCAGCGCCGCGGAGATTGCCGCCTGATGCGCCGGTGGATTTGCAACGGCATCCGGCGCGCTCGCCGCCTGCGCCTTTGCGAGCCAAAACAATACCTGATCGGACAGGCGTGCTTCACGTTCCACCAGCGGCGTAAGGGTCTTGATCGCGTCGGCGTATTCCTTGAGTTGTACCTGACAGTAGCCGATGCGAATCTCGGCTTCGAGTCGCAATGTCGCTTGCGGTGCCTCCTTGACGAACTCGGCAAAGCGAGTCTTGGCTTCGGAGAACTTGCCGCCCTCGTAAAGCAACACACCCAGGTAGAACGCTGCCCGCGCGACATGATCGGGCGTCGGGCTTTTGGCGAGCGATTCGAGTTGAGCGCGAATCGTCGGGTCATTTTTGAATTGTTGCGGCTGCTTCAGAAGGTTGATGGCGTCGGCCTTCGCCTTGGCATAGTCGGCGATGGCGCCTTCGTAATGCGCACCGGCCTCGGCGCGGTCGTCGCCCATGTGATGCGTGCGTGCGAGCAAGTAGCGTGCGTGATTGCCAAACGTTGGATCGGAAAACGGCGCGAGCAGCGACAGCGTCTTCTGTCCGGCAATATTGTCCTTCAGCAACACGCTCGCATAACCGTGATAATAGCGGCCCAAATCGCGATATTGGCTTTTCGTCCAGACGGGATCGCTGACGAAGAGCATCGCGCTTGCCTGGGCCTCTTTGAGTTTGCCTGCACGCAGCTGGACCTCGGCGAGATCGCAGCGGGTGCGAGCGACCCATTCGCCATTGAGCGTCAGTTTATTGCCGTCCTCAACTTTATCGTCTTTCGCATTGAACGCCGCCAACGCCGAGGTGAAGAGCGGAATCGCCTCGCCGAATCGCGCCTGTGCCGATGCGCGGTACTTGGCCGCGTCGGCGGGTTTGGCATCGGCCTCGGCAAGGTCGCGATGCCCCATACCGCGCACCGCCACGCCGGCGTAGTAGCCTGCGAGTTCCCGATCGCCGAACTCCTTCTTCGTCGCCAGCTGTTGCAAGAGGTCGCGGGCCTCGTCCCATTTCTTCTCCGGCCCTTCGATCAACGCCAATGCCAATCCATAGCGACCCGCATCGTTTTCTTTGTGCCCGCCGAACTTGGACAGGTATTCGCGAAACCTCATCGTCGCAAAGGCATAGTTCTTTTCATTGAACGCCTTCCGCGCACTATTCAGCAGCATGTCCGCCTGCTGGTCCGGCGTAACTTGAGCCATAGCCGAGGACGTGGCGGCGATCAACAATCCAAAAACGAATATCATGATGCGGTTTTTCATCGAGTTACGTCTTTCATTCAAAAAGGCGTGAAGAGGCTGGAGGAGAACCACCGTAGCATAGGCGAATCGACTGGCGGGCATCCATGCATCCCTTCTCGAAGGAAGTCATTCAACGAAAGAAACAGCGTGGGGTTGCTGATTCGTTGATTCACAGAGATTGTCGCAACCAAGGTGTACGGAGTCAACAGATTAATGGTTGATTAAGAAAAATAACTCAGCCATGATTTGGACACTTCTCGCTGATCCCCACCATAAATTTCACCACAGAGACACAGAGGCACTGAGAAAAACATCGCAAAAATGCGAAACTGCTCCCTCTGAATGGATCAATGTAGTCAACAAAAACCAGTAGTGCCAAACTCCCGGGCGCACGACAGCATTTATGGGAATTTAACCACGAAACACACCAAATACACGAAAAAGAATTGACGGAGGGCATTTACCTGTCACAAGGTTTTTTTCATGTTATTCGTGTGTTTCGTGGTTAATGTATTTGATATGCAAGTGGTGTCGTGCCCCCCAACTCCCAGTTCTTCGCATTCTCTCTGTGTTACCTACCTCCAAAATCTTTGCGAGCCGCGAAGATTTACTTTGCGCAAATCCAGAATGCGAATCACGAAAGCCCGAAAGTACGAAAGCCACGAAAAAAGGCAGGAATTATGAGGAAGGCAGGAATTGAATTTACCCTCTGCTTCATGCCTTCCTGCTTTCCTGCTTTCCTTATCGAAATTCGCCGATTGTTTCCGCCCGGTGATCTATTGTGTTTTGTTGAGGATTCCTTTCGTGATTTCGTACTTTCGTCCTTTCGTGATTCTGTATTTGTTGCGGCTTGACCGCGCTGTGTCTCTGTGCCTCTGTGTGTCTCTGTGCCTCTGTGGTTAATGTGTGTTGATCCAGCCTGAAATGGAAAATCGCAAGGTTCGAGTTAGCGGGTAAGAATGGCGTCCCTTGAAACGCTCGAGGGATTGTACACGTTTCCGAACCGCTGGCTACGGGTTCCTCTTCTCTGTTCGCGGGTTCCGGCGGAGCCA
>SIAQ01000047.1 GCA_009697105.1 Gemmataceae bacterium | reverse complement strand
GCGGGGCCTGCCAGCCTTACCGCGTGCGTTTTTCTGCGCGCGGTGCGTGGGTGTGTGCGGGACTAGATGCCGTATGTGTCGTGTAGCTGTTGTTTGGCGCGTGCGCTATCCCGTTCACGCTGGGATGGCGTGCGGATCGGCGGCGCGATAGGTTCGCCGGTTTTCGGCAGCTCGCCGAAAAATCGTTCGACGGCTTTTTCGCTGGTAATCAGGCTCTTGCCGCGGCGGAGCGCTTCAAGTTGGATGCGTGTGCCGTAGCCGCTCGGTAAGCCCTTCATTATCCAACGGAAAACCGTGGAAGTGTTCACGTTGAACCGGCGTGCCAGCGTCATCATCAGGACGCTATCGCCGCTTGCGATTTCGGCGGCCAAAGTCGAGGTGTGCATGAAAAAACCCTCTTGCGTTTGCGTGGCGTTGCTTTCACCACTTCAATCGTAAGAGGGTTCTCGATGTTCAGAAATACAGCGTTTGTAAACTTCGGCGCTGATTTTTTATGGTACGAACTTTAACCTATCTCAAGTCGCACCAGGTTTGATAGCCGAAACAGTTTCCAGCCTGTGTTCTTGAAGTGCTTTGCGATTTCCTCTTTGTGGCTTTGGAAGTTTTTGCCCGCGTCGCTCCACTCCATTAGCTCGGCAAGCTCAATCAGAGGCATCGCGCCGCCACGGTCGCACACGGATTCGACTATCGTCCGGCGGGTCGCGCTCATATCCTTGGCGATTCGTCTCGGCTCGGCGAACGGATCGGGCGGCGGTTGGCCCGTCGCTTCTGACGATGTTGCGGTCCGCGTAGATCGCGAGATAATCGCCTCGAATGCAGCCCCTGCAAGCAGCGAACAGCGTGCGAAAACGGCGTCGATTCTTGCCTGCGATGGCAGGCGGTTTGCGTTGCGATCAGTCCACCATGTCGTGATAATTTCGGCGAGGTCGTGGAGTGGCGATGTGTCGAGTGTCGGATGGTGATGCAGCATCCATCCCGCGACGGTCGTGATTGCGGCGGTGTGCTTTTCCGGCATGCAGCGTAGCGGGATTGGCCCACGCCTTGGCGCGGCGTTTGTCCAATCGTTCGTTTCCGGCTTGTCTCGGCAGAGCCTGATTCCTTCGACTTCATCACGCGCGAGATCGAACCATGCGTGGAGATTCTGGTCTGCCTGCGCGTCCGCTTCGTTTGCGTACCACATTCCTTCACCTATCGGATGAACGGGCCGACGCGGAGCAAGCACGGGATAGGTGAACCGTTGCCGCTCCGCGCCGTTCATTCGGTAGCTACTCCGAATGCCCGATGGGTTCAGTATATCAGCCGATCATTCGCATCACCTCTTTCGCTTTTTCAACATCAATGCCGCTGTAGTGCAAGGTCATGTTGATTTGCTTGTGACCTAAAACGCTACGTGCCGCTTCCGCGCCATGTTCGCGGAGAATGTTCAACGCTGCCGTATGACGTAGTCGATGAACGTGAAACCGTTCAATGCCGAGTCTCAGGGCAGCGCGTCGAATGGCGTTATTGATGGTGGTGTGGTCGAAACGCTCGCCGGGCTTTCGGCTCGGCTTCGACTTCTTCCGGCAAACTTGGCTTGGCTGAACTGGCGTCTTTCGGACCGCGCGTTTTTGCTCGGCAATCAGCCGATCTTGCTCGGCAGGTGAAAAGAGAAAAACGTCGGGATCGGCTCTGAGATAGCGATTCAGAATCAACTGAGATTGCGGGCCAAAACAGATGGTGCGGGTATGCCCGTGGTGCGCGGTCTTGTGTTTGTCCAGCGTGGCGAACCATACCGGGCCGGTGCGGTCGATGTCAGGCGTCTTGAGTTGGCAGATTTCGCCTACTCGAGCGCCGGTCAGGAGCAGTAGCCGCACGACGTCGGCAGTCACTGGGGGAAGCTCGCGGACGATGGCGTCCACGATGTCAGCATCCACGGGTTCGACGGGTTCGGTTTCCCGTGCGCCGGATCGGCCACGACGCAAGCCGCTTACCGATTGCAGACCGTGGAACACGCTGGCGGGAATCAGCTCGTTCGACGCTGCCCATTTGAAAAGTTGCTTGACGCGACCACACTGCCTGTTTGCTGTTGTGCGTGCCAGGCCGACGACTTGATGGGCCTTTGGTCGGTTGACCTGTTCCTCATCGGTCATCCAACTGCCGTTCACCATCGCTGTCCGCAACGCCTGAAACGCAAGCGGGCCAAACTGGGCAGCTGGCGTGTTGCCGTAAAGTCGGCAGATCGGACGCAGAGCATCCCGAAATGAGACGACTTCCGTCGTCGTTTCTTTCGTAGCCGAATCGACGTAGTAAGCTTTGGCGTGCTCCATGAACTTGAGAACCAGTTCGTCGATGCTCAGGTCTTGCCGGTGGTCGGTGGGCATACGTCCATCATTAGCGCGGAGTTGAGACAACAGGCGTTCATATTCCGCCTTGCTCTCTTTGCTGCCATACTTGCCGGGCAAGATGACCTCGGTGCGCGTTCCATCGGCTCGGTAAAACGAGACGGCGGCGCGGCCGGTTGCGGAATGTTTGCGATACGTGGGAATGGTGGATCGGGGACGTGGCATAGGTGCGGTTCCTCATGGCAAAACGTTTTGCAAATCGTTTTGCAGTATTCGAGGATTTCAACCGCACGTCTGACCATCAGACGGTAAACATAACTTGTTTCGGAATCACGACTTATAACAACGAGGACGACGGGGCTCGAACCCGCAACCTCCGGCGTGACAGGCCGGTGCTCTAACCAATTGAGCTACGTCCCCTTCTGTTGTTCCGTCAACGAATAATAACACTTCGTGGAATCGTCACCAATTCCAGATAGAAATCATAGCAACTCGACGACGCGCAGCAAGCTGAAAGCGAAAAGATTTCCAGAGGCAGCTATCAATTATCAGCCAGAAAAGATTACTAACTTTTTGCTGTGGAATGCAGATGGCTGGCTGAAAGCGGATAACTGAGAGCTGAAAGCTCAGGCCGTTGCCGATTCCTTCGCACTTAGAGTATGGAGCGGTGGGAGCGTGCGGAGGTTCGGCCAAAGCACGACGGCAACGACGACCACCGTGAGCGTTCCGACTCCGCCGCCTACCACCGCTGGTACCAATCCGAACCACTCCGCCGTGATTCCCGACTCAAACGCGCCCAGTTGATTCGTCGATGAAATAAAGACCGAGTTGACCGCGCCGACTCGGCCACGCATGTCATCGGGCGTCAACATTTGCATGAGCGTCCCACGGACGACGACGCTGATGTTATCGAAGGCACCTGTGAGAAACAGCATCGCAAACGAGAGGTAGTAGTTCGTCGATAGGCCGAAGCCGATCGTCGCCAAACCGAACCCAACGACGGACCAGATCAGTGCGAGGCCCGGCCGGGCAAGCGGCGGGCGGTGTGCGAGATAAATTGCCATTGCGAAGGCGCCGAGCGAGGGTGCGGCTCGAAGGATGCCGTAGTTGATTCCGTCCACGCGCAGCACGTCCTGGCAGTAGGCAGGCAGCAATGCCGTGCAGCCGCCGAGCAGGACGGCAAAGAGGTCGAGCGTAATTGCCGCCAAGAGCAACTCCGTCCGCCAAACGAAGGCGATACCTGCCAGCAGCGACCGCAGGGTGCGCGGCTCTGTCGAGCGTGTCGCTTCGCGCGGTTCGATCCATGCGACCATGCCGATGCAGATGCACAACCCAGCCACGGTAGTAGCGTAGGCCGCGGTCGGATAACCCACGAGTAGCCCGCCGATCGCCGGCCCGGTCGTCGTGGCGATTTGCCAACCACTCGATACCCACGTCACGGCATTGGGCACGGCCACCGTCGGCACAACCAATGACAAGAGTGAGGCCCGCGACGGCATCCCGATTGCGCGACTCACGCCGGCAAGCGCAAGGAAGACGAACACTAATTCCACCGGACCTTGATAGTGCGATACCAACGCCAGACCGAGCGATGCCAGGGCCATAAACACATGGGCCAGCATCAGCAGGTACTTTCGGCTATAACGATCCGCCGCCTGTCCCGCGGGTAGGGCGAGTAAGAGCAACGGCAGAAATTGCGCCAGACCGCCGTAGGCCATCATCGCTGTGGAACCGGTACGCTGGTAGATTTCCCATTCGACGACGGTGAACTGAATCTCGGCGCTCAGTGCCGCCAGGACGTTGCTGGAGAGCAACAAAGAGAAGTCGCGATGCCTGAGCGCGAGATAGGGGTCATGTGCGTCCTGCATGGATGATGCGCCTTTTTCCCCGTTTAGCCGCTCGCCTTCGGCGAGCGCAGGGCCTCGCGATTGCGTGATTCCGACGATCGCGCGTGTCTGCGCTTGCCGAAGGTGAGCCGCTAAACGAAATCAGGTTTCGCGGAATATTTTATCCCACGAAGCGGCGCATGACGATGGCAGCGTTTTGTCCGCCGAATCCGAAACTCGTTGAGACTGCCGTCTTGACGGGCATCTCCCGCGCGGTGTTCGGCACGTAATCCAAATCGCAAGCCGGATCACGCTGGCTTTGATTGATCGTCGGCGGAATGGCACCTGTGTAAAGCGTCAGTGCAAGCGCCGCCGCTTCAACGGCACCCGCAGCGCCAATAAGGTGGCCGACCATCGATTTGATCGACGACAAGGGCAAGACTCTCGCGTCGTCGCCAAACACCCGCTTCACCGCCATCGTTTCCATTTGATCGTTCAGCCGCGTGCTCGTCCCGTGTGCGTTGATGTAATCGACGTCTTCCGGATCGACTCTCGCTTCCCGCAGCGATTCCTTGATTGCGCGAGCGGCGCCACGTGCCTCAGGGTCCGGCTTCGTGGCTGCATAAGCGTCGAAACTGCTGCCCAGGCCGGTGACCTCGGCATAGATCGTTGCACCGCGTTTCTTGGCGTGTTCGAGTTCCTCGAGCACGAGTACCGCCGACCCTTCGCCCAACACGAAACCATCGCGTTGCCCGTCGAACGGACGCGATACCTCGGCGGCAGCGCGATCGGATCGGCTCAAGGCGCCAAGCGCGGTGTAGGCCAGAATCAGCAACGGATCGATTCGGCTGTCCGCTCCCCCCGCGAGGACGATATCGGCGTCATCCCGCGCGATAAGGCGCATCGCCTCACCAACGGCTTGCGTGCCGGCGGCGCAGGCGGTCGTGATCGTGCTGTTCGGCCCTTGCGCGTTGAAAGCGAGTGAAATATGGGCCGCCACCATATTTGGCAGATACTTCAGAATCCACAAGGGGAAGAGCGCATTGGATCCGTTTTGACCAAACCGAGCGGTTTCGAGTTTGCCGTCCTCATCGCAAGACGCGACCAGCGACGGCGTAAGTTCCGGCAGATCGATGGGAACCATGCCCGTACCCATGACGACGCCGACTCGGGTTGGATCGAGTTTGTCGAATTCCAATCCGGAATCCTTGATGCCCAGACCCGCGGCGCCGACGGCGAATCGCATGGCGCGCGACATGATCTTCATGCTTTTACGCTGCGACGACGGCAAAAAGGGCGCGACATCGAAATTTTGCACCTCGGCGGCGATCTTGACGGAATGACCGGTCGCGTCGAAGGAACGAATCGGCCCGACGCCGCTTCTGCCGTTCAAACACGCCGACCAGAACGCGTCCTTGCCCACGCCGTTCGGTGCGACGACACCAATGCCTGTGATAACGACTCTACGCATATCCGTATACCCTCTCAACTATTGCTCTGGACATATTGTCCTAACATGATGATTCGACTGATCTTACGGAGAAATCATGCATGGCTAAGGAGATGGCAGCCACGCACTATTCCCCCGATTTTTGTCCGTAATCGATTCAAGCTACCCATCTACCTCAAATTTACACGGATTTATGATTGGGATCAATAGGCAATATGGTAAAAATAGGAATAACAGGCAGGAAGTCTGGACGGATTCTGCGGGTTCTTCCACGAAGTGCGATTGTGTCGATCGGATCGGAATGTCTATACGGTCCGAGCCTGAGCGCCGGCGAGGGGCAGCAAATGGCCCTTCGCTGGCGCTCAGGCTCGGATGTGTCAAACCTGCCGGCGCGAAGTATAATTCTACCTACCCAAATCACGATGATTACGAACGCTATGGCGAACCGAGCCGCGCCAGCCAACGAGTCGAGCGGTTCGGCCGTCGCGTCGATGGTGCTCGGCATCATCTCTCTCGTCATCTTTCCCGGCGGCGACTAAACGAATTCGCAACGTCCCGTCACTGCGGCAATACGAAATTCCCGCCCCGCCTCTCCCCGCCCCACGTTCGCATTGGTAAATCAGCAGGGTCCATTCACACACGAGGCTCGCATGGCTCACTTGCCGGATCGCGATACGTTTTTGAAATTGGCGAAGACGCACCGCCTGGTGCCGATCTACCGTCAGCTCGTCGGCGATACGCTAACGCCGGTCGTCGCGTTTCGCAATATCCAGGCCGGCGATTGGTCGTTTCTCTTTGAAAGCGTCATCGGCGGCGAACGGTTGGGGCGCTACAGCTTTCTCGGCGCGGAGCCGTTTCTGCTGTTCCAGGCTTGGGATCGTGCCGTCCGCATCGACGATCTTCGCAATGGCCATACGCGCGAGCTTCATCACGACGACCCGCTCAAGCTGCTCGAAGAGACGCTCACCCCGTACCGCACTGCGCCGACACCCGCTCTGCCACGCTTTTGCGGCGGGGCCGTCGGGTATGCAGGCTACGATACCGTGCGCTATGTTGAACGGCTCGATCACCCGCCGACGGACGATCGCAGCTTACCCGACCTGTGCTTCGCGCTGTACGATCGGATGGTGATATTCGATCACATCAACAAAACGATCCTCGTCGTCGCGCATGCTCATGTCGATCTCGCCAATCCCAATGCGAGCTACGACAAAGCCTGTGCCGAGGTGGACGCGACAGTCGAAAGGCTGCGGCGGCGCGATGCCGATCTGCCGCTCTGCGACATCACGCCAGGCGGGCCGGCCACGCGGACGTATGCCTCGAATTTCGGGCCGGGCGCGTTTGAAGGCGCCGTCGAGAAAGCGCAGGACTATATCCGCGCCGGCGATATTTTTCAGGTGGTCTTGAGTCAGCGCTTTGCCACGCCGACGACCGCGAAACCGTTTGACATTTATCGCACATTGCGCGTCGTCAATCCCAGCCCGTTCATGTTCTACCTGTCGTGCGGTCCCGACCTGCGGCTCGTCGGCAGTTCGCCGGAGATCATGGTTCGCGTTGAAGGCGACAAGGTCACGATCCGCCCGCTGGCCGGCACGCGCCGTCGCGGCAAGTCCGAGGAGGAGGACCAGCGGCTCGCCGAGGAACTTATCAACGACCCGAAGGAACGAGCCGAGCACATCATGCTCGTCGATCTGGGCCGCAACGACGTCGGCCAGGTCGCGCGGTACGGCACGGTGCAACTGAGCGACGTGATGCAGGTGGAACGCTATAGCCACGTGATGCACATTTGCAGTAACGTGACCGGGCGGCTGCGCGAAGGGACGACGTCGTTCGATGCGTTGCGATCGTGTCTGCCGGCGGGGACGCTGAGCGGAGCGCCGAAAGTGCGAGCGATGCAGATCATCGACGAGCTCGAACCACATCGCCGAGGGCCTTATGGCGGGGCGGTCGGCTACGTCGATTTCAGCGGCAACATGGACACGTGCATCGCCCTGCGGACGATGGTGTTGAAGGGACAGACGGCTTACGTCCAGGCCGGCGCCGGCATCGTTGCCGATAGCGTGCCCAGTGCCGAGCGTGAGGAAACCGAAAACAAGGCGATGGGCTTATTGCGAGCCTTGGAGATTGCGGAGACGCAGCTGAGGTGAGAAGGAAATATTTGGGAAAGGTGGTCCAAGCCCATGGGTGAGGTACTCCGAATCCATGGGATGGCGGGGGCATGATCCTATGGGTTCGGAGTGTCTCGCCCATGGATTTCTCACCCCTCCACCACGCTGCGCCAGCGTTGCGGGACGCCGGCCCAGGCTTGCATGTACGTCGCTTCCAACGGCATGCGGATGTATTGCGTCTTCGTCAAGAACATCGGCCTCTCGGTCAACGCCAACCTGACGCGAGTCGGTTCGACATAAGCCATGATTGGCGACTTCGCGCAATACGACACCATGGTCAGGCGACGGTCGGCGGGCAAGTCAAACGGCGGCTCGCCCAGTTCTTCCCACATCAGCCCATGGATTCCCTGCGGATCGTGCCGAGTCGGCGGAAACGGATCGATCACCAGCACATGGATGCCCTGGCGCAACGCCGCGAGAACTTTGTCCACGAACGATTCGATTTCATCGCGGTTATGTTTGTTTGAAGGCGAGACGATTTCCACGAGCGCCACGATGCGATCACCCGTCGCGCGCCGAATCACGAGCGTTCGGCGTTTCGCCAAATAGAACGCCGCTTCGAGGCTGGCTTCTTGTGACAAATGAACGCGCGGCGTCGCATCGAGGACGGCAACCATACCGTTTCCCGTGGTAAACGGCGAATCGTCAGCGTCGTTCATCGCGGTCACGGTTCGCAATGCCAGCAAGTCCGGCCCGGTGTCGCCTGCGCGTTGCTCGCCGAGCGCGTAGTAGGGGTCTGGAAGTAATCCAGCATTCAGTCCTTCCTTCAGGTGGGTAATCCACGAATTATGGAATCGTGATACGTCCCGGCAGACACATTGGTCCAATCATGCATAGGCATCGCGTTTACCTCGAATGGCTGGAATTCTTCAGACGGTTGTATTATACGGTATGAAACGCGAAACCTGAGAAGATGAACCACCTGGATTTCCGCTTGCGGCTTAGCGATCGCGTGGGATGCTCTGAGCGCTAAGCCGCAAGCGGAAGAAGGCGAACACTGGGTCGCGGGATAACCAAAGCGATTGGCGGTTCGTAAATTAACTCGACCGGTTTTCGCCTTACTCCTGAGTTGCTCATGACTTCCGCTGCTACTACTGCGACTGCGCCGAAACTTGCCGACCGCATGCGAGCGATCGTTGGGCCGACGAACGTGTTGGCCTCGCCGAGCGATCTCGTTGTCTACGAGTGCGACGGCTTCACGATCGAGAAAAATAAACCCGATGTGGTAGTGTTCCCGACCTCGACCGAGCAGATCGTCGCCATCGTCAAAGCGTGCGGCGAGCTTGGTGTGCCTTTTGTGCCGCGCGGTGCGGGAACGAGCCTGGCGGGCGGGTGTCTGCCGATCGGCGGCGGGGTTATGATCGCCCTGACGCGGATGAAGCGCATCCTCGAAGTCAACTATCGTGATCGCTATGCCATCATCGAGCCGGGCGTCGTCAACCTTTGGCTGACGAATCACATCAAGCCGAACGGGTATCACTTCGCGCCGGACCCATCGAGCCAAGGCGCGTGCACGATCGGCGGCAACGTCGCAACCAACTCCGGCGGGCCGCACACGCTCAAATATGGCGTGACCGTCAACCACGTCCTTGGTGTCGAACTCGTGTTGCCCGATGGCCGCGTGGTGCAAACCGGCGGGCCGCATGAGGACAATCCGGGCTACGATCTCACTGGCGTCATCGTCGGGTCCGAAGGCACGTTCGGCGTGGCGACCAAAGCGTGGGTGCGCATCACGCGCAACCCCGAAGCGTACCGCACGCTGCTAGGTGTCTTTGAATCGGTGGACGACGCGACGAACACCATCAGCGAAATCATCGGCGCGGGCATCATCCCCGGTGCCTTGGAATTGCTCGATAGCCTCATCCTTCAAGCGGTGGAGGCTGCGTTTCGCTTTGGCTTCCCGCTCGACGCCGGCGCTGTACTGATCATGGAAGTCGATGGGCTTGACGCGGGGCTGGATCAAGACGCCGAGCGCATCGTCGAAATCGCCAAGCGCAACAACGCCCGCGAAGTTCGCCGCGCCAATACCGAAGCGGAACGGCTTCTGCTGTGGAAGAGCCGCAAGCAGGCGTTCGGGGCGGTTGGTCGTCTCGCGCCGAGCTATTGCACGCAAGACGGCGTCGTGCCGCGCACCAAGCTGCCGGAGATTTTGCGTTTCATTCGCGCCGTCGGCACAAAGTACAACATCCGGATCGCGAACGTGTTTCATGCAGGTGACGGCAATATCCACCCGATATTGCTCTTCGACGAACGCGATGCCGATCAGGTCAAGCGTGTACTCGGAGCGAGCCACGAAATTCTCGACGAGTGCATTCGATTGGGCGGCAGCGTGACGGGCGAGCACGGGATCGGCGTCGAGAAGATCGACTTCATGCCGAAGCTGTTTTCGCCGGAAGATCTGGCGATGATGGTCCGTCTGCGATCCGCGTTCAATCCGGAAAACCGCTGTAGTCCGCAGAAAATGCTGCCCACCGCCGGGGCGTGCATCGAGCAATCGAAAGCCGGCCGTCATGCGGCGATGTGATCTTCCCTGAATTCCGCTTGCGGCTTAGCGCTCGTATGGCGTCTCTTGATCGCTAAGCCGCAAGCGGAAAATGCACGAGGCCCTTTGTCATGATGATCGCGCTGATTCTCGTCGGGTTCATCATGATGACTCTAGGCGTGGCGCTGTTGTTCCTCGGCGAAGTGCCGTTCCTGGGCGGCAAGCGCATCTCGGCCTGGCGTTCACGGCTCATCGGGTTGGTGCAGGTAAGCTCACTGCCAATGGCGCTCGGTATTTGGAAATGCTTGCAATTATTGTTCGGTTCGGACGCTATCGACGCCGGCGTTGTTGCCTGGTCGCTGATCGGTGTCTGTTGGTTTGTGACTTTCGCGCTCGTGTATCGCGTGATGTTTCTTAAGCGTGTGCCTCGTGCAGGGAAAGGGAAAAGTTCGGCGAGTACAGCCAGCGAACCGTTTCCGTCAACGGCCGGCGAGGACGAACCCGCCACGGCCCCGTTTGGATTCGCGGAGCCGGAACCCGCACGGACGAAGACGGCGCCAAAGAAGAATTCGCCCGCGAAACGTGCGCCGGCGCCAGATGACAATCCATTTAATTTTTCGTGAGGCATTTGCAACGGAGTCAGAGCCACGCACGCAGTAAGTGGTTTGTATTTGTCACTTAAACCACTTACTTCGTGCGTCGCTCTGAAAAAAGGAACCATGCCAACGACAACACATATCGACGGGTTCGGCCCGCTCTCGATGACGACACCGACGACGACCGCCGAGCTTGCTCAGGTCATCCGCGTGGCTGCTGCGGGATCGACCGCGCTCTATCCTGTGGGCGGCGGCACAAAGCTCTCGCTGGGCACGCCGCCGACGCGCCCAGGCCAAGCCGTTAGCATGGGCGGCCTGACGCGGATCATCGATTTTCCTGCTCGTGACATGACCGTCACCGTCGAAGCGGGCATCATCATCCGTGAACTGCGCGACACGCTCGCCCGTGAAAAGCTCCGCTTGCCGATCGATGTCGCCCACGCGGATCGTGCGACGCTCGGCGGCATCATCGCTGCCAATACCAGCGGACCCCGTCGATACGGATTCGGCACACTGCGCGACTACGTCATCGGCATTAGCGCGCTGAACGACGAAGGCAACGAATTCAAGGCCGGCGGACGCGTCGTCAAGAACGTCGCCGGCTATGACATCTGCAAACTTCTCACCGGCTCGCTTGGCACGCTCGGCATCATCACCCAGGTGACGCTCAAGCTGCGTCCATTAGCCGAGGAACAGGCGATCATCAGCCTTGCTTGCGATGCCGACAAGGTTGAATCGATCCTCGCGAACCTGCACGGCTCGCGCACTCGCCCGATCTGCCTCGATCTGCTCAATCGTCTGGCAGCGCGACGCGTATTTGACCAAGCGCATCTGCCCGTGCCTGATGCGGCCTGGGTGTTGCTCGTCGGTTACGAGGGCAACGCCGATGCGGTTAGCTGGCAGGTGCAACAGCTTGTCAAAGAGGTCGGCATACTCGCGAAACTGGAAGCACGCGTCGATTTCACTGCCCAGCCACTCTGGGATTCCCTCGTGGAGTTTGCCCATCGACCCGGCGACGAACTCGTGCTGAAAGCAAGCGTGCTGCCGAGCGCTGTCGCTACGTTCGGCTTGAATGCCGACCGCGACGGCGTAGCGTTACGGGCTCACGCCGCCAATGGCATCGTATACGGACACTGGACTGCCGATGCATCGCTCGATCGCGCCGCTGAGACGCTGAAACGCTGGCGAGAGAGCAGCGGCACGATCGTCACACGCTGCCCCAGCGAGTGGAAGAAAACACTCGATGTTTGGGGCCCGCCGAGAAACGACGCCTGGCTGATGCGCGAAGTGAAAGCAAAGTTTGACCCGAAGAGTATCTTCAATCCCGGCCGATTCGTCGCCGGTATTTGATGGTTTCCAAGCCCAGAGGTGAGCGCAGCGAACCCCTGGGATCCGACAAATACATCCCAGGGGTTCGCTGCGCTCACCCACTGGGCTTGGCTGTGCACAATGACTGCAACCGCTGATTCCCCTCGCATTTCGCTTCCGGTCACGCCTGCGAAGCACGATGCTGGCATCGACTACGAGCTATTCCTCGACTGCGTCCACTGCGGCTTGTGTACCTCCGCGTGCCCGACGTATCTCGAGTTGGGCGATGAGAACGATGGCCCACGCGGGCGCATCTACCTGATGCGCGCCGTGACCGATGGCCGAATCGAACTCGACGATGCCGTGAAAGGGCACCTCGACCTGTGCCTCGATTGTCGAGCGTGCGAGTCGGCGTGTCCGTCCGGCGTACAGTATGCGAAGCTGATCGAACCATTCCGCATCCACATGCACAAGATCGGCGTGAAAAAGGAACACCTCAGTTGGCTGCAACGAATGTTGCTCTTCAATCTTACGCCGTACGCGGGCCGAATGCGGCTCGCCCTGGCCCCGGCGCGGTTGGCGCAATGGACGGGCATCGACGGCTTGATGAGCAAGCTCGGCATGTTCAACCTGCTGCCCAGTTCACTGCGGCAGATGCACGAGATGCTGCCGCCGCTGAAAGCCCATTACGGCTCGCTGCCGGAGGTGCTGCCCGCGGAAGGCCCGCGCCGCGCCCGAGTCGCCCTGTTCACCGGTTGTGCAGCCGACGCGATCTTTCCGGAGACGAACTACGCCACCGCGAAGGTGCTGCAAAAGAATGGCTGCGAAGTGTGGATCCCACGCAAGCAAGGCTGCTGTGGCGCCCCACACTATCACTCCGCGCTCGAAGAGCCTGCCAAACAATTCGCCCAGCAGAATTGCGACGCGTTCCTGCTCGACGGTAGCCCGGTCGATGCGATCATCGTCAACGCCGCTGGCTGTGGCGCGATGCTCAAGGACTACGGGCATTTGTTTCATGGTTCTCCCCAAGAGGAGAAGGCGGCATTGTTCGCCAAGAAGGTCAAGGACATCAACGAGTTTCTGATCGAACTTGGCCCGATCCAGCCGACGCATCCGCTGAAGTTGAAGGCGACCTATCACGACGCCTGCCATCTGTGTCATGGCCAGCAAATCCGCAAGCAGCCGCGACAACTGCTGGAGATGATTCCCGAGTTGCAATTGACAACGCTGAACGAAAGCGAAATTTGTTGCGGCGCTGCAGGCAGCTACAACCTGACACAGCCGGAGATGGCCGAGCGCCTGGGCGAACGCAAGGCGAAGAACGTGCTGGACACCAACGCCGAGGCCCTCTTCGTGAGCAACTTCGGCTGCCAAATCCAGCTCGGGCGTTACCTGCGCGACAAGAAGCCCAGCCTGACGATCGCGCACCCGATCGACGCCCTGTGGGCGAGTTACAACGGCGAAAAGTTGTAGGTGCGTTCCATGGAATCGTTGACAATCCCAATGTGCCGGTATATTTGCTACAATAGGTACAGATTACCCAGCTTTACATTAGGAGGGTTGACATGAAATCTCGCGTTGTCGCATTCGCCTTCGTAGCCTTGGCCGGGCTGATGCTCACGGCGAGGGCCGCTCAGGCCAATGATGGGGTAACGTTTGGCATTGGGTTCCGTCTTGGCCTCGCAATCGGACATAAGCCGTACTACGGACCGACCTACCCGCGGGCTCACTATGGACCGTACCACTATGGCCCATATTACTACGCACCGCGTGTGGTTTACGCCCTGCCGGCGGTTGTGGTTGTGCCGGTTGTGCCGCTGGCGACGGTTGTCGTGCCGCCGGTGACATACGTGCAACCCGCGACCTATGTCGTGCCGATTCCGGCGGTTGCCAGTCAGCCGGCCACGATCGTCGTGCGGCTTGCGGACCTCAGTGCCCACGTCTATTTCGATGACACTCTGACGCAGCAGACCGGTGCCGAACGGCGATTCCACACGCCACCATTGGTATTCGGCGCGAACAATTCCTACACGATACGAGCCGTTTCGCCAGCATCGGGTTTTATGCTTGAGCAACGTGTTCGCGTCACGCCGGGGCAGTCGATCGTCATTGACTTTAATCGCGGCGGTTCCGAAGGGCTGCCCGCGCCGCGTTGATGCTTCGATCCGATTCTCGAAATAATCTTTGAACCCATGCGCAAGCATGGGTTCTTTGCTGCGCTTTCATGGCAACCAGCCGATGCGGTCGAAACATCGAACACTTTTCGCAAGTGTGCCTTGTTCGATACCGCAGTAACAGGATAGAATATTCACAGATGTGAATAGTAATCCGGGTGAACCTTTTAGGAGAGACGACAATGAATACTACACGATGGTCCTTGATCGCCTTCTGTAGTTTTGCGTCAGTGCTGACGATCGCCGATCTCGCACAGGCCCAAGTTCGCATCATCGTTGGCGTCGGGCCGCGCGGCGGTTATCCTTACGGACGGTCGTACTACGGTTCATCGCCCTACTACGGCTCGTCGCGCTACTACTACCCGAGCGGCGTGATTGTCTCGCCATCGATTATCATACCGAGCACGCGAGTGATCGTGGCTCAGCCGGAAGCGACGATCATTTCGTCGTCGTCTCCCGCAGGTGGCGCGACGATTCGTGTCCTGCTGCCCGATCCGAATGCCCAGGTGCTCTTCGACGGAAATCCGACACGACAGGTCGGCACAGAACGCTCGTTCCACACGCCACCGCTCGCCGCAGGTGCCGCGAACACCTACCGCATTCGCGCGACCTGGAACGGCCCCGGCGGCACCATGGCTCAAGAGCAGATCATTCAGGTATCGCCTGGCCAAACCGTCGTGGTCGATTTCACTCGTGCCGCCCCCACCTCGGAAGGCGTCCCGCTGCCCAGGTAACGACGCTCGCACGCCTCCGAAAAATACCGCTTGTTTACGTTTAGCGATCGCGGGACGTCTCCATAGCACGGCGTCTTACGAGCGCTAAACGTAAACAAATGCACTTCTCCGCTTCACGCCAAAATTTCTTGAATCACTCGGCCGCTGACATCTGTCAATCGATAATCTCGGCCGGCGTGGTGATAGGTCAAGCGCTCGTGGTCCATACCCAACAAATGTAAGATCGTCGCATGGAGATCGTGGACATCGGTACGGCCCTCGATTGCGTGCAGGCCGAGCTCGTCGGTCGCGCCGTAGCTTGCGCCGCCACGGATGCCCGCACCCGCCATCCAGAGTGCAAAGTCGAAGCGGTTGTGGTCGCGACCCGTGGAATTTTCACCCTGCGTGATGGGCAGGCGTCCGAACTCGCCGGCCCAAATCACGAGCGTTGAATCGAACAGGCCACGTTGCTTCAGGTCTGGTCAATAGGCCCGCGACGGCAACATCGGTTTCTCGGCCGCGAGTGCGATGATTGCGATTGAGGTCGGCATGCGCGTCCCAGCGATCGGTGTCGATCTGCGGGCCGCCGTAGATTTGCACGAAGCGCACCCCGCGTTCGATAAGCCGTCGCGCTAGCAAAACTTGCGTGCCATACGGACGCGAGACCTCATCTTCCAAGCCATACAATCGCCGCACGGCCTGGGTTTCCTGAGCGATGTCGAGCGCGTCGGGAGCGGCCATTTGCAGGCGATAGACCAGCTCGAACGATTCGATGCGCGTCTGAAGGTCCGACTCGCCCGGCAATTGCTCGGCATGCTGGCGGTTCAGCGCGGCGGCCAAATCGAGCTGTGCACGCTGCCGTTGCAATCCCACATCGGGCAGCGGGCGAACGTGCAGGATCGGATTCGGCCCGGTGCGGATCGGCGTGCCCTGAAACCCGCCGGGCAGGAAGCCGGAACTCCAGCTAAACGGCCCGCCTTCGATGGAGCCACGTGGATCGGGCATGATGACGAAGCCGGGCAGGTTCTGGTTTTCGCTTCCCAGGCCATAGGTCACCCACGAACCGACGCTGGGAAAGCCGACGCGCGTCAGACCGGTGTTGATTTCATTCAGTGCCGGCCCGTGGTTGTTGGAATGGACGTGCATGCCTTTGAGAAAGGCGATGTCGTCGGCATGGCGAGCGATGTTGGGCAGCACTTCGGAGAACCACGCCCCGCATTGGCCATGCCGGGCGAAGCGAAATGGCGAGCGCATGACCGTGCCGGAGTCGCGGAAGAAGCCGACATTGCTGCCAAGGTTCATCGCGGTTCCGTGTCGGCGATCGAGTTCGTGTTTGGGATCGTACAGGTCGATCGTACTCGGCGAGCCGTGCATGTGCAGCCAAATCACCGCGAGTGCTTTCGGTGCGAAGTGGCCCGGCCGCGGCGCGAGCGGATTGCCCGCATTCGCCGGCGGCTGAGCACGCAACGCGCCTTGGTCGCGCAACATGGACGCGAGCGCCAAGAGGCCGCAGCCATTGCCGGTGTTGCGCAAAAATGCGCGGCGGTCGAAGTAAGTCGAACGAACAGGATCATTCATCAAGTTCTCACTCTGTCAGAACGCGGTCAAGCGAACTCTCCATCACACAATTCGCAACGCCTTGCAGGTTTCCTCGTAGGTTGCTTCAAGTTCGAGCGGCACCGCGAAGTCTCTCGTGAGCCACAACGGCAGCGTCGGCAACGGCTGACCCAATTCGAGCGTGTGCGTCCAGGCCTGGAACCGCCACGACTCGCCGTTCGGCGTGCAACGACACACGACAGCATACAACGCCGGCGGTGGCGACGGCAATCCGGGATCGGACTGCCCCGTCATCTCGAGCAGTTCCGCCTACAAGTTGAACTGCCGTGGCGTCACCACATCAATGATCGTCACGCAAACGTGCTGTTGAAGCAAGGCCGCACACTTCGTGACAAACGCGTGGCGGTTTTCGGGCCGATCCTTATTCGCCGGGCTGACAATCTCCACGGCGGCGACGAGACGATAACCTTCCTCGTCGTAGATGCGCACTTCGTATTCGTCTTGCGACGGCAGGTCCGTGGCGATTTCCAAGGTTGGATGAGGCGGCGCCCAGACCGTCGTCGCCACCCCGTCGTTCTCGCCATTGAGCACCGGATCACCAAGCAACGAATGCGGCTCATCATACGCCGCGACATCGTTCTCAAACGACGTACCGAGATTGACGCTCGGCGAGGCCACGAATCGTTGAGGCAATTTCTTGTTCAGGGCCTGAACAAGCATTCCTGGCCACAGAGCGTGAAATCCCGACCAGCGTCTGGTGCCGTACGGCGGCTTAAAATGATCGCGTAATGGCATGATGGAATCCTCCTCGCATCATTATAGCCGATGCGGCCCGTTTCTCTCATTCCACGTAATACGACAGCGCTACATCGTATCCTGTAGCTGAATTCGTGAGAATTCGGCCTTCCCTCGTTTGCCCAAGTCGTCCGAATTCTCACGAATTCGGCTACAATGCGGGCCAAATTCTCGATCTAGCGCTGTCGTACTAAGACTCAGCGCGGGCTGAGCCTTTGCGGAATAGCGAAAATGCGACCACTGCGGATAGCTTCGCGCGATCGTTTGATCGTGGAAGGTATGGTCGAGGAAATACTCCGCCGGCAAACTCGCAAGAAAATCAAAAAGCTCGTGATCCAAGAATGGAACATAAACCTTGAAGTCGGCAAGGATGCTAAACGGGCTAAGGGCGATTTCACGCCGCGTGCGATTCCAAAAGTAAAACGACCCGATCGGGTTCGGCGCATCGGCGTGACGTTCCAACTCCTTGGCAAGCGTATCCACGGCGGCTTCCTCGGTAAACAGTCGCGAATCTCCCAAGAACACCTGGCCGATGAATGAGGACACCGATTCCTCGGCAATCAGATGACGTGCCAGTGCAATGAATTGCCCCGAGCGCATGAGTTCGATCGGGCGCGGATGAAGAAACAAACCCGCGGAAAGCACATCCTCACCGAGGCCGTCGTAGAGGATCGCCGCGCGCCCTTTCAAGGCGTCGTTCAAGCCGAGCATCCAGCCATGTTCGTCGGCGCAGCGCTGCGTTTCGCGAATTCGGCGTATCTCACTGGCAACGGAATCGGCCAAGGCGGGAACGCGGAGATGGTGCAGGCCAAACGCCTGGGCGATTTCGGAGCTGACATTTGCATCGCTGCTGCTGGCGAGGTCGAGCGTCGCTACCAGGTCGGGCTTTTTGTGTTGGTTCAGTAACTCAAACAAGATATGCCGCGAATCACGCCCGCCGCTGAGCAACGAACCGAAAACCCCATCCGGACTACGACGGCGGATCGCGGCGGTGAAAAGCTCCTGGTAGACGACCATGGCCTCGTCACGCCCAATTGAGGCTACCCGATCCGACATCGGCGGTTTGCTATCGATGCTCAAGCCGTCGCGATTCCACCCTAGTCGAGCGTTGGGTGGCACCGCCTTGATCCCCGCAAAAGGCGTATCGCTCGCCAGGAAAAACCCGAGCCGCATGAACACCGCCAACGCCTCCCAGTGGAGATCGCGAGGCGCGCCGCGTTCCAGCAATGTGTCAACCGAAGTCGAGAGACAGAATTCTCCGGGCCTCGTGAAGTAGAACAGCGGATGAAAACCATAGCGGTCATTCCGGGCGCGAAGCGAAGTCCCGTCCCAGGCCCACTCGGCAAAGATCCCATCGCTGCCGGTCGCGGAATCGGCAAGCCGATGCCCGACAAAATGGTCTGGCGTGCCTTCGACGATCGGCGTGGCGTTCCATCGGACATGCAGAAACGTGCTTCCAGCGGACATCGAGGGCATATTCAATTTTCTCTTACCGTAGCCATCACGCTCCGCATGATGGATTCAAGAAACATTTCGTGCTGCAAACCCATCACACGAAGCATGATGGCTACGATAGTCGAGGAGCATCACTTCGCCAGCTTCACGTTCAGGTTGCGCACCAGGAACGCGAATTCGTCGGCGACTTCCTCGATGATCATCGCTGTCGGTCGGCCTGCGCCGTGGCCGGAGCGGGTTTCGATGCGGATCACGACCGGGGCAGGGCCGCTTTGGCAGACTTGCAGTTGAGCCGCGAACTTGAAGCTGTGCGATGGCACGACGCGGTCGTCGGTGTCGGCAGTCGTCACCATCGTTGCGGGGTACTTCGTGCCCGGTTTCAGGTTGTGGTACGGCGAGTACGAATGAAGCACCTTGAATTCCTCGGCGTTGTCGGCAGAGCCGAAGTCGTCCACCCAGAATCGGCCTGCGGTGAACTTGTGGAAGCGGAGCATATCCATGACGCCGACCGCCGGCAGACAGACGCCGAACAGGTCGGGGCGCTGGCACATGACGGCGCCGACGAGGAGTCCGCCGTTGCTGCCACCTTGAATCGCGAGTTTGGCGGACTTGGTAACTTTCGTGTCGATGAGATGCTCGGCGGCGGCGATGAAATCCTCGTACGCCTTGGGCCGATTGAGCCGAGTCGCGGCGCGATGCCAATCGCGGCCATATTCCCCGCCGCCGCGGATGTTAGCGACGACGAAGACGCCGCCCATTTCCATCCATGCGAGCTTGCTGATGCTGAACTGCGGCGTCAGACTGATGTTGAATCCGCCGTAGCCGTAGAGCAGCGTCGGGTTGTTGCCGTCGAGTTTGATGCCTTTCTTATGGCTGATGAACATGGGGATCTGCGTGCCGTCTTTGCTCTTGTAGAAGACCTGTTTGACTTCGTAGTCGTCGGGTTTGAACGCCACTTTCGGCTCGCGAAAGAGTTCGCTTTTGCCGGTCACCATGTCATAGCGATAGGTGCGGGCTGGCGTGTTGTAGCTGGTGAAGGTGTAGAACGTCTCGGTGTCGCTGGCTTTGCCGTTGAATCCGCCGGCTGTACCGATGCCTGGCAGATCGACGGAGCGGACGAATGTACCGTCGAGGCGATGCATCTCGATTTGCGTGCGTGCGTCTTTCAGGTAGCTGCATACCAGGAGGTTGCCGACGTAGCCAACGCTTTGTAACGCCGACTTCACCTGCGGGATGACTTCCTGCCAATTCTTCGGATCGGGTTTGCGGATGTCGATAGCGATGACTCGGCCACGCGGTGCGTCTTTGTCGGTTCGGAAATAGAACAGCGGGCCGTCGTTGTGGATGAACGAGTGGACGGAGTCGTGGTTATCGATGAGTTCGATCGGTAAGCCGAACGGCTCGTTGAGGTCTTTGTAGACAACGCGCGACTTGCGGCTGGTCGTGCCGTCGCTGACGCTGATGACGAGGTAACGGCCGTCTTCGGAGACGCCGCCGCCGAGAGTCCAGGTCGGCTGCTCCGAGCGGTGATAGACGAGTACGTCCTCGCTTTGCGGCGTGCCGACGCGATGATAGTAGAGCTTCATGTCGAGCGGCAGGCCCTGGAATTTTTCGCCCGCCTTTGGTTCGGGGAATCGACTGTAGAAGAAGCCTTTGCCATCGTGCGTCCAGGAGGCACCGCTGAACTTGATCCACTTGAGTTCATCGGCGAGCAGCTTGCGGCTCTCGATGTGCAGCACTTTCCAGGTGTTCCAGTCGGAGCCGGCTTCGGACGTGCCATAGGCGAGGTATTTGCCGTCCTCGCTGAAGGAGAGCCCGGCGAGAGAGATGGTTCCGTCCTTGCTCCAGGCGTTCGGGTCGAGCAGCATTTTCGGCTTGGCCTTGAGGGTGTCCTGCGTGAAATAGACAGCGTGGTTTTGCAGACCGTCGTTCTTGCTGAAGACGTAGTAGGACGCGACTTTCGATGGAGCGCTGATCTTTTCGTAGTTCCAGAGATCGGTCAGGCGTTTCTTGATGGCGTCGCGCTCGAGGATGGTGTTGAGGTAGCCGAACGTGACTTTGTTTTGCTCGGCGACCCAGTCGGCGACGGCCTTGTCGATGCGGACATCGCCTTCGAGCCAGCGAAACGGGTCGGCGACTTTGGTGCCGTGATAGTCTTCCATGAGTTCGCCTCGCTTGGTGGCGGGATATTTCAGTTTACCGCCGGCCTCGCCCATTGGCGTATGACCGACGAGGAACAAGATCGACAGGAGAAGGAATCGCGTCATGAATGGCTCCTATGTCGCCCCACATACGGCGAAGCAACGGCGGGCAGTTTGCAGGTAATCCACTGCGGATCCGTATTGGTTTATGGTTTACGACGCGGAGCATAAAAAGCGAGCCACGCCAATGGAGCAATGGCGCAAATAGGCGAAGTTCATACGCAGAAAATCCGACACTTCTCGCGGGGCCCCACCATTAATACGACAGCGCTAGATCGAGAATTTGGCCCGCATTGTAGCCGAATTCGTGATAATTCGGACGACTTGGGCAAACGAGGGAAGGCCGAATTATCACGAATTCAGCTACAGGATACGATGTAGCGCTGTCGTATTAATTTCACCACAGAGACACAGAGGTACTGAGAAAAGCATCGGAAAAATGCGAAAATGCTCTCTAATACGACAGCGCTACATCGTATCCTGTAGCTGAATTCGTGATAATTCGGCCTTCCCTCGTTTGCCCAAGTCGTCCGAATTATCACGAATTCGGCTACAATGCGGGCCAAATTCTCGATCTAGCGCTGTCGTACTAAGAATGGATGACTGTAGTTAACAACAACCAGTAGTGCCCAATTCTCAGTTCTTCGCATTCTCTCTGTGTCTCTGGCCTCTGTGTGCCTCTGGTCTCTGTGGGTCTCTGTGCCTCTGTGGTTAATGTTGGAGTGGAGATGGGCGAGAAGTGTCGATATTGCCGAATTAATTCCGCTCGGCCATCGGCTGATCACCTAGCGGCCCGGCTACTCCTCGCGCACCACGATGCGCTGGCCTGGCGTGACGTTGTTGCGCACCACGCGGGTGTTGGTGCCGCTGAAGGTGACTTCGACGCGGTACGACTTCGCGGCTTGGCCCAGGCCGATGTGGGCTTCGAGCGGTGAGCTGCGGCAGTAGCCGGCGCCGGAGTGCATTTGGCGGTAGGCGATGAGTTTGTCACCGGCGTAGACGCGCACTTTGGCGCCGATGCCGTCGAGGTTGCTCTTCGTGCCGACGGCTTTGATACGCAGCCAATTCTTGTCGTCGGTGTTGTTGCGATAGAGAACGACGTTGGAGTAGAAGTTCACCAGGAGCAGATCGAGGTCGCCGTCGTTGTCGAAATCGACGGCGGGCACGCAGACGCAATTCGCTTCGTGCTTGATGCCCCATTCCTTGGCGAGTTCCTTCCATTCACCGGCGACGCGGGTGTAGAGCGGGTTGCCGCCTTTGCTGGTGGCCCATTTGTTGCCCGATTCCGCATCGACGCCGACGTAGATATCGAGCAGGCCGTCATGGTCGAGGTCCTCGCAGATCGCGTCATGGCCGAGCGTCTTCAGAGCGAGGATAGGTGAATCAACCGATGCGAACTTTCCCGTGCCGTCGTTCGCATACAGCGCGTTCGGCTCGACGGTGTGCTTCATCTTGAGCAGTTGGGCTTCGGTGGCGTTGGCGCCGGACAGCCAGGAATCGGTGGTGACGAACAGATCGAGTCGGCCCTTGTTGAAAACGTCAGCGAGGACACAGCCGACGCTCGAGGCTTTGCGCGCGACGTTCGGCGTCGTGATCTCTTTGAACTTGCCGCCGCCGAGGCTCTTGAAGAGAGCGCTCGATTGCGACTGATAGCAGGTGACGAACAGATCATCACGGCCATCGCCGTCAACATCGCCAAAGACGCAGCCGAGGCAGTGGCGCCCGGCCAGTTCGATACCGGAATCTTTGGTGATATCGATGAACGTGCCGTCGCCTTTGTTCTTGAAGAGGAAGCATTGGCCTGTCGGGCTGGTGACAAAGAGATCGGCCCAGCCATCGGCGTCGATGTCGCACCAGGCGCAGGAGCGAGCGGGGGTTTTGAGGAGCACGCCGGCCATTTCGGAGACGTCGGTGAATGTGCCGTCGCCCACGCCTTTGAAGAGTCGGCTCACGCCTTTGCGCAGGCTGGTCATGTAGATATCGAGCTTGCCATCGCGATCAAAGTCGGCGACGGCGACGCCCGTGCCATCGCCTTCAAACGCCTCCAGGCCGGAACCTTTGGTGATGTCCTGAAACTTGAGCTTGCCGAGGTTCTTGAAGTAACGCATGTGCGGCTTGCCAAAAGTCGGGATGATGATGTCGGGCAAGCCATCACCGTTGAAGTCCTCGACGGCGACGGCATGCGGATTGGTCCCACCCACACCGGTCTTCTCGGCGATGACCAAGTCGCTGCCGGCCGTGACGTCGCTGAAGCGCGGCCCCGCGGGCGGCTGGGTGTAGGCGGGGAGGACGATCATTGCCGGAATCAGTGCGGCAAGCGCGAGAAGCAGAAAACGCATGGCGGGAGACCTCAAAGAAGATGTGAAATTCGGAAGAATGGTCATTTAACAGCATGAACTTTGGCGCTGGTATATCAGATGTATATTATGAAGAGATAGTGGCCAACGAGAAGGTTATCGGCGAACGCCGACTCGAAATTCGAATGAAAAGGTGAGCCATGAGCAACCAAACGATTGATGTCGATGAATTGCAAGAATTTGTCTGCGAATCCATTCCCATTGCGCCAGGTACCAAAAGCCACGGCGAGCCCGACCCACTGCGGATGCGCGCCTAACTGGTTCATCGGCATTGCGCTAGGCCGCTTCGTGTTGTAACACGCTCCCTTTCGCCCGCCGCTTTGCACATTCGCCGTATCACCTCTCGCGAATTGCCGTATAATCAATCTGTTACCTCTGCGTTTTTATTCTGAGGATTATCCTGTGCCTGTTCCGCATGTGGCGATTGTCGGTCGACCAAACGTCGGCAAATCGTCGCTCTTTAACCTGCTCGCTGGCCGACGCATATCGATCGTCGATCCCACGCCCGGCGTTACGCGCGATCGCATCACTGCGCCCATCACCATCGGCGACCGCTATGTCGAAATCACCGACACCGGCGGCATGGGCATCGAAGATATCGACAACCTCACCGAGGATGTCGAACGCCAAATCACGCTCGCCATCGAACGTGCCGATGTCATCGTGTTTCTCGTCGATGTCCGCACCGGACCTGTGCCTCTCGATGACGAAGTCGTGCGGCGACTGCGAAGCATCAAGAAGCCGGTGCTGCTCGTCGCCAACAAATGCGACTTCCCGGGGCTGGAGGACCACGTCGGCGAGTTCTACAAGTTCGGCCTGGGCGAAGTCACCTGCGTCAGTGCGAAGAACAACCGCGGCAAAGACGAGCTGCTCGCCGAGATCGCCAAACGCCTGCCGCCGATTGAGAACGACAGTGCCGCGCCGGCCGAGGACGCCATCAAGCTCGCAATCGTCGGCAAGCGTAACACCGGCAAGAGCACGTTCATCAATTGCCTGGCCCAGGAAGAACGCACCATCGTTAGCGAGATCGAAGGCACGACGCGCGACAGCGTTGACGTGCGTTTCGAAAAGGACGGCAAAACGATCCTCGCCATCGACACCGCCGGCGTGCGCAACCGCGGCAGCCTTCGCACTGATGTCGAGTTCTACAGCCTCGCCCGTGCCGAGCGCTCGATTCGTCGTGCCGATGTCGTGCTGCATTTTCTCGATTCGATCAAGAATATCAGCATGGTCGACAAGCAGTTGGCAGGCTACATCCTCGAGAACTTCAAGCCGGCGATTTTCGTCGTCAACAAATGGGATCTGCTCAAAGGCCAAATCGTCACTGGCGAGTATGGCGACTACTTGCGAAAGACGTTCCCCAGTCTCGATTTCGTGCCGATCGCGTTCATCACCGCGAAGGACGGCAAGAACGTGCAGACGTTACTCGATCTCGCGCAAAACCTGCACAAGCAGGCCGGCACGCGCATCACCACCGGCGATCTCAATCGCGTGCTGCAACAAGCGATGCTCGATCAATCGCCGGCCTTGCGCTCGAATCGATTGCCGAGAATCTACTACGCCACGCAGGTCTCGACCTACCCGCCGACGGTCGTGTTATTCACGAACGGCCCCGAGTTGTTCGACAAGACGTATCAGCGTTACTTGTTGAAGACGCTTCGCGATCATTTCCGCTTTCCCGATATCGCGATCAAGCTTTACCTCCGCGACAAAGCGCCACAGGTCGCGGACGACGGCAAACCGTCGCCCGATAAGCCGAAACGCATCAGCCGATCGCGCTCACGTAAAAAGACCGAGAAGGAAGTCGGCGAACTGTGGGATGATGTGTGATTAGGCGACGCTAAGATTTCGGGTACGAGCCGGAAGCGTGAGCGACGGATGGTTATGCCAGACCGTCGCTTACGCTTCCGGCTCGTAAACCAAACATCCTACATGTAAGCCGTGACAGAGCACGAGCCAGTGCATTCGATCCCCGCGAGCGTAAAGCAAGACGCTCAAGCCGGGCTTGCAGCATGCCCTGATGCGACCGGCGAGCGTCCGTAATCTTGATCCCAAAGCAATTCCGAACGAAAAGGCGACCAATCCCGGCATCGTTGACCGGCCAGAAAACGATTCATTCGTCTCATCTCGCGCAATTGACACATTCGGCAGAGCTCGTTCAACCGCACTAGATTTCGGCGTTACCTTGGGAAAAGGCGGCGTATCTTATTGCGTCGGGTTAGGTGGATTTATTAGTATGTTCTGACCAGCCAACCAAGAATGCCGACCTTCCCAGCGAACAACTTCAGCCAATGAGAGTTGCCGTGAGCGAAACTACCGCGCTGCGCCGTTGCGTGACTGTGGTGGATGCCGAGCCTGTCGCATTGGATGTGCTGGTCCGCGCCGCCAAGCTGTTCCACTTTGACTGCCAAACCGCGTCCTCGCCGGAGGAAGCGATCATGCTGCTGGAGTGCTCTCCCACGCCCGTCGTCGTCACCGATTTACGCATGCCCGGCCTCGGCGGCGTTTGGCTGGTGCAGGAAATCCGCCGGCGCTGGCCACATATCGCAGTCATCGTTGTCACTGCGGGTTGCGATGAAATCGCTCTCGTGCAATGCATGAGCGCCGGCGTGCAACACTACTTTCTCAAGCCAATCCACATCGATGAATTCCATCACGCTTTGCAGGCAACCTGGTACAGCCAACTGATGCGCCGCGAAAGCCAACGGCAAAAGCAGCATCTAGAATCGGTCGTCACGCAACAAAGCGACAGACTACGCCACACGTTCTTTTCCGCGATCACGAGCCTGGCTCGCACGCTCGAAGCACGCGATTCCTATACCTCCGGACATTCGTTGCGAGTGCGGAAGTACGCGCTCCGCCTCGCCACGGAAATCGGGCTGGATGACATATCCAAGAAACGCCTGAGCCTGGCCGCGAAACTGCACGATATAGGCAAGGTCGGTTTGGCGGAGGGGATACTGAACAAGCCCACGAGGCTTTCGGACTTCGAGTTCCAGCTTGTCCGCGAACATCCGGTAATCGGCGAGCGCATCCTTCGCCCTATCATCCGCAATCGCGTGGTGCTTGGCGCGATCCGCAACCATCATGAGCGTTTCGATGGCCGCGGGTATCCGGATGGTTTGCGCGGTGAGAAGATACCGTTTTTGGCGAGATTGATCACGGTGGCGGATTGCTACGACGCGCTGACAAGTTCGAGGGCCTACCGTGCCGCGTTGCCACGTGAAGAGGCATTGGGCATCCTGGAGGCCGGTATGAACACGCAATTCGATCCGCACCTCGTGCCGCCGTTCGTACGCATGATTCGCGCGAGCAAGGTGCGCAAGCGCAAGGCGGCGGCGGTGCTGGTGTGACGCCGCAAGCCCAAGGGTGAGGTACTCCGAACCCTTGGGATCATCGAAGCGGGAGCCCAGAGGTCCGGAGTACCTCACCTCTGGGCTTGGATCAGTGATCGTCAAAGTCCGCGAGACGAATATCCTCGCCGCCGGTTGGCGTGAGGTAGTTGCCGAAGTTGACGGTAGCGTAGGAGAACATGCGGACGGTGCCATCGCCCATAGCCATGAGAGCGCCTTGAGCGAAGGGGCCGCCCCAGCTGCCGAAAGTCGGAGGTTGCTCGGAATCGCGATTGAGCTTCCAGCCGGCGGGCGATTTTTCGCCGTTGTTACCGCCGCGAGCCGTGCCCCAAGTTCCGCCAACGAAGATGTTGGACGAATGGGACACATTCGCCATGAGGGGATACTGCGTGGTTTGAATGTTGCCGTGACCGATCATGATCGTGTTCGACGAGCCATCCGTGATGCCAACCAAGGTGCGTTTGTTATCGGAACCATTTGGAACGGATGCGGCTGGCCCATTGATGTAGTTGTTGTAAAAGTAATCGGTCCAGGCTCCGCCGTTCAACTCGGTCATGGGCCGCGAGCGACCGCGACAGAGGAAGGTCGGTATTCCCCCGTTTGGATTCGGGGCGTTGAATAAGGGCTGTTGATCGAGGAACGGCAATATCTGGAACCCCCAGCTGCCGCTCTGGTAGTTGTTGCCAATCGCCTTGGCCGAATAGTTTATGTTGTTCACCATCTGGTTGGAGCCATTGAACGGCAGTCGTTTGTTGGCGTCGTGGAAACCGTGAACGCTTAGCGAGAGATTCTTAAGGTTATTGATCGATTGCGTGCGCGCGGCGGCGCGCACCTTCTGAACCGCCGGCAGCAAGAGCGCGACCCCAACTCCCGGCACGCATATGCAGCACGCGCCGAGGCCGCCGACGATCAACAGGATCATGCCGATGCCCATGCCCGCGATGCCCGCGCTGGCACCGGCGGCCATCGCAACATCACTGCCGCCGCTCGCACGTTTCTTCGGTGCCGGCCGACGGTCCTCCTCCGCATCATCGTCATCCCCATCGGCAGCCATGCGATTCGCCGTCGGAGCCATGCTCATCAAATCTGCCGGCACAAAGGACCGCAAGCACGCAGGGCATGTGATGGCATCCCCCGTCGTCTTCGCAAGCTCAAACATGCTGTCGCAATGGAAGCAGCGGATCGTCGCCATCGAAGGCTCCTCGATTTTATTGTCGTTCGCGCGGATTTGGGCATATTGTATGTCTTTGAAACGAACTAATACTTCGTACGAAAAAAATGATTGCCAATCCCGCAGGCGACGAAGGAGCCTGCGTGGGTCAAACGGGTCAAACCCCGCAGGCTCCTTCGTCGCCTGCGGGCTTGGGGATCGCCTCATTCCTACCGGAGCCACGCCATGTTCGCATTCGCACTCGTTGCGCTTTCCAGCTTCACGCTCAGCCAAACCGATGCACCGGTCGAGGCCGACGTCGTCCTGCGCGGGGCCACGATCTATGACGGCACTGATCAGCCAGGCAAGGTCGGCGATGTCGCCATCAAAGACGATCGCATCGTCGCCGTTGGCAAGTTCCAGGTGAAGGGCAAGCCGCGCATGCTCGACTGCGCGGGGATGATCGTCAGCCCCGGCTTCATCGACCTGCACACGCACAGCGACTTTCCGTTGCAAGAAAAGAAGACCAACGCCAATTACAACTATCAAACGCAGGGCGTGACTACCGTCGTCACCGGCAACTGCGGCTTTGGACCAGTCGATGTCGAGGCGTATTTCAGCAAGCTCGAAGCGATCGGCCAGGGCACGAATGTAATCCATCAAGTTCCCCACAATGCCGTGCGCGAGAAAGCGATGGGCAACGCCAATCGCGAGCCAACCTCGGCGGAACTGCAGAAGATGGAGGAACTCGTCGATAAAGGCATGAAGGCCGGCGCATGGGGCTTGGCGACAGGCTTGATCTACAACCCCGGCACGTATGCGAATACCGATGAACTTGTCGCTCTCGCCAAAATCGCGGCCCAGCACAAGGGCTTCTATGCCAGCCATATTCGCAATGAAAACACCGAGGTGCTCGCCGCCATCGCCGAGATCATTGCGATCGCTCGGCGAGCGGGCTTGCGCGTGCACATATCGCACATCAAAGTTTCGGGCCGCAGCGCGTGGGGCAAAGGGCCGGACGTCATCGCGATGATCCGCCGAGCTCGCAAAGAAGGCGTCGATGTCACCGCCGATCAGTACCCCTACACTGCGAGCAGCACGTCGCTTACGGCGACCGTGATCCCCGCACGCTTTCGCGAAGGCTCGACGATCGACCTCATCAAGCGCCTCGATGACGCCGACCTTGGTCCCAAGATGAAGAAGGCGATTGAACAATCGATCAAGGGCCATCTCGGCGGCAGGAGCATCCGCGTCGCGCGCTACAGCAAGAACCCCGCATGGCAGGGCAAGGACCTGCTCGCCATTGCTGTGAGCGAAAAGAAATCCGCGCTTGACATCGTCATCGACATCACCCGCAACGGCGGCGCCCAGATCGTCAACTTCGGCATGAACGACGAAGAAATGCGGCTATTCATGAAGGAACCCTACGTCGCCACCGCCAGCGACGGCAGCTCGATGATCCCCGCGTTGACGGTCCCGCATCCGCGCAGCTATGGCACCTTCAGCCGCAAGATCGGCCGATTCGCGATTGAGGACGAGTTGATTACGATCGCACAAGCGATCCGTAGCTCCTCGGGCCTGCCGGCGGACATTTTGCGGCTGCCCAAACGTGGCTACATCAAGACGGGTTACTACGCGGACATCGTCGTCTTCGACCCGAAGACGTTTCGCGACAAGGCGACGTTCGACCAGCCGCACCAGCATTCGACCGGTGTGCGTTACCTCTTCGTCAATGGCCAACTGGCGATCGACGACAGTCGGGCAACGGAGAAATTGGCGGGACGTGTATTGCGACACGGGAAAGAATAGGCCCCGTTTAGCCGCTCGCCTTTGGCGAGCGCGGACGGCGTGCGCACTGCGGTGTTCAAACGCCTTGTGTAGATGAAGCGATTCGTTACGAAAGTTGATTGCGGGTAGAGGGAGTTGAACCCCCACACCTTTCGGTACCAGATCCTAAGTCTGGCGCGTCTGCCAGTTCCGCCATACCCGCTCTGCGATTATCCTATTTCAATCGAACACACTCGCCAACGTCGAAGGTCTCGTTTCGGACCGCTGGACGAATTCTGCCGGCGTCATTCCTCCGATTGATAGGTGCCAATTTTGGTGCGAATGCGGGAAACCAACGAACGGACAGTTGTCGGCGACGCAAGGTTCGCTTTTTCGATTTTTCACTTTGCTTTGTCGGTGCGATGCTCTATCCTCAACTCTTTACCCGCCAACGGAGAATCCGATCATGCATCCTACCGATGGTCCTACCAAACCACCACTTTCGGGCGACCGTACACCTTGGTATAAACAGCTCAACCGCTATCACTGGTTCGTGTTTACCGTGGCGGCGCTGGGTTGGCTCTTCGATACGATGGATCAGCAGCTCTTCGTGTTAGCCCGCCCGGCAGCGATGCGCGACCTCGTCAAACCGGAAACGCCGACCGAATCGCCCAAAGTGACATCGCTTCGGCAGCGCGAAGCCGGCGATATTGCGACGTCACTGTTCATCGCGGGCTGGGCGGCGGGTGGTTTGTTTTTCGGCATGCTCGGCGACCGTATCGGACGGGCGAAGACGATGCTGATAACGATTCTCATCTACTCGATCTTCACAGGACTTAGTGCGTTCTCGTTCGGTTTATTTGATTTTGCCTTCTACCGTTTCTTGACGGGACTGGGGGTGGGCGGCGAGTTCGCCGTCGGAGTTGCGCTAATGGCGGAAGTCATGCCCGCTCAAGCGCGAACCGGTGCGATTGGCATGTTGCAAGCGTTGTCGGCCGTCGGCAATATTACAGCGGCGCTTATCAATCTGGGACTTGGCGTTGCCGAGGAGGAAGGTTTAGTTACCAGCCCTTGGCGCATCATGTTCATGATCGGCGCCCTGCCCGCGCTGCTCGCGGTGGCGATTCGTTGGGGATTGAAAGAACCCGAAGTCTGGCAGAAGGCACACGATCTGAGGGCCGCCGTTCCTGAAAACGCCGGTCCTGGAACCACTCAGCCTCAGCTGGGATCGTATGCGGAACTTTTCGGCGATCCGGTCTGGCGCAAGCACGCGATCCTCGGTTTATTACTCGGCTGTTCGGGTATCATCGGGTTGTGGTCGGTCGGTTTCTTCACGCCAGATTTGATCCGTTACGTCCAACGCAAAGGCATGGCATCGGAAGTGTATGAAGTGAAGATCAGCGAAGCCCGGCGAGACGGCAACGACAATAACGCCAAGAATTGGGAGTTAATTCGCAACGCCGAACACGAAGGCAAGCAATTCCCCAATGCGCTTGTTGATCTGCAAAAAACCGCCGAACCCTCGATTAACGGCCGACTCACACGGTGGTCGAGTTATACCTCGTTGATGATTAACTTCGGTGCATTTTTCGGCATTTACGGTTTCAGCGTTCTTGCTCAGCGCATTGGCCGAAAGCCGACATTCGTCATCGCGCTGACGGCTGCCTTCATCAGCACGACTTCGGTGTTTTGGTTCTTGCAGGATTTTTGGCAGATATTCGTCATGGTCCCGATCATGGGCTTCTGCCAGCTGTCTCTGTTCGGTGGATATGCGATCTACTTCCCGGAACTCTTCCCGACTCGTCTGCGTTCCACAGGCACAAGTTTTTGCTACAACGTCGGTCGATTCGCGGCAGCGCTTGGCCCGTTGGTCAAGGCGGCGCTTGAACGCTTCTTCCAAAGCATCTCCGACGATCCGGTGCAAAGCCTGCGCTACGCCGGCGTGACGATGTGCTCGGTGTTCCTGATTGGCTTTTTCGTCCTGCCGTTCTTGCCCGAGACGAACGGCAAGCCGTTGCCGGAATAGTCTGTAGTCCGTGGTCCGTAGCCTGTGCGTTTTTTGCCACGGACTACGGACTACGGACTTTTTTAGTTACACTCCGCCACCAATGGTTCCGCGATTTCCTGCAAATAAAACAACCGCCCCGCGAGTGTCGGCATGTAGGTGCTCGGTATCCACGGCGTTGGTTCGTGGCCGAGCGTCATGCGGAGCGATAGGCCCTGCCATTGCATGCCGCGGCCGAAGCTGCCGTCGGCTCCGCCGATGATCGAATCCGCTGCGAGAAACAGGGCCGGGCCAATCGTGTTGGCGTTGGCGGGCACAAGCGTCGTTCGGCTCTTGAAACTGGTCAGCGCGTTCTGCTCGATCGTCAGCGGATGCAAGCGAGCGCCGAGCCGATGCGTTTGCGACTTCCATTCCGCTTCGGTCTTGAACTCCGCTGCGAAGTGTGGTTCCCAGAAGGCGATATGGCACACCCGGCCGATGCCGAAGACGGTGACGAGCTTCGCGCCTTTTTTCTTCAAGTCGCCGATTTGTTGAGCGTATGTCGGCAATTCGTTTCGCAATGCGAAATGGCGTTGCGCCTTAGGAACCGTCCCCTTGCCGAGCGGACCATAGAAGGCGTGCTCCATCGCGAATTGGAAGGCACCGGAGTTATCGGACGGCAGCGTGTTGCCTTGGGCGTCGGACCATTCGTCCATGTTGAAGCCGTGAACGTGTTCGCAGGAGACGCCCCATTCTTTGAGAAAATAGATCGCCCAGCGATACATTCCCATCGGCCCGACGGGTAAAATCATCGCCAACGGTCGGCCTGCTTGCTGCGTCAGCTGGATCTCCCTCGCGATTTCATGGCCCATAAACGTATCAAAATCGGTAAGCGTCTCGCAGGCGATCGGCTCGAACTTCGAATGCCACCAAGGGCGTCTCGCCGTCAGCGCTGTGCCGGAGAGATCGCCGAGTGCGTCGATTTTTTCGAGGTCCCAGCCGGCGGGCAGGAAGCCCTCCATCATCGAGCCGCGAAACGTCGTGAGTAGGTTCATGTGTGCTCCAGGGTATAACCATTTGACTTTAGGCGAACGTGAATTTTTGAACTTCGGCACTATTTTCATCGTAGTGTACTGTAATTGGATTCCGCGCGATACATTCGTCGTGCGGAAATCGCGAAATACAGTAGCCCCGTGTGCCGTTAATTTTTACAATAGGGGAAAGAAATGCGGATCAAACGCGTGAGTCGCACCCAATTTGTTATTGGGAAGGCTTGTTTTTTTGTTTTTGCCAAATAGGAAAATGAGATTCCTAATTCGGGAAAAAACGGGTATTTTTGCACTGATAGACCGGGATGACCGGGAGGAAAAAAGCATGAACCTTTGGCGTTATTTCGGAGTTACACTTTTCCTGATCGCAGCGATCGGTTTCATCGGCGCGAACAATAAGTCGTTCGTCATCGCCGGTGGAAAAGACGAAAAGGATAAGAAAGACAAGGTCGAAGCCAAGACCGATGACAAGAAGGTCACCCCCAAGACCGATGACAAGAAGGTCGAAGCCAAGACCGACGACAAGAAGGTCACCCCCAAGACCGACGACAAGAAGGTCGAAGTCAAGACCGACGACAAAAAACCGGAAGTGAAGCCACCCACGCCAACACCCGCTGGCGAGAAGCTGACCTTTAAAGCCTTCGATAAGGACACCACGCACTACCAATTGCAGGAAACCGAAACCACGCAGGTGATGACGGTCAATAACCAGAAGGTCACGCAGACGCAGAAACAGAAATTCCTGATCGAATGGAAATCGACGGCCAGCGGCAAAGAGTATGTCGTCGTTCAGCAGGTCGTCGGCATTCAAATGGATATCGATATCGGCGGCAACAAGATCAAGTACTACTCCACCGATGGCGTCAAGAACCCCAAAAACCCGATGACGGACTTCTTTGAACAGCTGATGAAGAACAAGTTGACATTCACCATCACCGGCGATCTCGAAAAGGTCGAGAAAATCGAAGGCCGCAAGGAATTCATCAAAGCGCTCGGCGACGTGAATCCGCAGATGAATACGCTTCTCGACCAAATCCTGAGTGAAGACGCCCTCAAGCGCATGGCGGAGCCGACCTGGTGGGCCTTCCCCCCCAAAGGCGAAATCCCGGCCAGCAAGACGTGGAAGAAGGAAAGCTCGTTGACGCTCGGACCGATCGGCACCTACAAGACCGACTTCACCTTCACCCACAAGGAAACGAAGGACAACAAGGACACGATCGACGTCAAAACGGACCTGACCTACACCGCGCCGGCGCAAAAGACGGGCCTGCCGTTCACCATCACGAGCGCAGATCTGAAGACCGAAGCCGGCACAGGCTCCGCCACCTTCGATCGCACCAAAGGTCGTTTCGAGAAATCCGAGTTGACCATGAAACTCAAGGGAACTCTTACGATTGAAGTCGGCAACGCCAAGACCGAGGTCGGGCTTGAGCAGACGCAGACCTCGAAATCCACCACGCTCGACGCCATCCCCGCCGACTGGAAGTCGAAGCAGTAATCCACCCGCCTGATTCGTCAGGCAACGATACCCGAAGCCGCGGCAGATTTCTGTCGCGGCTTTTTTTTTCTGCCGCTTGCGGCTTAGCGCTCGCATGGTGCCTTGCGAGCGCTAAGCCGCAAGCGGCAATACAATTTCGGACGATTGTCGCCTCGCCATCGCCACGACGGCTTCGTATAAATTCATGATTCCACAACGAAAGGCAAAGCGATGAAGATTCACGAATATCAAGCGAAAGACCTGCTCGCCGCCGCCGGCGCCGCCATCCCACGCGGCATCGTCGCCTCGAACGTCACCGAGGTGCTGGCCGCGTTCGACCAAATGGGTGGCCCCGTCGTTCTCAAGGCTCAGGTTCACGCGGGCGGGCGCGGCAAGGGACGTTTCAAGGACTCCGGCGTCGATTTCGGTGGCGTCAAATTCGTCACTAAGCGAGAAGACCTCAGCAAGATCGCTGAGGTCATGTTCAAATATCCGCTCGTCACCAAGCAGACCGATGCCGAGGGCCAGAAGGTCTCCAAGGTGCTCGTGCAGTCCGCCGCCGACATCGCTCGTGAAATCTACGTCGGCGTCGTACTCGATCGCACCCTTGGCGTGCCGATCTTGATGGCCTGTGCCGAGGGCGGCGTCGATATCGAAGAAGTGGCGGCCCACACACCCGAAAAAATCCTGAAAGTCGCGATCAACCCCGAGGCCGGCCTGCTGCCCTTCCAAGCACGTCGGCTCGCCTTCGAGCTTGGCTTCACCGGCGATCAAGTCGGGCAGGCCGAGAAGATTATGATGGCGCTGTCCAAGGTCTTCCTTGACAAAGATTGCAGCCTGGCCGAGATCAACCCGCTCGTCGTCACGCCGAAGGGCGAAGTGATCGTGCTCGACGCGAAAATCACGTTCGACGACAACGCCCTGTTCCGCCATCCCGATATCGAAAAGCTGCGCGACGAGACCGAGGAAAACCCCGCGGAACTGCGTGCCGCTAAATCGGGCCTGAGCTTCATCAGCTTGACGGGCAACATCGGCTGCCTCGTCAACGGCGCTGGCCTGGCGATGAGCACGATGGACATCATCAAATACCACGGCGGCCAACCGGCGAACTTCCTCGACGTTGGCGGCGGCGCCAACAAGGACCAGGTCACCGAAGCCTTGCGCATCCTGCTCGGCGATACCCGCGTCAAGGCCGTGCTCATCAACATCTTCGGCGGTATCATGAAGTGCGACACCATCGCCGGCGCCGTCATCGCCGCCTTCAAGGAAGTGAAACCGCAAGTGCCATTCGTCGTCCGCCTCGAAGGCACCAACGTCGCCGAGGGCCGCAAAATGCTCACCGAGAGCGGGCTCAACCTGACACCCGCCACCGACCTGACCGATGCGGCAAAGAAGGTCGTCGCGGCAGCGGGCCAATGAATTTCAGAATGCAGATTTAAAATTGCAGATTGAAATGCAAATGCATGCAAGCCCAGGGGTGAGGTACTCCGAACCCCTGGGATCGACCGTTGATCACGGCAACGCCACATCCACCTCGCGCGATACTCGGCTATCGGGAATCTCCACCAACTTTCCGACCCGTGGCCCATAATCATTTTTCACCGCTGCGTTCCAGAGGAAGTAAGCGGTATCACTCCAGAGTACGACACCGTGGGAACACACATTGGCCTGACCCCGTATGGCAGTTTGGTGCCGTCTCGGTTATTTTACCTATAGGTGAAATAACTGACGAATGGACACCGTTGCTTGAACCATCCCGGTGCGGAAGTTCGGAGCATCCTGCCGCAAGAAAATGAATCGGTTGCATCGATTACGATGTGCAAAAATCAAATGCAAATGTCGCCGTGGAAGGAACGTAGCTCAATCTTTTAGGGGCATAGAACGGTTCGGCGTCAGTCGTCCTCGATGAAGAGGCTGACACCGCGAGCCAGACGGCTACTGATGAACTCACGGACGACCGCCGCACACCGCAAGCACTCCTCGACCGTGCAACCCGCGCAGTGTTCAGCCACGTCGTCAGGGACGAGCTGGGCGAGCGCCTCGGCGAACTCGGCCGCGTCGGCGGGCGAGACCGGGACAGGCCCACCACCGGCCGCCCATCCTCCAGCGTGTTCCACTCGGACGCCAGCCGGGGCACCCGCTCGCCACCCGACTCACGCCAAGCCCGATCCAGAATGCCGCAGAACAGCGGGCTGGCGTAGCAATCGCTGACGGCCAGTACGTCGAGCCAGAAGCAATCGGTCGGTGGGCCGTAGAAGACGACCCCGGAGTAGTCGCCATAGTTATAACCGTGGGCAAACTCCTCCACAAGTCGCGCCCTCCGCCGCCGAACGACTGCGTTCACTTGCCGGGCCAGCTGCAAGGAACGTAATGTCTCGAAAAACCATGATGCCGGCCCGGTCAAGTGCAACAGCTAGTTGTCCGGAGTGTGTTGCAGCGAAAACCGTTGGTTCGATCATTCTAGTGCGCCGTCACACTTCTATCTTGGGGTAGATCGACTTCAGTTTTACTCGGGCGTCCTCCAGCTTGAACTGCCACTCGACGCCGCGTTGGCGGTCGTTGATGTGTTCGTGCCAAGCGGTGGTTTCTTCACGGAGTTCCTCGATGG
>SIAQ01000046.1 GCA_009697105.1 Gemmataceae bacterium | reverse complement strand
CAAATTCGCCGAGATAATCGGCGAGTTGAGGACCAAGCGAAAGTATTTGATCGAGGGTCATCCGTAACTCCTTGCAAACGTCCGTGGTTTAAGGAGTTACAGTGTACCATAACTGACAGCTGCAATGCAAGTAGCGCTGTCGTATTAGAATACCCATACCCAAGCGCGGATAGTTTGCCCAGTCCCAGTCCCAGTTACTTTACTCGCAATCCTAGTTGCGAAATTGTTCGGCTTGCGCGTCTGACTGAATGCCAATCGCGTAAACAATCATTGGAGATTTCGCTATGGAGCGCTGGAAACGCATCGTTTACGCTGTGGGGATCCTCGCCGTGCTGGCGTTGACGATTGGTTGGATCGGCATCCGATATCCGTCGAATATTGGCCAAGTGGTTTCCCTTCAAACGCCTGGCCCTTCGACGGCGGCGGTGATTCCGGTTACGGTCTCGGCTAACGGCGAAATCAGCGACGCACGCGCTATCGTAATCGATGTCGATCTCAACCATGACCACGAATTCAAGGGGCCAGGCGAACTCAGCTACGCTTGCGGAGTTTCCGCCGATGGACGGTCCCAGGTCGTTCGTTTGCACGGTCTCATTCATGGCGACTACAAGGTCCGCGCTCGCTTGACATTGGCGGACGGCAACGAAATATGCAGCGCCGTGCAGAGACTCAAGGTGCTGCCGCCGCCCGCGAATTTCTTGCCGGTGAGTTTTGAAGTCAATAAAGGGCAAACGGACTCAACGGTTTTGTTTCTCGGTCGATGCCGAAATCAAATCGTTCGCATTACCGCGAACGAGACTCACATCGCCACACCCGTGCCGCGCCAGGCCAACCCTGGCGGTGAACGAACCGAGAAGGACTCGGGTTTCTATTCACTTCAAACCGATCATTTTCGTCTCGTCGGAGCGAACGCAGCGTCTGTGCCGACGGGACAAAAAAAGCTTCCGGGAGTCAGCAACTATTTCATCGGCAACAAGCCGGAAAATTGGCGGACCAACATCGAGCAGTATCGGGAAGTGATTAGCCGCGATGTGTATCCCGGTATTGATCTGGTTCACCACAGCGACCGGGGCCGACTGGAGTACGACTTTCGCGTCGCTCCAGGCAAAGACCCATCGCCGATTTGCGTTGAGTTTAGCGATGCGACCGGCTTGACCATCGACGCGGATGGTGCTCTCGTGATACAGAAGGCGAATGTCGAACTTCGGCATGCTGCACCGGTAACGTATCAGAAAGTGAAGGGTCAAATATGCGCCGTAAAGAGTGCCTGGGTTCTGAAGGGAAATCGCCAGGCTGGGTTTGTGCTGGACGATTTCGATGCCAATGAAGAATTGGTGATCGATCCGCTGCTTTTCGCAACGTATCATGGAGGCACGGGAAGTGAAGGAACCAACAGCGCCATTGCCGCGGATTCTGCAGGAAATGTGTACATCAACTCGAGTACGAATTCCGTTGATTTTCCCGTTGCCTCGCCTCTTGATGGTACGATCGGTGGGACGGCTGACCTTTCGGTTACCAAGATCAGTTCGGCGGGCGTCCTTGTGTACGCCACCTACGTCGGCGGGTCTCTCGACGAAGGCGTCGTGGGGTCCAATTGCAGAAGTGTCGCTGTGGATAGTGCCGGCAACGTGTACTTTACTGGGCGAACCGATTCAACGGACTATCCGCTTGTCAGCCCGGCTCAGCCCGCCATGGGATCGAGTCAGGACGCCGTCGTTACCAAACTCAATGCTGCCGGGAATGCTCTGCTTTTTTCGACTTATCTCGGCGGCGGCATGAGCGACGGCGGGAACGCCATCGCCGTCGACCCGACCAACGCTATTTACGTCGGCGGCGAAACAGGTGGTTCCTTCCCCACAACGCCGGGCGCCTTGCAGACAACCTTCGGCGGCGGAATCTACGACGGCTTCGTCGTGAATTATACGCCTGCCGGTACTATTGCCTATGCGACCTACTTGGGAGGCGGCGACCGGGATGATCTCCGGGTGATCACCGCAAGCGCCGGCAGCGCTTACGTCGTCGGGACGACCTGGTCGTCAAACCTCGCCACCACGCCTGGGGCGTTCCAAACTGCGTTTGGTGGGAACTACGATGGATTCGTCGTGAAGATCAATGCGGCGGGCGCGGGCGCGGACTTCTTCTCTTATCTCGGTGGCACCAATCCCGAGGATGCCACGGGCGTTGCCGTGGACGCCGCTGGAAATACCTATGTCTGCGGAAGCTCGAACACATCGACTTTCCCTACGACCACTCCGGGAGTGGTACAACCGACCTCGACTTCAGGGTTCAACGGTTTCGTGCTCAAATTAGATCCTACTGGGTCGAGTGTGTTGTTTGCCACGTTCGTCGGCAACGCCGGCGATGGAATTCCCTGGGCCATGGACCTCGACAGTGCCGGAAATATCTTCCTGGTGGATATAGTAATCCAGGCGTTCCACTCGTCAATAATTTCCAGGCCAGCGGTGGCGGTCTCGATGGCTATGTCGCGGCACTGAATCCAACGGCAACGGCGTATTTGCTGTCCTCTCCTCTTGGCGGTGCCGGCAACGACAGAGTCTTGGGAGTCGCCGCCGATGGTGCAGGCAATTTCTGGGCCGTCGGATCAACGGATTCCACGGCTTTCCCAACCCAAACTCCGTTCCAAGCCACCCTCGGCGGTGGGACGCAGGATCTGTTCATTGCCAAAATAAGCACGGCCGCCCCCACCACCGGCGCTACCATCAGCCAATCCGGCGGCACGACCTCCGTCACCGAAGGCGGCGGGACCGACTCCTACACCGTCGTCCTCAACCTCGCACCTACTGCCGATGTCACTATCACGCTCAACCCCGGCACACAAGTCACGGCGACCCCTGCGACGTTGACATTCACCGCGGCCAACTGGAACGTGGCTCAGACCGTCACCGTCACTGCGGTCGATGACGCCCTCGTCGAAGGCGTGCACACGGGCACGATCACGCACATCTCGGCCAGCACGGATCTTGCTTATAGCGCCATCGCCATCGCCAGCGTCACAGCGAATATCACGGATAACGATGGTACCCCGCCACCGCCTCCCCCTCCTCCAGGCAGCGGTGGAATTTCCGAGGGAAGCTATGCCGGCAGCAAAGGCAAAGGCAACAACAGCGAAGGCACGTTCGGCTTCGGCAGGCATATCGAGGACCGGTTGTCGAAGCACCCGATCCTGAGTACCCCGCGGGCGGACAGCGGCGTCTTCCGTGTCCTGAATGTGTCGCACAAGCATATCCCCGATAGCCGCATCGAGGTGGACACCGGCAACGGATTCGGGCCAGTCGGCTGGTCGCTCGGCATCGCTCTCGGTCTGGGCCTTGGCGTGTTGCTCATCGGGAAAAAAAGCGGCTTGATCGGATTCCATTGACGCGGACAATCGTCTTTTTCGTGGGGCCAGCACGGATCTCGGCAGTCTCTCGACTTGTCGCTTGAAGATAAGGATCTTGTATGATTCACTCGCAAACCTGGGTTGGCGCCTTCAGATTGGTGATGCTTCGCTGCCACAGCGGTCTCGTCGCGCTTTTGACAGGCATGCTGGGTATTTCCGCAGGAACGGCCAACGGGCAAACGCTCTATGGCGTCACGCAAACGGCGTTTCCGAATAATAAGCTCGTAACCATCAACACAACCACCGGGGTTGGCACGGTCGTCGGGCCATTGTCGGCCATCATCAATCCGAACGGTCTGGCCGTGCGCGCAGGCAAACTCTATACCTTCAATCCCAACGGGGGTGCCCTCATCCATAAAATGGTGGAGCTAGACCCGGCCACGGGGGGCAACCTCACGAATGCGGCCATCGGCGTCTTTCCGCCCTTCGGATGGAACGGAGGCGGTCTCGCTTTTCGCAGCGACGGCATCGGATTCCTTGGCAATGGCACGACCGGCAAAGACTTCTATAGCTTTGACATCACCGTTGGAACCAACAACCTAATCACAGGGGCGCTGCCTCTCGGCACCGGGCCGATCGCTTTTAACTCGGCCGGTATCTTGTATTGTGTACGCTTCACCAATCTCTACACGGTGGATCAGGTCACAGGCGTTCAGACCCTGGTGGGCGGCACGGGCATCGTCGGGCCGAACCCGGTGGTAGGGCTTTCTTTTGACGCCGCAGACAAGCTGTATGCCACGTCCATTAGCCAGGTAGCGCCGTTTCCGTCCTCGTTGTATACGATCGATACAGCCACTGGAACTGCGACGTTGATAGGGGCGGTGGGTCTTGACGGCGTTCAGAGCATCGCCTTTCTCGGTGTTGTTCCGCCGCCCGTCGCCGGCGCCACCATCACCCAATCCGGCGGCACGACCTCCGTCACCGAAGGCGGCGCGACCGACACCTACACCGTCGTCCTCAACCTCGCACCTACTGCCGATGTCACTATCACGCTCAACCCCGGCACACAAGTCACGGCGACCCCTGCGACGTTGACATTCACCGTGGCCAACTGGAACGTGGCTCAGACCGTCACCGTCACTGCGGTCGATGACGCCCTCGTCGAAGGCGCACATACCGGCACAATAACGCACACCTCGGCTAGTGCCGATGCCGCGTATAGCGCCATCGCCATCGCCAATGTCGTCGCCAACATTACTGACAACGATGGGGTGCCGCCGCCGCCCGCCGTCGGCGCACTCTACGGCATTACGGTCAGCACCAACGAATTGATTACCATCAATACCACCACCGGGGCCGGCACGCTCGTCGGGCCGCTCAGCTCCAGCATGAATTCCTGGGGCATCGCCTCGCGAGCCAATCAGCTTTATGCTTGGGATGGAACGGCCTCCAGGCTTCGCGAATTGAACCCGGCCACGGGTGCGACGGTGAACACCATCAACATCGGGGCTATTCCGGGTCCGTTTGGGGAGGGCGACCTGACCTTCCGCAGCGATGGCATCGGCTTTTTGACGGCCCAGCCGGGCATCGGCCAGTTTTGGCGTTTCGATCCAACGGTTCCGAATTCCACCTTGGTTGGCACAATAAATCCGCCGATGGACGGCTTGGCCTTTGACGCCAAGGGCATTTTGTATGGCCTCGCCAACGGCGGCGCGACACTGCACACGATCGATCCCGTAACTGCCGTCACGACTTTGGTGGGCAATACAGGCATCACGGGTTTTGGGCTAAATACGAGCGGCGGCCTGACGATTGACTCCAGCGGCAACCTCTTCGCCGCCTTGAGCGCCTGGCCGCCAGGTCCGTCTTCTTTGTTTCAAATCAACACGACTACGGGCGTGGGAACGCTCGTCGGCAACATTGGCTTCGTTGGCATATCGGGCCTCGCCTTCGCGCTCCCACCCGTGCCGCCACCGCCACCACCGCCACCTCCCACTCCAGGCGGCGGCATTTCCGAGGGTAACTATTCCGGCAGCAAGGGCCTAAGCAACGGCAACGGCGGGGAAGGCACCTTCGGCTTCGGCAGGCAGGCGCGGATATTGCATCCCTTCCTCAAAGGCCCTTATCGCGATCCACTTGGAACCTTTCGCGTGTTCAACGTCGCCCATGAGCAAAGGCCGCCGGCAACCAACGGCGACAGCGGCCTTGGCACCCTCGGTTGGACTCTCTTGACGCTTGCGACCCTCGCGGCGGCGGCAGTCGTATATCTCCGACCGCAGTCGCAATGAAATGCCAAAACTAGGAAGCAGGCGCCCCGCCAAAGCTGTGGACATTGACGTAAGCCCACGGGCGAGGTACTCCTAACCCCTGGTATCGATGGCTTGTGGGTCCATCCCAAGGGTTCAGAGCACCTCACCCTTGGATTTGCTTGAATGTTCACCAATCGATAGTGCTTTTTCCCCATAAATATGCTTGCGTGAGAGAGTAATAACAACTATCCTTATTCCACCTACTCAGCCGCCTTCACTCTTTCGGAGGCGATCTCATGATTGCTCGAAATGGGGTTCTGTTCGTTGCGGTTCCCGTCGCATTCGCACTTGTTGCCCTGGGGCTGTTCCAGGAGTCGCATTCCCGCGTCAATTCGGACAATTTCTCGGGGCACGCACGTCAGGACACAGCACTCGCTCCATTTCTAAACTTCGGCCGCACTGGCCGGAATCACGCCGATGCCACCGTGCGCCTGAATATTCCGGCAACGACCGCCGGGCCACCGGTACCGATTACGGTCTCGACGACGCTGCCCGATGCTCGCTCGTTCTGCGTCGATGTCGATCTCAATCACGATGGCCGCTTTGAAGGCCCGGGTGAACTCGCCTATTCCACGGGCCGACTCGACGAAGCTGGCGCCGCTGAAATGCGCTTACACGGCCTGATTCATGGCCACTATCGGGCACGGGCGCGCGTCGATGGCATCCATGGCGAGGTCGTCAGCGCGATCCAAAAGTTTGAGTTATCGCCGCCACGCAACAGTCATCTGCCGGTGAGCTTCGAGGTCAACAAGGGCCAGACCGATAGCTCGGTGTTGTTCCTGGGGCGGGCGAAGAATCAGATGGTTTTCGTCACGGCCGAGGAAACCGTCATCAGGAATCAGGAGACAGGAGTCAGGGGTCAGACGGCCACTCGCCAATCTCGGTTTCGTCTCGTCGGCGCCAACTCTTGGGCGCAGCCGATGGGCCAGAAAAAACTAGCGGGTAAGGCCAACTACTTCATCGGCAACGATCCTCGCAAATGGCGCACCGATATCGAAACCTATCACGAGGTGGTGACACGGGACGTTTATCCCGGCATCGACTTGGTCTATCACAGCAGCCAGGGCCGACTCCAGTACGACTTCCGCGTGGCACCGGGTGCGGACCTGAGCGTCATCACGCTGGAGTTTCCCGATGTCACCAAGCTGGCCATCCGCGTCCATTCCCAACGTGCGGACATCGGGAAACTCCAGCATGATGGCGCTCGGCAACGATTTTGTCGATTCTTCCGCGCTGACGATACACAATTCCACGAAACTCCTCGAAATTGATTGCAGACGTTGCCCGCCCGTGCATGCATGCGGGTATGCTTGCATATGAGGCGGTGCGCCTTGAACCACTGAAGGAATGCGAAACCATTGTTATGCCGCAAAAAGGCGGAGTTCGTGTCGAAGCAGTCGGCTGGCTGCTGTTGATCGGCGGATTTTTCTTGGCTCTCTGTCTTCTGAGCCATGAACCGTCGTCGCGCGGAGCGTCCGCGCCGAATCTGCTGGGCGTGCCTGGCGATTTGCTGGCGAGCGAGTTGTATGCCGCGCTTGGCAATACGATGCACATTTTGCTGGTGGCGTGGTTCATGCTGGTGTTTATGCTGTTAGTCGGTCACGGTTGGCTGCGCTGGACCGGTCGCGTCGTCGGTTGGCTGATGCTGCTGCCCACGGGCGCGATCGTCGCGGATTGGCTAGGTCATGATTGGATTCCCGGGCCGATCCACGGCAGCGGCGGCGTGCTCGGCGCGGTGCTGCGGGAGTTGCTCATCGACCATCTGCCGGGGCCGAGTGCGGCCCCCATCGTCGCCAGTGTCGGATTCGTGGGCGTTTTTCTCGCTGCCGATTTTGTGCTGCACGGAATGCTTGCCGGGCTTTATGGCCTCTGCATCGCGCTCAGCTTTGCGCTGGTGACGGCGCTGCGCGGGTTCGCGCGGTTCGGCCGGGCATTTCGCCGAAACGGTGACGCGCCTGCGAAGCCGAAACCGATTGCCATCCCGAGCATAATCGAGACGGTGCCGATCCAACACAGCGGCTTCGCCGTCGCTGATGTATCCGTGGAAGCGTCCGAAACCGTAGTTGAGGAAACAGAGACGGCACCGACGATTCTGCCCATCCAACGCATGGGCTACTCCGCTGCGAACGATCAACAATACGAGGACTACGAGTTGCCGCCGATGTCGCTGCTCGAAGACCCAGAGCCGTTTCCGTTTGATCAGCACGATCAGAAATTGCGCGATCAAGCCGTCATCCTCGAGCAAACCTTCCGTGATTTCGATCTCAACGTCAAAGTCGTCGGCATCAACACGGGCCCAGTCATTACGCAATACGAAGTTGCGCTCGAAACCGGCTTGCGCGTCAACAAGATCACGACGCTCGGCGACGATCTCGCCCTGCACCTCAAAGTGCCAAGCGTGCGAATCGTCGCGCCGATCCCCGGTAAAAACGCCGTCGGTATCGAGGTGCCCAACGAACATCGCGCGACGGTCAGGCTCAAGGAAGTCATCATCGGCGCGGGGCGCAAGCTCGCAAAATCGAAGGTCCCACTCTTCCTGGGCAAAGACTCCGAGGGCAAGCCGCTGACGCAGGACCTGGCCGACATGCCGCATCTGTTGATCGCCGGCACGACGGGCACGGGCAAATCAGTCTGTCTCAATGCGCTCATCATTAGCATGTTGATGACGCGCCGTCCGGATGAACTCAAGATGCTGCTGATCGATCCGAAGAAGAACGAATTCTCCGACTATCGGAAGATTCCGCATTTGATGCATCCCGTTATCACCGACGAGCAGAAGGCGACCGCCGTGCTCGCCTGGGCCGTGGACAAGATGGAGGAACGCTACGATTTGCTGAGCCGGGCGCGGGTGCGCAACCTTGCCCAGTACAACGAACTCGGCCTGGAGGAAATCCGCCGCCGCGTGCAACCCGATGCCGAGGAGTGCGAGCGCATCCCTGCCAAGCTGCCGTTCATCGTGATTATTATCGACGAGTTCGGCGACCTCATCATGCAAACGAAGCGCGAAGCCGAAACACACATCATTCGCCTGGCGCAGAAAGCGCGTGCGGCGGGCATCCATCTCATTCTGGCGACACAACGGCCGACGGTGGACATCGTCACCGGTCTCATCAAGTCGAACCTGCCAGGCCGAATCTGCTTCAAGGTAGCCAGCCGTATGGACAGCCGAGTCGTTCTCGACGAAGGCGGCGCGGACAAGCTGCTCGGCAAAGGCGACATGTTGTTTCTCATACCCGGCCAAAATACTTTGGTACGGGCGCAGTGCACCTACGTCGGCTCCGAGGAACTGGAGCGCGTCGTGCAGCATCTCGAAACGGATGAACCGTGCTTCTCTGAGGAATTGCTAAAGCTGGAAACGACGGAATCGGCTGGTGCGGGTTCGATCGAGCAAATGAGGCAACGCGATCCGCTTTACGAGCAAGCCGTCGAGATCGTCATTCGCGAAGGCCGAGGCAGCGTGTCGCTGTTGCAGCGGGCGCTGGGCATCGGTTACGGGCGCTCGGCACGCATGATCGATTGGATGGCGGAGGACGGCGTCGTCGGCGGCTACAACGGCAGCAACGCCCGCGAAGTGCAGTACACCGTCGAAGAATGGGAAGCGTTCAAGAATGGCCAAGTCGCCGCGACGGCGTAGGTTGCGGTTTAGCCGCTCGCCTTTGGCATTAACAGGAATTCTCCATACCGTAGCGGGAGGGAGATTCTCATGTCAACCTTGCAGGCATGGTGGCAACGTACCTTCGCATGGTCGAACAGCGCGACCTCGTGGAGCGAACGTCAAGTGATTGCGTCGTTTCTCGTGGTCGCCATCGCGCTCGGCGTTGGTTCGATTTGGCTGCCTTTTTGGCTCAGCGCAATTTTATGGGTCGGCTTCGTCGGCGCCGTGGTATTTTTCACGCGCACGGGGCAGCTCAAGCTGTTCGGTCCGGTGCTGTTCTACGACATGATTTGCACCGCGCGCCGTAGCCGATTCGTTTTTATTCGCTTGATCTATGCCGGCATCTTGCTCGGCATTCTGTGCTTCATGTACCTCACGTTCCTCGACCGGCACGGATTCGGGCATCGCCAGGGCCGGCATGGTGACATCTTGGTGATCGGCGTCTTTGGACTCATTTTTCTTCTCGGCGGGTTGATCGGGTTACTCGCGCTGGTAATGTTTTTGCACAATTTGCGCGTACGGCTGTTGCTCGCGATCATGGCGGCGATATTCGTCGTCCTGTTCGGATTCGGAGCGGCGTCGTTCAATATGGATATCCAGGATCGCCATGACGCGCGGAACGCCGCCGCCATGATGGGACAGATATTTTTCTGCACCTACATGATCGTGCAGCTCGTCCTGGTTCTGCTATTGACGCCCGCGTTCGTGGCCGGCGCGATTGCCGAGGAGAAGGACCGCAAGACGCTGGAATTCATGTTGGTGACCGACCTCAACAATCACGAGATTGTCCTGAGCAAGCTCTTCTCGCGGCTGGCGAACATGACGCTCTTCCTTATCACCGGCCTGCCGATCTTGAGCATCTTGCAATTTCTGGGCGGCGTCGATACCGATCTCATGCTCGCCGGCTTCGCAGGCACGGCATTGGTGTTGTTCAGTCAGGCGAGCGTCAGCATCTATTTCTCGACGATGTTTCAGAAGCCGCGCGATGCGATCGGCATGAGCTACTTGGCGACGATTGCCTATATCGCGTTCGGCACCCTTGCGAAAGGGTTGCAAGAAAGCGGAATGCTCGTGCTGTCCGAGCGCTTGTGGTTCGGCCTAGATGGGCGCACTCTGGTACCGATTGCGGAGGTCATCAACCTGGGCAATCCGCTGGTCGCGCTGATCGAGATCGCCAAAGCGATCGACCGCGCGACACTTGCCACGACGGTGCCTGATCTGCTCACTGGCTTCGTGTGGTTTCATAGCTTGCTGTCGCTGGTCTGCATCACCTGGTCGATCGTGCGTTTGCGGGCGATCGCGCTCAAACATTCCGCAGTCGGCAAGACGGCAAAACGCAGCCTGTGGGACTGGTTTCGGCCTCCCGTCGGCGAGTCGCCGATGCTGTGGAAGGAGCTGCACATCGAAGGGCGATCACGCCTCAACTGGGTGGGTCGGGCGATCATTATCATCCTCGTGTTGATGACGCTGGGCACGGGGGTGGTCATCCTTGGCGCGGTCGTGTGGGACTACTGGGCAGGCCATGCCTGGTTTTGGCGTAATCTGCCGGAGCAAATGAATGCCTGGTTCCGAGCCGCGGGCACGAGCGTGGCGACGCTGTTGCTGTTGGTCGTGGCGGTGCGGGCATCGACGGCGATCAGCAATGAGCGTGACCGTGACACCTTCGACGCCCTGCTGACCACGCCAATGACCAGCGACGCGATGCTCAACGCCAAGTTGATCGGCTGCCTGGTGAACCTGCGCATGGGCTGGATTTGGCTCGGGTCGATGCTGCTGATGGGGCTGATGACCGGCGGCGTGCACCTCTTTGCTGTGCCGATCTTCGTGGTGGCGTGGTTCGTGTATGCGACATCCTTCGCGATGATCGGCCTGTTCTTCTCGATGGTGTGCAAGACCTCGATGCGGGCGACGGTATACTCGGTCTTGACGGCGATCCTGGTAGGCGGCGGGCATTGGGTGGTGATGGGACTGTTCTGTTACCTGCCGTTGTCGATCATGAGCAATGCTGGGCGGGATGGCGACTTTGAATACTTGATGAAGTTCCAGGCCGGGATGACGCCGCCGTTCGCGCTCGGCCTATTCGCGTTTTCAGCGGAGAATCTGGAGCGCGATTTCGGCCGGCATCACCACGACATGGGCCAGCTCTTCACGTTTTGCATCGTCGGGCTATTCAGCTGGGCGGCGGGCTGTTTCTTCTTTTGGCATGGGCTTATCGTGCCGCGGTTTCGCCAGATTAGTCGGCGCGAGGAGATGATCTACGATGACGCCAGCTCGATCCGGGTGTGAGGTGGCTTTGTTTAGCCGCTCGCCTCCGGCGAGCGCGGGCCTGCCGTTCGGTGCGATTTTCATCCCATGCAATTCATTGCGCCCGCGCTCGCCAGAGGCAAGCGGCTAAACAATTCGCCATCCATGCACGCCATCGCTAAACTCATCCGTATGGAAAAGCGAATGTCACCCCTGGAATCGATTCTGAATCGGCTGTGGCAGACGCTCGGCTGGTCGAACTCCTGGGAATCGTGGCGCGAGCGTATCTTTGGCTTTTCGTTCATGACCGTGGCCTTGCTGCTCGTCTATCTCACTGCGGCGCATCTCGGCTTTTGGACTGCCACCACCTGCTGGTTGGTGTACGCCTGCGTCCTGGGCTTCGCGTCCCTTCAAGGGTGGGTCAAGCTCTTCGGCCCCGTGCTGCTCTACGACATGATCCGCACGGCACGGCTCGCGCGCTACTCGATCATCCGCATGGTCTATGGCGCCTTCCTCTTTTGCATCCTCCTGTACATGGCGCTCCTTCCCTACATCTCCCGTGAGTTCGGCAATAACCGCGAGATGCTCCGTCCGCGCGACATCGCCGTCCTGACGGAGGGGTTCTTCCTGACGTTCATGTTCGTGCAACTCGTGCTGGTGATCTTGCTAACGCCCGCTTATGTCGCAGGTGCGATCGCCGATGAGAAAGACAAGAAAACCATCGACTACCTGCTCGCCACCGATCTCGACAATCGCGAAATCGTGTTGAGTAAGCTGGTTTCGCGATTGCTCAATATCACTCTGCTGCTGCTGACCGGCCTGCCGATCCTGAGCATCTTGCAATTGCTAGGAGGCATCGACACGGAGCTGATGATCTCCGGTTTCGCGATTCTCGGCTTGACGATGCTCGGCCTGGCGAGTTTGGGGATCCTGCTCTCGACATTGTTCAAGAAGCCGCGCGATGCGATCAGCTTGACGTATTTGCTGTTGGTTGCTTATTCGGCGGTCGGAATCTTCGTGTACATCTTGAGCAATATGAGGCTTCGATGGATGTTGACGCCGATCTGGTTCGGTGCCAATCCTCCGACGCTGATCGACGCCGCCGGTTGGATAAACGCTGGCAATCCGCTCATGGTCGTCGTCGATGTGTTCCAGGCCATCAGCGGCGCGGGCGGGCGCAGGCTGGCGGCGGAATTGCCCGGCATTCTCACCCGCTATGCCTGGGCCCATCTCACCATGTCCACCATTTGCATCGTCTGGAGCGTGCTCCGCGTTCGCGCGATTGCCCTTAAGCAATCCTCGGCGGGCACGACAGCGACGGTCGGCCTGTGGGCGCGATTTCGGCCCGCGCCAGGCATGTTCCCGATGCTGTGGAAAGAAGTCATCGTCGAGAGCCGCGTGAAGTTCAATTGGCTCGTCTGGCTGGCGTACTTCGTTCTCTTCGCATTGACCATTGGCACGGCGATTTGGATCATTGGCTACTTTTTCATGTATTGGGAACAACACGGCGCCCAGTGGCGGGACCTCAATGAAGCGATGAACATTTGGTTTCGCGTATGCGGCACGGGCGTCGGCTGCCTTTCGCTGTTGATGCTCGCGGTGCGCGGCGCGACGACGATCACCAGCGAGCGCGAACGCGATACCTTTGACGCGCTCATCACTTCGCCGTTGAGTGCCGAGGGGATATTGTTTGCCAAGGTCGTCGGCAATCTCGTCAGCCTCAAGCCGGCGTGGATCTGGTTCGGTATCATGTTGCTGCTCGCGCTCGTCACGGGCGGCTTGCATCCTGTTGCCGTGCCGATTATCCTTACGGCGTGGTTTGGGTATGCCATCGTCTGCACGATGATCGGCATGGTGTTCTCGGTGTTCTGCCAGTCGTCGATCTGGTCGTCGCTTTTCTCGGTGCTGACGACGCTGATTCTCGGCGGCGGGCATTGGATTATCACATCGTGTTGTATCATGCCGATCTTCGGGATTTTCGCAATGGCGATTGGTAGAAATCAACAGATGACGACATTTATTGGTAACATCATGGAGTACGGCTATAAGTTTCTGGCGGGAGTCACGCCGCCGTTCGTGTTTGCATTTTGTTCGTTTTCCTGGGAAGAACTCGATCGCGCTTTCGAGCGACAGTGGTATCTCGAACTCACCGGCTTCAGCATCCTTGGAATTTTCCTGTGGCTCCTTTTGTGCGTCGTGATCTGGTTCGGGATCCTCGTGCCGAAATTCCGCCATGTCGCCCGGCGGTATGAATTGATCTACTGAGTCCCTGGATTCCGCTTGCGGCTTAGCGCTCACGCGGGGTTTTCCGAGCGCTAAGCCGCAAGCGGCATATGGGGAAGCCAATAATTATCGATGTCAAACCATGCCGCACTACGTGTTCCTGACGGGCAAGCTGGCGGAACCGGCGCTTCGGCGAATGCTCGACGAGCTGGCCCCGCGCGTTGGGTTCACGCACACCGTCGGCGTGTTGCCGATCACCGTCGCGGCGCTGGCGACGACGCCGTGGATCGCCCGGCACTTCACGCCGCCCGCAGACGCCGAGCGCGTCATCCTACCCGGACTTTGTAACGGCGAACTCGAGGTGTTGCAGTCGCAATGGGGAAATGTTCGTATCGAAAAAGGCCCTAACGATCTCCGCGACCTGCCCGACTATTTTGGCACGAGCAACCGATCCGATTCGACCTACGGCATGTACGACATCGAAATCATCGCCGAAATCAACCATGCACCGCGCTTACAACTGGCGGACCTGATCGCGCGCGCGACGAAGGCGGCGGCGGACGGAGCGGACGTCATCGATCTCGGCTGCGACCCTGGCACGCGCTGGCAGGATGTCGGCGTCGCCGTGCGAGCGCTGCACGAGCAGAACCTTCGCGTTTCGATCGATACGTTCGACAATTGGGAGGCGGCTCAAGGAGCGAAGGCAGGCGCGGAATTGGTGCTTAGCGTCAATGCGACCAATCGCGCCGACGCTGTCGATTGGGGCTGCGAGGTCGTCGCCGTTCCCGATACGCCGGCGCAATGCGCGGGCTTGGCGGAGACGATCGACTTTCTGCGTTCACGTGGCGTGCCCTATCGCATCGATCCGATCCTCGAACCGATCGCGTTCGGTTTCGCGGAGTCGCTCGGGCGCTATCTCGAAACACGCAAGCGCTATCCCGACGATGCGATGATGATGGGCGTCGGCAACCTGACCGAACTCACCGACGCGGACTCGGCCGGCCTGAACGTTCTGCTGTTGGGTTTCTGTCAGGAATTGGGAATCCGCAGTGTCCTGACGACGGAAGTCATCAACTGGGCGCAGAGCAGCGTGCGCGAACTTGACCTCGCGCGTCGGCTCGTGCATTTCGCCGTCACGGAGCACGTCGTTCCGAAACGCCGCGAGCCGAACCTGGTGATGCTGCGCGATCCAAAGCTGCACGCCCACGGTGAGGAGACGCTGCGCGAATTGGCAGCGAGCATCCGCGACGCCAACTTCCGCCTCTTCGCCGAGCGCGGCGAGCTACACATCATGAGCCGCGATGTTTGGCTGCGCGGCACCAACCCATTCACGCTGTTCGCGGAGTTGCAAGCAAAGGTCGAGATCGACGCATCGCATGCGTTTTACCTGGGCTACGAGTTAGCGAAGGCGGTGACGGCATTAACGCTCGGCAAGAACTACACGCAAGACCAGGCGTTGAGATGGGGTTATCTGACGGAGGCGGAGAAGGGAAGGCATGGGTGAGTGCCGCTTGCGGCTTAGCGCTCATCGGGTACCCTGATGAGCGCTAAGCCGCAAGCGGTAATTCCGTTAGTACAACTCCTCCAGCACGCGACCGCTCGGCAACACGGGGTGCGGGCGGCCGGAGCCGTCGGTGTAGTTGACGTTCACGTCCACGCCGAGGTGTTGATACATTGTGCGAAGCACGTCCTGCGGCCTCGTCGCGTTGGCCCGTGGGAAGGCGCCGCGCGAATCGGAAGCGCCGACGACGCGCCCGCCGTGCACGCCGCCGCCCGCCAGCGCTGCACTAAACACGTTCGGGTAATGGTCACGGCCTGCATTATTATTAACGCGCGGCGTACGGCCAAACTCGCCCCAGGCGACGACCAGCGTCGATTCGAGCAAGCCGCGCTGTTGCAAGTCTTCAATGAGCGCGGAGTAGGCACGATCCCAGCGCGGCAAGAAACCGAGCCGCAATGACTCGAAACCGAGCACATGCGTGTCCCACCAGCGGAGATCGACGGTGACGAGGCGAACGCCGGCTTCGACCAGTCGGCGTGCGAGCAGAATGCGTTGACTCCACGCCGGGGCACCGCAACGATCAGGGGTGCCGGGATTCCACGCCGGCTCGAATCCGTAACGCTCGCGGACATGCTGCGGTTCCGCATCGAGGTCGAACGCCGTCCGCGCGGCGGATGACGTGAGAATGTCCCACGCCTGGCGGTTGTAACGGTCGAGTGCGCCCATTTGGCCTGAGCTGTCGATCTCACGGCGAATGTTATCGAACGATTGCAGCAGATTGCGGCGATCGCCAACTTGCTCCACCGTCACGCCCGTCGGCAGAGCGAAGTTCGGCACGCGGAACGGCCCCGGATTGGCGGGGTCGGCTTGCGTCTCGAACGCCTTGTACGCCATGCCCAGGTAGCCAGGACCGGTGCCAGGAACCATGCGAGGGATCATCACATACGGCGGCAGCTGCGGCGACTGATGCCCGATCTGACGCGCGACGACCGAGCCGATGCTCGGAAAAATGTTCTCGTCCGGGTTCGGGCCGGAGTTGTAGCCCGTGAAGCAAATCTGATCGCCCGTCGAATGGCCCGCGTCATGATGGTGCAGGCTGCGGATGATCGACCATTTGTCCTGAATTCGCGCCGACATCGGCAGCATATCCGACAGCTGGATGCCAGGCACGTTCGTGTTCATCACGCCGAACGCGCCGCGGTATTCCACGGGAGCATCGGGTTTCGGATCCCACATGTCGATATGGCTCGGCCCGCCGCGCATCCAGAGGATGATGACGGACGTTTGCCGCGTCGGTCGGCCCGCGTCGGTCGCCCGCGCTTCGCTTTGAAGAAGCTGCGACAACGATAAGCCAGCGACCCCGAGCACGCCCGCTTTGACGAAGCTACGGCGATCTGTGGTGAGCGTCGATTGAAAGTCGGGACAGCCAGTTTGAATCGGCATGACGAAACTCGCATGTTTAAGGGCAGGAATCCCGGTTTTCGGACCACCCGTAATTCTACTTGATGGATCGACTCAGGGAAAGGCGAAACTTGGGGTTTTCGCAGATTTGGAGAAAAGCTCACGCAAAGGCGCAGAGGCGCAAAGAGGTGGTTGAAACAAACAAATCGAAGTAAGTTTCTCGATTTCTTTCTTTGCGTCCTGGCGGCTTTGCGTGAGCCTCTTTTGTTATGCAATCACCACCAGCCGCGACTTTTGACAGAGCGGATACGCCGCGATGTGGTCGCCGATCAGGCTCTGCATCTTCTTCGCCGATTTGCCGTAAAGGTAAAGCGCCGTCTCGCTCGGCCCCTGCCAATGGCCTTCGATTCGGCCATGTTTACCGAGCAGGCGATTCAGCTCCTCGTAAAGGTCGTTGATGTCGCACTCCTTATACACTTTTTTCGGCAGGTCCGTGCCATTGAGATACAGCGCCAAACCCTCCGCCTCGCCAAACGGTGTCTCGACGGGCTTGCCCTTTTTCTCATACTGAAGCATTGAGCCTTTCGGTGCCCCGCATTTCGTGAGGAACTTGGTCAGGAATCGGACGGCCTTGGCGAGGTCATAAACATCGATGTCGAGGCCGCAATATTCGATCTCGCCGTTGGCTGCCTGCAGCGTCCCGCCGCCGGTGACTTCACCGAGTTCGTTGGCCTCAAACGCTTCGAGGAGCGGGTCCTCGAAGCGTTCTCCACGCTCGATCGGCATCAGGCGAGCGTTAAGCTGGGCGTAGACGAAGGTGGGGGTCATGGTCAAATATTCCGCTTGCGGCTTAGCGCTCAGGATATCCCACGCGAGCGCTAAGCCGCAAGCGGAAGAATTACAGATCACCGCACCTTCGGCAGGACTTCGCGCGCCAGCAGCTCCATGCTTTTGCGGGCGAGGTGGTGCGGCAGCGTGCCGGTTTGGCAGCCGGTGAGGACGACGCCGACGCCGAGTTCTTTTTGGTAGTGCGCGAGCTTCTGCCTGACCGTTTCCGGGCTGCCGACGATGGCGAAGACTCCGTCCTCGATGTCGGCCCAGGTCTGTTGCTGATATAAGAAGAATTGCTGATTCTTCAATATCGCCGCCGCCGACTTCGCACTGGTATAGCCCGGCGGCGTCGTGCCGATGCCTTTCATGAGGTTGCGCACGAAGTACCAGAACGCCGGCTCGAACTCCTCGCGGGCTTGCTTGTCGGTCTCGGCGACGTAAATCGGTACGCCCCAGCCCATCTGCTCGGGGTGCGCTTCGTAGCCAGCCTTCGAGCACGCCTCGCGGAACTGCGCAAACACTCGGCGAAACACATCGATGTGAAAGTACGGCACGCCCATGTACGAATATTTCCGCTGGGCGACGAAGTCGATCGTCTCCGCACTGCCGACGCCCGGTATCCAGATCGGCGGGTGCGGCTTTTGCAACGGCGTCGGCCAGGGGTTGACGTAGCGGAAATAGTAGTGCTTCGAATGCCACTCGAAAGGCCCCGGCGTCGTCCAGGCTTTGAGGATAAGGTCAAGCGCTTCGCGAAATTTCTCGCGCGCGGTCGTCGGATCGATCTGGTAGCTGAAATATTCCGGCCCGCCGCCGATCACCATGCCGGCGATGAGGCGCCCGCCCGACATCACGTCGAGCATGGCGAACTCCTCGGCCACGCGCAACGGCGGATTGTACATTGGCAGTGCGTTGCCAATGACGGCAATCTTGCAGCGCTGTGTGCGTTGCGTGAGCGCCGCTGCGATGAGGTTGGGCGACGGCATCAAACCGTAGGCGTTCTGATGGTGCTCGTTGACGCAGATGCCGTCGAAGCCCAGTTCGTCGGCATAGGCCAGCGTGTTGATGTATTCGCGATAAAGATCGTGGCCTTTGACCGGATCGTACAGATCGTTGGGAATCCAGATCCATGCGGAATCGTGCTTCTCCGCAAAATCCGCAGGCAAGTACGGCCAAGACATGAGATGAAAGAAGAAGTATTTCATGCAGTTCGGTATATGATGGAAAGTGGATGAACGCAAGCGAGTTCGGTGTTTCTGTATTTCCGCTTGCGGCTTAGCGCTCGCCGCGTGCCCTGAGAGCGCTAAGCCGCAAGCGGAATAGTGAAAAAAAGAGGTTCCAGTAATATGTCATTAACGAATCCGCCTAAACCCCTCGCTGCCAGCCTCCAATCCCTGTGGCTCCGCGGCGCTCTGTTCGTCAGCGCGGGCGGCGTTGTCGGCAGCTTGTATTTGAGCCTCGAGATGGAATTGAAAGCCTGTCCCTTGTGCCTGTATCAGCGGGCGTTCATCATGGCGACGGCGGCGATCCTCGGCTTCGGTCTCTTCATGCGCGGCGTGCCCAGCGCGGCTTTTACGCCGCTCGCGCTCGCCTCGGCCACGGCGGGGGCATGCGTCGCGGCGTTTCATCTCTATCTCGATGTCACCGAGATTCTCGAATGCCCCGCCGGCGTCACGGGCAGAATCACCGCGCCGGGCGAAAGCTTCATCATGTACCTGCTTGTGCTGACGCTGCTGCTTGGCGATCTCTTCAGTCAGCGGACCTATGTGACGCATGGCCTCGGCGCGATGCTGGTGGGATTCGTGTTCGCGGTGACGAGCATCCGCGCGACACCGCCGCCGGCGACGCCGCCCGCACCGTATACCACCGAACTGGATGGTTGCCGAAAGATTTATCGTGTGCCGATGGCGAAGTAGCCGATCGCGAGAAACACGTAGAATGCATTTAGGTTTTTCGCTTGCGGCTTAGCGTTCGCATGACCATACGTGAGCGCTTAGCCGCAAGCGGCACTATAGGCAGTTTGTCTTATGCCGATCAAGACCTCCTGCTTGCAATGTCAGGCGAATTTTGAGTTGCCCGAACGCCTGGCGGGGAAGACGGTGCGTTGCCAAAAATGTCAGGCGACGTTCAAGGTTCCCGAACTGCCAGTTGAGCCTGTGCCTGCCGAGACGCAACCGTTGAGCCCGATCGCCGTCGTCGCTCCGCCAAATCCTGCCGGTGAGGTGGTCGTGGCGACGATGGTCGGTCCGCCGCCAGTGGAGAAAGAGGAAGAGATCGTCACGGGTAAACTGGTCGAGCATGCCGACACCGCGCCGCAATCGAAGCCCACCCCATCGCCGCGTTCGCGCCGACCGACGTCGGAACCGACGGGCAACACAGGCACAGGCGCGATCATCGCCGTCATCGTCATCGGCCTGTTCACGTGTCTATTGTTAGCCGGCGGCGGCGGGGCGGCGGTCTTCTTCCTGGTGCTCCAGCGGGAACCACTGCGTGAGGACTTCAAAGCACAAAAAAAAGATTGGCCACGGCGAGACTTCGATGACAAGAAAGACTGGGATTTCGACGACGGCGGCAAGGGCTGGAACGATAAACGCACAAAAACACCGGAACCTCAATTCGATTTCCGCACGACTCCTGCCCCGAAGTCAGAAGTACCCTGGAAGACAGAGGCTCCCAAGACGACCGAGGCCCCAAAATCTGACGACCCCAAAAAAACCGAGAAGGTCGGCCGTATCGAAGACCTACCGGCGAATGAGCGCGTGTTTTGGCAGGGCATCGAATTTGGCACCAAGGACAATATCCCCGGGCGAATCATCTCGCCGATTCCGCTGCTCGAACCTTGCAAAAAAATTGGCAACCTGGTCATTGCCGACGCAAACACATTTCGCGGGGTCTCGGTCCATCAATGTGACCTCGAAGCCGGAAAACGCGTAAATATTGGCATGAATTCTGGCAACGATGTCTCCCTGCAAATTCACGACGGCAATGGCGTGATCGTAAAGGGCGCCTACATCCCTCGGAACTTCCGCGTTGTATTGTCGTTTGTTCCTCGAAATACCGGCCGCCACGCGATTTTTGTCACGAGCAAGGAATACCTGTTCCATAACTATTCATTAGTAGCAGCATTTCCAAATAAATCTGCAGTTGAAGTAAACCTCAACACAAGGACAACGTTCATAGCAAACATTTTCCTCACCCTGGACGACAATATCAATCCGAGAATGAGGAAGTCCTCACTCGGTCTATGCCGTGAGTTCATCGTGGATATGCAGATCGGCAACACGTACGAAATTAGAGTTAATAAGGCCACAGATCAAACATTTCTTCAGATCGAAAGCCCCGAAATGACCCTCCTGGCTGATGGAGTCGGCGAGATAAACTACCGCCCTGAAGTTAACGGCAAGCACCACTTATTCATTTCTGCCAACCAAGATCAGGCCCCCTTCTCTCAGATGCATATCATCACGAAAGAAGGATTGATTTGGTGAATGAACACGCTATTCCCGTCTAGCCATTGCCGTTCATCTCGCCCACCCCGCATCGCGCGGGCGCTAAACGAATCCAGGCGAAGCGAGTACAATGACGTAGCCGCCCCACCAACCACCGAGGAACTCCCATGTCGTCGCTTCGTGCTCTTTGCGTTCTTCTCCTTCTCCTGGCGACGATCCCCTCGGCTCATGCCGGCAAGGTCAAGCTTTGGCATCAGTATCAGCAGAGCCATTACGACAAGGCGCAGTTCAAGAACGCCGTCGTCACCAGTGAAGGCGTGCTGCGGCTGTCGCGCGAAGTCAAACCGCTCGCGGGAATCGCCGCCAGCAATATTTGGGATCTCGCCGAGGATAAAGCGGGTAACCTTTACGCAGCCACGGGCGATGAAGGCAAGCTGTATAAGATCACGCCGGCGGGCAAAGCAACGGTGGTCCACACGAGCAAGGACGGGCATCTGTTCAGCCTGATCGCCGCGGGCGACGCCGTCTATGCCGGCACGGGGCCGACGGGCAAGCTGCTGAAAATCACGGCCGATGGCATCACGACGGTCGTCGAGAACCTCGACTCCTACATCTGGAGCCTGGCGTATGATGCCTCGACGCAGAACCTCTATTCGGGCACGGGGCCGAAAGGCAAAATCTATCGCATCACGCCCGATGGCAAATCGAGCGTCTTTTACACAACGAAGCAAGAGCACATTCTCTGCCTCGCAGTCGGCGACAAGGGTACCGTCTACGCCGGCACCGACAAGGGCGGGCTGATCTATCGCATCGATCCCGCGGGCAAGGGGTTTGTCTTATACCACGCCAATCAACCCGAAGTGCGCTCGCTGCTCGCCACGCCGAGCGCCGTCTACGCCGGCACGAGCGCTCCGGTCGCGCGCAAAGGCGGGTTCGGCTCCACCGGCGGAAAGTTCGACGGCCCCGTCGGCCCCACACCGGGCGAGAACTCGCTCTACCGCATCGCCCCCGACGGCGCCGTCCGCGAACTCTATCGCGACAAAACCATGATCCTCCGCGTTGGCCAAACCCAGGGCAAGTTGTTACTCGCCACCGGCATGCAAGGCCAACTCTTTGAGATCAACGAAGCCACCAGGGAGAAAACCGAAATCGCCCGGCTCGACGTCGGCCAAATCCACTGCCTGCTCATTCGCCGGGATGGCTCGATCGTCCTCGGCACGGGCGATCCGGGCAAGCTGTTCGTGCTCTCCGATCGCTTCGCCAGCGAAGGCACCGCCGTCTCTGACGTGCTCGACGCCAAGATGCAAAGCAAATGGGGCACGCTCACATGGAACCAGACCGCAGGAACCGGCGTAGGCGTGACCGTCGCCATCCGCAGCGGCAACGTCGCCGACCCCGACGACACCTGGAGCGCCTGGTCGGGCGAACAAAAATCGCCGGGCCAGACCAAAGCGCCGCTGGGCCGATATGCCCAGTACCGCGTGACGCTGAAATCCGATGATGCCAAGGTCTCGCCCGAGGCCCGCCAGTTCGCGCTGCGTTATCAGACGCTCAACCAGGCGCCGGAAATCACTAGCCTCGACGTGCCTGACTTCGACACGAAGGACATCGACAACCCGAAGAAACTCAAGATCAAGTGGAACACCACCGACCCCAACGACGACGAGCTGACCTACAACATCTACTGCAAGAAGGACGGCTGGACCGATTGGGTGCTGCTCGAAGAGAACTACGACAAGAACACCTTCGACTGGGATACCACGAGCTTCCCGACCGGCGTCTACCACATCAAAATCAGCGCCAGCGACCGCAAAGACAATTCAGCCGAGGACGCATTGACGGCGGAGCGCATTAGCAGCCCGATCGCGGTCACCCATCTGCCGCCGAGCGTGACGCTCAGGGTCGTCGGTTTCACCAACGGCACGGCGATTATCGAAGCGTCGGCGAGCGATCCGTACGTTCGGCTCACGGAAGCGTCGTTCGCTGTCGATGGCAAACGCTGGGTGAACGTGTTCCCGACCGATGGCCTATTCGACAGCAAGTCCGAGGCCTTCCGTTTCACGACCGACGCCCTGAGGCCCGGCGCGCACGTCATTGTCCTGCGCGTGCGCAACGCCGCCGGCACGTTCGGCTCCGCAGATGCGGTGTTGACGACGCCAATGGCGAAGCAATAGGCATCCATATGAAACCAGGAGACGTTTCACCACAGAGAGCACAGAGAAATGCCAGAGGAAAGAGGCACGACAGCACTTGCGGGTGTTGATTTTCAATACGAATCACGAAAACTCGAAAGAACGAAATCACGAAAGGAAATCGAATCGTAATGCGCGAGAAAGTTCACCAAGACTGATCTGTATTTTTTCGTGCTTTCGCGTCTTTCGTGATTATGCATTCGTATTGCGTTGTTGGTTAAAGTAAGATTTCCCAAATATCTCACTACAACTTCCTCTATTCTCTCTCTGTGGCCTCTGTGGTGAATTTTGCTACGTTCGGAGATTTGACCCATCATGCGCATCGGCGTTTTCGGCGGCACGTTTGATCCGGTTCACCTCGGCCATCTGATCCTCGCGGAGCAGTGCCGGGAGCAGGCGCAACTCGACCGCGTGTTGTTTATGCCCGCTGCCTCGCCGCCGCATAAGCAAGAGCAAACGCTCACGCCATTCGCGCAGCGCGTCGAGATACTGGCGCTGGCGCTATCAGGCAACCCCGCCTTTCAGATTGACGAGTTGGAGAAAGATCGCGTCGGGCCGAGCTTCACCGTGGACACATTGACGCTATTGACGCAACGTCACCCAAATGACAACCTCGCGTTTATGATCGGCTCCGACAGCCTGCGAGACCTCCCCGCGTGGTATCAACCGAAGCGAATCCTGGAATTGGCCGAGCTGCTGGTGATGGAACGCAGTGAATGGCCATGCGCCTGCCCGGACGCCTTGCGTGCGTCACTTGGCCTGGGCACCGATTTCCCACTGCGGTATCGGATCGTCGAAGCACCGCTGGTAGCAATCTCCAGCCGCGACATCCGCCGACGCTTCAAGGAGGGCCGCAGCGTGCGTTACATGGTACCTCGCGCGGTGGAAGCGTATGTGGCGGACAAGCGGCTGTACATTTGATGCGATTGGCAAGAATCAACTTTATCATGCATGATCGTGTCAGAGCCGGGCACGAAGTAAGTGGTCAAATTCGGATCGCTTACTGCGTGCCCGGCTCTGACACGATTGCGAAACGCGACGTCAAAACTTGCGATATGAGTTTGGCAGGCCCGTTGCGTTGCTCGATTCGGCTCAAGGTGGGCTGGAATCGCAAGTGGCGCGTTTGCCCGAAAAGGAGAACTAACCGATGACGAAGCTGTCTTTCACGAGGAAATGTCTCGGCGCCGGCCTGTTGGTGGCGGCCGCGCTCTTGACCACGACAGGCACCGCCCTGTCGGGTGGTCAGCCGACGCCGAAGATCCAGATCAAGATTATCATCGACGGCAAGGAGATCGACATCTCCGATGTGAAACTGCTGCATCATCTGCAGGCCGCCCAGGCTAAACCCGCCGACAAAGTGCCCAAAGATCAGCCGACGACGAACAAGCCCGCCGTGCCGATGTTCTTTGAAAAGAAAATCACTCAGGTCTTTGGCCAAGGCGGCGACATTATCACCACGGAGAAGGACGGCAAGATCGTCATCACCGATGCCAAGACGGGCAAAGTCATCGCGACGTTCGATCGCGGCGGTCCGGGCTTCGGACCGATCCAGTTCCAAATCCCAGTCGGCAAGCCCCAGGCGAAACCGGACCCTCGCATCGAGGAACTCGTCAAGCAAGCCGAAGCGATCAAGCCCGGTTCAGGCCCTGCTGTTCGCATGGTGCTTCAAGGCGGACCTCCCGTCGGCCCGATGGGCGGGTTCCAACAGGCTAATCCAGGCAACGCCTGGCAGAGAGGCGGACCATGGAATTGGAATGCCGGAGGACGTGGTATCATGGTTCCGGACAAAGACGGCAAACCACGCCAGCTGACCGAAGAAGAAATGAAAAAGATGATGACCGGCAAGCCGCCCTTCCCGTTCGATGCCGAAATGATGAAACGATTCCTACCCCCGAATGCGGGCCAAGGCGGCCAATTCCCTTGGCGGTTCGAGATCGAACTCGGGCAGAAGATAATCGACACGAAGCCGATGCCGAATCCGCCGACGAAGCCCGGGCCGCGATCACCGGAAATCGAGGACCTGCGCCGACAAGTTGAACAACTCCATGAGAGCCTGAATGCCTTGCGCAAGCGTATTGAGACGCAGAAATAATCTTCCGTGTTTTCCGCCTGCGGCTTAGCGCTTGCCTGGGATGCCTTGAGCGCTAAGCCGCAGGTGGAATTCAAGAATCGCGCCGTCATTTCTGGCTGTTACAATTTGTTTACAACGCGCCGTTTTTCGGGCGAAAATCGGAATTCGATTCAAAATCCATCATTCCACCAAAAAAAAAGCTACGGTTGAAAAGGAAAGTAGGTTTGCTCGGTTTCGGAGCGCCGGCGACCCTTGAAAATCCCCAACGTGCTATTGGTGGTGGCTTATGAGGGACGTGCAACGTATCGCAATCGTCGACCCGTCGGATTTGACGCGCGAGCCGCTCCGCAATCTCCTCCTGGGTGTCGAAACTGTTTGGCTTGAAGCCGAGTGCTCGCGATATGAGTTTTTCATCGACGTGGTTCGGCAATCCTCTCCTGACGCCGTCGTGATTGCGCTCGATTCCGATCACAACAAGGCATTCCAACTGATCCAACAACTCACGCTCGAATTCCCTCACACGCCGATCCTTGCCGTCAGTGGTCGCGGCGATGGCCAATCGATCTTGCAAGCACTGCGTGCAGGCGCCAAGGAATTCCTGACCGCGCCCATCGTGCTCGAAGACTTGCTGCTCGCGCTGCAACGACTTCGCACAAACCGGTCGGCGTCCGATCCCAATATCGTCATCAACGGCACAGGCCGAACGGAATCGCTTGTCGTGTCGATCGTAGGCTCACGCGGTGGCGTTGGCTGCACGAGCCTCGCAGTAAACATTGGCTGTGCGATGGCGCAGGATCCGCGATATAACACGGCTTTGGTTGACCTCGATCTCGCCTTGGGCGATGCCGATGTCGCGCTCGACCTGATTCCCGATTACACACTCGCCGATGTGGCGATGAACGTTGATCGGCTTGACATGCAGTTCCTTCGCCGATCGCTGTGCAAGCATGAGAGCGGCCTGTCGCTGCTGCCGCACCCCGTTCAGATGGAAGACATTTCCTTGATTCACGAAGAGCACCTTGGCCGAGTAATTGGCTTGTTACGCGCCAGCTACTCGCACCTGGTATTCGATTTGAGCAAGCGTTTCACGTCAACCGACATGACGGCAATGCGAATGAGCGACATCGTGGTGCTAGTCGCGCAGCTGGAGTTGACGAGCATCCGCAACGTCGTTCGCATGCTGCACACGATGGACAAAGAAGAAGGTCTGGGCGAAAAGGTCAAGATTGTCGTCAATCGCGTCGGCTCCGATGAGGGCGACATCACGCTGGAGAAAGCCCAAGAAACAATCGGCAAGCCGATCTACTGGCAGATCCCAAACGACTTCCGCGCGATGTTCGGCGCCCGTAATGCCGGCGTGCCTTTAATGACGCATGCTCCCAAGAGCAAAGTGCATCAGAGCATCGTCGGTCTGACTAATGCACTGTGCGGCAAGACGGCAGCTGAGCCGGCCAAGAAGGAGCGCCGCAGCTTCTTCTCGTTCCGGTAACCATCGATCATTACGCTCAAGGGCGACGTATTCCTTACTCCTGGAATAATAAAAACCGCAGATATTATCTCAGGGGTTCGGAATCCCTTGCCCCTGGGAGAGCGAAATATACCGGAGGATTTTCCCCATGTCCCGATTACAGCGAGGATTGAATTCGATGGGCGGCAACGGCGTCGCTTCGGCGCACGGTGCCAGCCGATCCGGCGCCCTGGGCGGGAATAACGCCGAACGCAACGGCAAGAGCTTTGACGAGCTCAAACGCATAATCCACGGCAAGCTCGTCGACAAACTCGACCTCTCACGAGTCAGCGACCTCGCCGGCGACACGCTGCGCCGCGAAATCCGCCTCGTCGTCGAACGCCTGTGCGACACAGAAAACCCGCTCCTCAATCGCATGGAACGCGAACGCCTCATCGACGAAGTCCTCGACGAAACGTTCGGGTTCGGCCCGCTCGAAGTTCTTCTCAAAGACCCGACAATCAGCGATATCCTTATCAACGGCCCACACAAGATTTATGTGGAGCGCCGCGGCAAGCTCGAAAAGACCGACGTCAAGTTTCGCGACAACGAGCACTTGCTCCAGATCATCGACCGCATCGTGTCGAAGGTCGGACGCCGGGTTGACGAGACCAGTCCGATGGTCGATGCGCGTCTACCGGACGGCTCGCGCGTGAACGCCATCATACCGCCGCTCGCCTTGGACGGTCCCTCGATGTCGATTCGTCGTTTCGGCGCCAACCCGCTCAAACTCGAAGACCTACTGAATTACAAAGCGTTCTGCCCCGAAATGGCGATGCTCTTGGAGGCCTGTATCAAGGCCCGTTTGAACCTCATCATCTCCGGCGGTACGGGTTGCGGTAAAACCACGCTGCTCAATACGCTATCCAGTTTCATCCCGCACGATGAGCGCATCGTGACGATCGAGGACGCCGCCGAATTGCAACTGCAACAAGATCACGTCGTTCGTCTCGAAACGCGGCCCGCCAACATCGAAGGCAAAGGCGCTATCCTGACCCGCGATCTCGTGCGAAACGCTCTTCGTATGCGACCGGAACGCATCATCATCGGCGAATGCCGCGGCGCCGAATCGCTCGACATGTTGCAGGCCATGAACACTGGCCACTCCGGTTCGATGACGACGCTCCACGCCAACACGCCGCGCGACGCCCAGGCACGCCTGGAAACCATGATCATGATGGCGGGCATGGAATTGCCGATCAAAGCGATGCGGCAACAGATATCGTCCGCCGTCGATTTGGTTGTGCAGGCGAATCGTTTGCAAGGCGGGCCGCGCAAGATTACGTCGATCACCGAAGTGCTCGGCATGGAAGGCGACGTCATCATCATGCAGGAAATCTTCAGGTTCAAGCAGTTGGGCATCGACCAGAACGGCCGTTGCTATGGACAGTTTGAAGCGACGGGTGTCCGGCCCACGTTTATCACGCGCCTGGAGGCGGCGGGAATCAAGCTGCCCACGAATCTGTTCCAAGAACGCGTACTGATGCGCGATTGAACCACCACGTCTCGGACCGGACGGAGGAGAGCATGTGCCCTTCCCTCCGTCGGGGTTTGATGCGAAATGCGAATTCGGCTTCTCGGTTTGGGCGAGCGCGACCTGGTGTTGTGCAGTACGTGTTCGCGCTCGCCGAAGGCGAGCGGCTAAACCGAGAAATTATTGCCGCAAGCGGAAAACTGCATTCGGGAATTAAGGAAACTCGCTATGTCTCCCGTATTCATTTATGTTCTGGTCTTTATAGGCGTCAGCGCGATCGTCGGCGTTTTCTTCTTCGTTTTCGGCGACGGGGCCGGGAAGTCGAACGACCGGCTAGACTTGCTCACAGGCCGACGGAGGAAAGATGATGAGGCCACGACAATCTTGCGCAAGACGGCGTTCGATCGTGACAAGCAGTCGCTGCTCATGGCGTTGACGCCCCATTTACCGAGTTTGCAGAAGCTCATCATGCAGGCGGATGCGAATATTACGCCAAGTTCATTCATGGCGATCACCCTGATCCTCGGCGCCCTTGGCATGACGGCAAGTTGGCTGGCTGGCGTGAAGATCTACTTTGCGCCGCTGATGGGGTTGTTGTTCGCGGTCGTGCCGTTCGCGTGGTTGCTGCACAAGCGGGCCAGCCGACTGAAGACTTTTGGATCGCAGCTGCCCGAATCGTTGGAACTGGTCGCGCGAGCTTTGCGTGCCGGCCATAGCTTGGCGGCGGGGTTGCATGTCGTTGCCGAGGAAATGCCCAGGCCGATCGCCGACGAGTTCAATCGCGTGTATGAGGAACAAAACCTGGGTATCCCGATTGATGAGGCCCTGAGGTCGATGTGCGAGCGCGTGCCCAACCTCGATCTGCGGTTCTTCGTCACCTCGGTTTGCATTCAACGACAGACCGGCGGCGACTTGGCGGAAATCCTCGACAAGATCGGCTACGTCATCCGTGAACGCTTCAAGATCATGGGCATGGTGAAAGCCCTCACCGCGGAAGGCCGGCTGTCGGGCGTCATCCTCATCGGGTTGCCATTCGTCCTGTTCCTGACGATGCTCCACATTAAGTACGACTACGTGGAAAAGCTGTGGACGCATCCGTTGGGCGTAAAGATGAGTGTCACTGCTCTGATTATGCAATTGGTCGGGGCGTTGGTTATACGCCACATCATCAACATCAAGGTGTAACTTTGGCTTCAAGAGCCGCGCACGCAGTAAGCGGATTGCATTTACTATTGCGGTGTGCACAAACCACTTACTTCGTGCGTGGCTCTGAAACCAACGTAAACGAACTGTTCAAAACAGGCAAAAGCAAAATATCTGGTAAGTGAGAGTAAAGAAACCTTGCCGTGATTGACGAATAAATCATGCAGAACGATTGTTCGGAAAGCATCGTTAACGGCAGGCAACTCTCGCGAATCCCCTCGTGAGGAACGTTCCATGCTGTTCGCAATCCTTGGCATCGAAGATATGATCCCCCTTTTGGTGTTCGGGGGTATCGTCGCGGCGATCTGGGTGCTTTTGTCCATGATCTCCAATCGCAACAGCCAGGCGCAGGACCGCCTGTCGCGGTTGAGTCGCCCGCAATCCCTCGCGGATATCGACGATTCGACGAAGGCGAAGGGAAATAAGCTGCAAGGTTTGGCGAATGCAGTGAAATCGGTCTCGAAGCCGCTGATGCCGCAAACCGAAATCGAACAAAACGCCCTGAAAACGAAACTGGCGAACGCAGGTTTCCGCTCAGATGCCGCCCCGATGGTTTACTCCGGCATTCGCATCGTCTGCCTCGCTGTTTGCTTTATGATCTCGCTGGCGATTTTCATGCCGGGCCGACCGTTCGGCTTGAAGATGTTGCAAGGAATCGTGCTCGCCACGGGTATCGGTTTTTACCTGCCGAGCGTTGTGTTGTGGTATCTGCGCCGCAAACGGCAAGAAGAGATCTTTCTAACCCTGCCCGACGCACTGGATTTGTTGGTGGTTTGCGTCGAGAGCGGTTTGGGTTTAGACGCTGGCCTGCGCAAAGTGACCGAGGAAATGAGCGGACATGCCAAGACGATCAGCGAAGAATTTTCGCTGGCGAACTTTCAGCTGCAAATGGGTCGCCCACGCCGCGAAGTGTTGCATGATCTCGGCGTCCGAACGGGCGTGGATGACGTGAAGTCGCTCGCCGCGATTTTGATTCAAGCCGACCGGTTCGGTTCGAGCATCGCCCAGGCACTTCGCGTACAGTCCGATGCGATGCGAACGCGGCGTAAGCAAATCGCCGAGGAGAAGGCCGCCAAGACCGCCGTGCAGCTGTTGTTTCCGCTGATTCTGTTCATCTTCCCTGGCATCTTCGTGGTGCTGGTGGGGCCAGCAGCGATCAACATTGCGGAGAACCTGCTGAAGAAACCGTAAAGAGTGTTGTTTAGCCATTCGCTTTTGGCGAGCGCGATGATACGCGCTCGCCAAAAGCGAACGGCTAAACAAAATGGAAATCAACCTCAGTCCCCCCATCATTTCAGGAGAGCGAGATGAAAGGATTCATCCGACAGACCGGGGTGGTAGTCGCCTTCGGTTCGCTTCTTTTCGCTAGCGTTGGCTGTTACCACTATCGCGAGCTTGTCGATCCCTGCTGGCCGGAGCGTTACAACTCCATGGCCAGGCAGAGCGTTCGCGATATTCACAACGCGCAGGCGGAGAAGGGCCATGTACTCGATCAAACGATCTGGAACTATCACTTCGAGGTCGATCCGAAGACGGATGGGCCGACCGATCGCTTGAACGCGATGGGTATCGAGCACTTGAAGTACTTGTCGCGTAAGTTGCCAGTGCCCGACCCGCAACTTTATCTGCAACATGCCCAGGACATTTCGTATGCCAGCAATGTGGCTCCAGGGAAGCTGGTCGATTCGCGCAATCAGCTGAATACGCGCCGTTCGCAAGCAGTCGAACACTTCTTGGCGACGCAAACGGTCGGCCGATCGACGAGCTACCAGATCGCGGTGCACGATTTTGCGCCGCCGAGCTATCCGCCAAACTGGACCCACGGTTCGGTCGACGTGATCAAGAAGGACATCGACGCGGGTAAATTGCGAGACTTCACGCTGCCGTCCATCAGCAACAAGTAAATGTACAGCTCAAGCTCAGGGGTGATGTACACCGGACCCGTGGGATCCATCGCCAGTGAGCGTCCATCCCAGGGATTCGGTGTACCTCACCCTGGGCTTGCTGATAATACTATTGCCGAAATCGTCGCGCCTGGCCTTTTTTTCGTCCGAATGTTTCTATAGTTTATCTCTTATACGCCAATTGTGATTAGTGGCCGACAGGGATTGGGTTATCCTGGGAAAAAGGCCTTGCGTAAATTAGCGACTCTGTGGTACATAACCCATTGTGGCAGCTATGCTTTGCTGCGGTTCGGCTGCCGCCTACCAGGTTGGGTATGCGTTCCTTCGCTTATCACTCCTGCTGTCGTAAAGCCGCTTTGTTAGGAGATTATTGTGGCAACCACCGAAGAACGTGTAATCCAAATTGTTTGTGACAACCTCGGCGTAGCCAAAGAACAGGTTACCCGAAGTACTTCGTTCCAGGAAGATATCGGCGCCGATTCGCTCGACATCGTCGAACTCGTCATGGAACTCGAAGAAGAATTCGAGATCACGATCCCCGATGAAGAAGCCGAGAAGATAAAGACCGTCGGCATGGCGATTGATTACATCGAGATCAAGCTGAAAGAAAAAGGCAGTGGCGGTGCGCTGGCCCCTATCTAGGCCATCGTAAAGTCGAGTCCTTTCCCACAGGAAGCCTGCGTGATCCTGTGGGATTGTTGTTAAGTAGAGCAACGCCGACTTCCCGATTTGGCGTTATGCCCGCACCCGAGTTATCGAAAAACTACTGCGCGATCGCTATGCTGTAATCGGACAACAGGCGATTCCCCTCCCATCCGCCCGCCAACTAGGAGCACCGCACGCCATGAGGCGACGTGTCGTAATAACCGGCATGGGCACCGTGAACCCACTCGCCACGGATGTCCCAACCTACTGGAATGCCTTGCTCGAAGGCAAAAGCGGTATCGGGTCAATCGAACAAATCGACACCAAGGAATTCCGTGTCAAGTTCGGCGGCGAAGTCAAGAATTGGAAGCCGGAAACCTGGTTCGATACCAAAGCTTGCCGGCGCATGGATCGCTTTACGCAATTCGCCATGGTCGCCGCCCTCGAGGCCTGGAAGAACGCCGGTCTTGATACCGCCAAAAGCGATCCGACTCGAATGGGCGCGATCGTCGGCAGCGGCATTGGCGGACTCAGTGAATACGAAGAACAACACACCAAGTTCATGCAAGGCAGCGGACCTCGCGGCATTAGTCCATTCGTCATTCCGAAGATGATGCCGAACGCCGCTCCGGGCAACATCTCGATCCACTTCGGCCTCGCGGGCCCGAGCCGCGCTGTCTCCACGGCCTGCGCTTCCGCCGCCGACGCCATCGCCGACGCCTATTACGTCATGCAGCGTGATGAAGCCGATGTCATGGTCACCGGCGGTTCCGAGGCGGCGATAACCTACATGGGCCTGGGTGGCTTCATCGCCGCCCGCGCGCTTTCGGGACGCCACGACAATCCAACCGCTGCCAGTAGGCCGTTCGATAAAGATCGCGATGGATTCGTGCTCTCCGAAGGCGCGGGTATCCTCGTCCTCGAAGAACTCGAACACGCCAAAAAACGCGGGGTGCCAATCTTCGCCGAATTGCTGGGCGTGGCCAGCACGTCGGATGCGCACAACATCACCGCGCCGCATCCCGAAGGCTTCGGAGCCATGCGGGCCATGCAGATGGCCGTCAAAAACGCCGGCCTGAACCCGACCGACATCGACTACATCAACGCCCACGGCACGAGCACCGACATCGGCGACGCCGCCGAGACCATCGCCGTCAAGCGCGCCTTCGGCGATCACGCCCGCAAGCTTGCCATCAGCAGCACCAAGAGCATGATTGGGCATCTCCTCGGTGCTTCCGGCGGCGCGGAACTGATCGCCACGGTCTTGTCGATTCAGCACAGCGTCGTCCACGCAACGATCAACCTGCATACGCCCGACCCCGCCTGCGACCTCGACTACGTCCCCAACACGCCACGCCCAATGCGAGTGCGCTACGCCCTCTCCAACAGCTTCGGCTTCGGCGGCCACAACTCAAGCGTGCTGGTGGGGGCGGTCTCCTGATCGCACTCGGCTCGTCGGCTTAGCGCTCGGTGATTCACACATCACGCATATTCCACAAGCGGAGCCCCCCTTCACGACTAACCCATGTTTGATGTACAGCTCGCCTCGCTTTGGAAAAATCCACGCGGAAATTTTTTTTTAGTCACTACATCACGGTTTGCTCGCCGCTCGGCGGCAGCGGGCGGTAGCTCGTCACGCCCAGCGCGTTCAGCACTTGGCGGGCACGCGGGTTCTTCATGCTCACGCGGGCGCGCGTCTCCTCGTTCACGCGGGCATACTCATTGACGGTGCCCGCAGAGGACGAGACTTTGACGGTGCGGATGAGCATGGAGTGAGTATCACGACTGCGATAGTAAGGATCAAGGAAAAAGTAGGGGGGGAAATGACAAACACACAAAACAAAATGTCACTACGCTTTTTGGCCAACGCGAACTCATCGCCGAGAAAACCCAGGAAATTACGCGGTCCGCACAGGCGCTGCCGGAAAAATCGGGGGTTCGATATCAAACATGGGCTAATGATCTCAGGTACGAGCCGGAAGCGTAAGCGACGGATTGATGACAACCGTCGCTCACGCTTCCGGCTTTCGGGCGCGTCCTCACTGGAACCCCGGCAACGATTTGCTTGGCATCGGCGGCGGTGCGTTCAGACGCTGTTGCGTCACGACCGTCAGCTGCGTGAACCGCTCGTGAGATGGCACGTTTGGTAACTGGAATATCGCATCGTCGGGTTGCAGCGTCTTCAAGTCCTCGTGCAACAACCGCAGCGATTCTTGGGCCAGTCGGCGGACCTCGGTGCTTTCCTGTGCGGTGCGATTCGCGGCGGGAAGGATTTCGTCGAGAATGCGGTACGAGGCGATCAGTGCTTCCACGGTGGCGCGGCTTTTCTGTTGCAACGTGAGGAACGTGCGCGACGCTTCGATGAATTCCATGTTGCCAAGATGACTTTCGCCAATGCCGAACCAGGCACGCCGCAGGAGGTTTTCATCGAATTTCTCCAGCGGCTTCTTGCGTGCTTGGGTTTCGAGATCGCGAGCGAGTTCGTCAAATACGTTGGCGGCGCTGGTGAGATAGGCGATCCGCGTCTTGCGGGTGATGCGGATCGAATCCTCGATTCTCGCGCGAACGTCGTCGGGAAGGTTGGGCCGTAGATTTTTGATTTGCTCGTCCTCGCGGTTCTTTTCCTGCTTGGCCTGCAGGAGGTTGCACGTTCCGAGGCTTTCGCGTGCGCGGTTAATAGCAGGGTTATCGGGGTAAAGTGCCAGGCAGTTTTTCAGGTAGTGACACGCCTCGCTCGGTTCGTTCATGCGCACGCGGAGAAACGCCATCATGAAAAGCGAACGTTCATGCGAAGGGCGATCGATTTCAATCGCCGGCCCTTCGAGGTTCTGCTTGAGGATATCGCAGGCTTGCAAATAGTCCTTCTTGACGGCCTCCTCGACGGCCAGGTAGAACCTCGCCCGGAAAGCGAAAATAGTGCTTGGGTACTCCAAACACTTGATGAACGAATCGTGGGAATTCGCCTGGTCGCCGGCAATGCGGTAGATGTCGCCCAACGTGTACCAAGCCTCGGCCAGGCGACTCTCCTTTTTCTCGATGTTCACATATTTCTTAATTGTTTTCTGGGCGGCGGTGTTGTCCTTGCCGGCGATGTAGCAGTCAATCGCACGCCAAAGCAACGGCGAGCGCTCCGTCACCGACTGCGCCGATGCCGCTTGCTCAAACGCGAGACCAGCCTGACGAAAATGCGCCTGTGCGTCGTCCAGGCGCTGCTCTGTTGGCTGCAGCTTGTGTTTTTTCAACATTTCCTGGGCGTTGCGTTCAATAACCTCGGCAAACTGCTTCTCGACCACGCCACCGCTGGCGATTCGGCGATAAAGCTCGGCGATGGCCTGGGCCTTTTGCGGATCGTTAATCTCCTGGAAGTGGTTGAGGCCTCGCTTGAACATCTCCGTCACCTGTTCCAGCGGCAGGTAAGAATTCTTGTATTCCGCAGGCGTATTGACCGATTCCAGTGCACGTTTCCAATCGGCGATGGCGTCGTCGGCCTGGGCGTCGCCAAGTGAAAGACGCAATTCGCCCAAATTCAGCCCGGCAGCCTGCCCTTCGGGACCGGGAACCTTGGCGGCCTCGGCCCAGACGCGAATCGTTTCGTTCGGATTGGGCGGTTTGATCTGATGATGGCACCAACCGATGGCGTACAGGACGCGCGCCTTGCCACCATCTACATTCGCGGAATCTTTGAAAATTTCCTGCCAAATGCCCAGCGCGAGGCTCCAGTCGCCTTCCTCTTCATGGCATTGAGCCTGGAGCAGGCGTGCTTTGATGCGGAGTCCGTGTGATGCCTTCGGAGAGATTCGGCTGAGTTCCTGCATCGCCTCCTGGCGTTGGCCTTTCTTGATGAAGAGATCGCTCCGTTGGAACCGCGCTTTGGCCGCCGCCTCGGGGTCGGAATCGGGGATTAGATCCACGACGCGTCCGCTCAACGCCAGGGCAGCATCGAGATTCAGATTCGTCTGCTTCATCTGCGTTTCCAACAACATACGATAGGCGGCCAACTTTTGGTCGGCCTCCGCTTCGATCGTTGTCATCATCAATTCCATGGCCCAAGGCACGTCCTTCTGGTACTGCAAGAGCGCGTAGCCATGACGATAGTCGAGCGCGGATTTGTCGGAATCCAGCACACCGAACTCGCGAGCCTGTTCCAGATGGCCGACAGCCGTATTCCAAGTCTCTTTGTCGGCTTTGCCTGCCTTCTTTAGACCCTGACGATAATAGGCCGAGCCAATTAAGAAATGCCCTTCGCCGGAAGACGACCGGAAGCTCGGCAGCTGCGTTTTCACGTTCTCGGCCAAAGCGACTAGCGCATCCGCGTCGGATTTTCGCTTGACGCCTTCACGCAGCGCGCGGATTTGTTCGCGGAATGTGACCCACTCGGCGTTCTGCCGCCACGGTGTACTCGCGGCAACGCCGATAAATGCAAACAGCCCAAGCAAGAACGTCGGCACCTGCCAAAGTTGTCCAAAGCTTCGGCGAGCGCGGCCTGTCTTGCTGGCAATGATAGTTTGAGAGCTGGTCATTGTCTGTGTATACACTCCGTCCACAAGCGGGGTCCATCTCGCTTTCCAATGCTTTTGGCATATTGATGGAATTAATTCAAGAGCAGCATGAAGCCGTAAAGAACATACGTGGGACGTGTTATTTTGTTCAGATCAGGAAGCGAAACATTGTATTTCATCCGTCGTTTACGCTTCGGGCTCTGAAAAACAGATTTGTTGGGCCCGTCACCCACGAATGCTGAACTTTTCGTGGATTTCCGATAATTCCGGCTGTTGAACTAAAATAGAAATGTCCGGTCATAACGCAATAGGAATGTCCTCTTTCGCCCTTGGGCAAGGAGGACAGCTATGAGCGTGCAACAGAAAGACCGGATCGAGATGAGCCAGCAAGAACGTGATCGACTCAAGGTGCTGCAT
>SIAQ01000175.1 GCA_009697105.1 Gemmataceae bacterium | reverse complement strand
GTAAAAAATACCTCCGGGCCGCAGTCTATAAAGGTAAGGACGACGGTGTGGAAAACGTTACAAACCAAACTTACAAGCAGGGACACTTAGATCGTCGCCGCATTCGGATGTCACGATGCGGTAAAACTTAAGGCGCCAGCGAAGGGCACCGCTTGGCTCTTCGCTGGCGCTCAGGCTCGGAAAAGACAAACCTGAACGTGTAAATTATACCTCACTTCCTATACTTCGGTGTCGCGAATTCTTCACATCTCCAATTTCAGGCCTGAATCCGTATTTTTACCCATGCGGTAATGATGATATCCTACCCAGCCGACGACCTTCCTAAACGAGCAAAACGCATGCCAACTTCCGCCGAGGAAACGATGATCGCCGAGCTGCGCGATACCTTTCGCGCCTTGACCGAGCAGCTGGGCCGGGTTATCGTCGGACAGGACAAAGTCATCGAGCAGCTCCTGATCGGCCTGTTCAGCCGCGGGCATTGCCTGCTTGTCGGCGTGCCGGGATTGGCGAAGACGCTGCTCGTCAGTTCGTTGGCGCGGATTCTCGACCTGTCATTCAAGCGTATCCAGTTCACGCCGGACTTGATGCCCGCGGATATCACGGGAACCGACATTCTCCAGGACGACCCGGCGACGCATCAGCGAAAGTTCGTATTCCTGCCGGGACCGCTGTTCGCGAACATGATTCTCGCGGATGAAATCAATCGCACGCCGCCGAAGACGCAGGCTGCACTTTTGGAAGCGATGCAAGAACACCACGTCACGGCGGGCGGGCAGACGTATCACCTGCCCGAACCGTTCTTCGTCCTGGCGACGCAGAACCCGATCGAGCAGGAAGGCACGTATCCGCTTCCCGAGGCTCAACTCGACCGCTTCATGTTTCAGATTGCGGTGACCTATCCGAGCCGCGATGAAGAACTTTCGATCGTCAAACAGACGACCGCAGGAAAGCCGCCGGAGGTTCAGCGCGTGCTGTCGGCGGAGAAGATCATGCGTTTACAGGGACTAGTGAGGCAAGTGTTGGTTGCCGATCACGTGTTTCAGTATGCCGTCGATCTTGTGCGAGCGACCAGGCCGAAGGAAGCGAACGCGCCGAAGTTCTTGGCCGAACTGATCGCCTGGGGCGCTGGGCCGCGCGCGAGCCAATACCTGATCCTGGCGGGTAAGGCACGAGCGATCATCCACGGCCGTTTGCATGTGACAACCGATGACATCCGCGATGTCGCCTGCCCGGTCCTGCGTCATCGGCTCGTGACCACATTCCACGCCGACGCCGAGGGTATAACCACCGATCAGGTTGTTGAGCGATTGTTGAAGGATATGCCGCGTCCGCAGGAAACCGCCGCGGCGAAAGTATTGGGGTAATTTTAGGCCGTTTAGCCGCTCGCCTTTGGCGATCGCGGGAGCGGCGCAAACCGCTTATTCGCCGCGCCCGCGCTCGCCAAAGGCGAGCGGCTAAACAAATAATATTTGCCAAATGCCGAAAAAGCCATCCATCTTCGATCCGACAGTGCTCGCCAAGTTTGGGCGCCTGGGGTTAATTGCGCGCAACGTCGTCGAAGGCGTCATGAGCGGGGTACACAAAAGTCCCTACAAGGGATTCAGCGTCGAATTTGCCGAGCATCGCCAATATTATCCCGGCGACGAGATCAGGCACATCGACTGGCGCGTCTTCGGCAAGACCGATCGCTACTACATCAAGGAACACGAGGAAGAAACCAACCTGCACGCCCACCTCATCGTGGATGCGTCCGGTAGCATGAGCTATCGCGGCGCAGGGGTAAGCAAATTTCAGTATGCCCAGTATTTGGCGGCGTCGCTGGCGTATCTCATGCTGCACCAGCGCGATGCCGTTGGCCTGGTCACGCACGACAACGCCATCCGCGCGATGTTGCCGCCGAAATCGTCTTCCAAGCAGTTGACGCATATCCTGCAAACGCTGGAGTCCGCGGCGCCCGGCGGCGAGACCAACCTCGCGCATGTGTGGGATCGCCTCGCCATGCGCATCCGCGCTCGCGGCATGCTGCTCATCTTCTCCGATTGCTTTGATAGCTTGCCGCACATCATCCATGCATTGCGGCACCTCAGCCATCGCCGACATGAGATCATGCTGTTTCACATTCTCGCTCCCGAGGAGATCGAGTTCCCGTTTACGCGACGCGCTCAGTTTCGCCACATCGAGAATCCCGCGGAGCTTCGGCTCGCGGACCCGGCTGGCGTGCGCGAGGCGTATCGGCAAAACATCGACGCCTTTTGCAAGGAGCTACGTGTAAAGGCGTCGAACCTGCGAATCGACTATCACCTGATGCGCACCGATCAACCGGTGGATCGCGCTCTCGGCGCCTATTTGTTGAAACGGATAGCCCTGTGACGTACGCCGCTTGCGGCTTAGCGTTCAAGTGGCGCGAAGTGAGCGCTAAGCCGCAAGCGGAACAGATCGCACTCCATAGAATACCCTCCCTCCCCTTACGCGCACACAACAAACAGGAGTCGCGAAAATGATGCGAACTGCAATAGCGTTGTTCCTTACGCTTGTTACCGTCGGCTTGATAAACGGTCAAGACCTGCCGAAGATGAAGTACAACGATGTGGCCGAGATCGCGCCGGGCGTTTTCTTCCGCTATTCATCGATCAGCGCGACCGACAAGAGCGTGCCGTTCGGCGGGTCGAATAACATTTGGGTCGTCTTTGAAGACTACGTCATGGTCTACGACGCCAACTTCCCCAAGGAAGCCGGCGACGTCATCGCAGCGATCCGCAAGACCACCGACAAGCCGATCCGCTACGTCATCGATTCGCACCATCACGGCGATCACGCCTATGGCAACGCCATCTTCGCCAAGGCCGGCGCTACAGTCATCGCGCAAGCCAACTGTGCTCGATTGCTTCGCATCAACGGCCCCGCGGAGTTTGCCGAGGCTGGCAAAGGCAAAGGCGGACGCAAGGACATCGCCGACAGCTACCTCAAAGTGCCGGACCTGATCTTCGATCAAAAGCTCGTCTTCTCCGATAGCAAGCAGCATGTCGAACTGCTATTCCTCGGCCACGCGCATACCGCCGGCGATGCGTTTCTGTATTTGCCGAAACATAAAATACTTTGCACCGGCGATGCCTGCACAAACGGCGCGTTCAACTACATGGGCCATTCGGATTCGGCGTCGTGGATTCGCGTGCTCGATAAAGCTCAACAGCTCGACGTCAAGGTTGTCTGCCCCGGCCACGGCCCGCTTGCCGACAAGAATGTGCTTGTCAAACAGCAGCGGTTTTTCAGTGAGATGCGCGATCAGATCAAGAAAGGCATCGCTGCCAAGAAGGACTTTGAGGACATTCTGAAATCGATCGAGATGCCCTGGCATAAGGAATGGACCGGCATCGAAGCGAATACCCGCAAGAACGAAGGACGGCACATTTTCGATGAGCTTACCGGCCGTACGATGCCGTGGGATTTGATCGAAGACTTCGGAATCTACGAAGGCCCATCGCCGACGAAAAGCGACAAGGGGTGGACGGCGCCCAAGAAAATCGTCGTGCCTGCCTTGATGCCGGCGCGGCTTGCCGAATTGAAGATTATCGCACCGGACGTGTTTTTCATTCCGGTCAAAACCGTGGAAGAAGCCGCCAAAGAAGCGGTCGGTGCCGATGCGGTGCTTGGATTCTACTCGGCGGACATCGCGAAGGCGAACGCGAAACTGCGCTGGATTCAGGTCAGTCACGCCGGCGTCGAGAAGGACCTCGTGCCCGATGTCGTCAACAGCAAGGCGACGGTCACCAACACCGCTCGGCTCTATGGTCCGAACGTCGCCGATCAGGCAATGGCGCTGCTCCTCGCCCTGACGCGCGGCCTTGCTCCCGATCTTCAACGCCAGGCCGGAAAGGCCGATGTCTGGAAGAAGGTCAAAGACGCATCGAACGCTCAAGAACTACACGGCAAGAACATGCTTGTCGTCGGTCTGGGGGGCATCGGCACGCAGATCGCTCGCCGCGCCGACGCCTTCGGCATGCGCGTGATGGCGATCGATCCGAACGAAGCGATCGTCAAACCCGCCTACGTCTTCAGCCTGGAACCGCCCGCGAAGCTCATGGACCGCTTGGCCCAGGCCGATGTCGTCGTGCTCGCCTGCCCGCTGACGAAAGAGACGAAGGGCATGTTTGGCAAATCGCAACTGAGCGCGATGAAGAAGTCAGCCTACTTCATCAACATCGCCCGCGGTGGACTGGTGGACCAGGCAGCGTTGATTGATGCACTGAAGTCGCAAGCGATCGGCGGGGCTGGTCTTGACGTCACCGATCCGGAGCCGTTACCCGATGCGTCGCCATTATGGACATTGCCGAACGTCGTCATCAGCCCGCATCTCGGCGGTCAATCGGACGGCGCCCGTGATCGGCAATGGCGGCTGTTCCGCGAGAACGTCCGCCGTTTCGTCGCCGGTGAGCCGTTGTTGTGCGTGGTGGATAAGACGAGAGGGTACTGATTGTGTTCCGTTTGCGGCTTAGCGTTCGGAGGAACCGGGGCGAGCGCTAAGCCGCAAGCGGAATACAGGGAACATCAATACTCCTTCCGCCCCTGGATCGCCCCGCCTTCGTTTTCGATGGCCCGCCCGATGGCGTCGAGCAACTCATCGGCGCGCTTGCGGACTCTGCTGACGCCGATCGCACCGCTGGTTATCCAGGGCTGATTCGTTTCCAGCGAGACCTCGTTGGTGTCGCTGTAGCTCTCGACGGTGATCTCGAATGCACTACGAGGCGCCAGCGGGCCGGCGATCAGGTTCATCAGCAGGTTGCCCTTCGTCGCGCCGAACCGTTTCGAGGTTTCCTCGATGGGCGACAGCGAATAGCCCATATCCTGTGCAGTGCGCCAGGCGACCTTCAGGCATTTCTTCGGATCGAGATTTGTCAGCAGTTTGATTCCGGGCATGAAACGCTCCATTTCGATTCTGCCATATAGCCCGCCATAAATTGCGGGCTATAATATAATACATTCCTACGTCCATCATACGCACTCATCATCCAACCGTGTCATTTCTATCGCTGAGAAGTATAACGACATCATGAGCGGCAGCGACGTAATCATCGTGGGCGGCGGCGTCATCGGACTGACGACTGCGTACAACTTGGCTCGCCAGGGTGTGCGCGTCGCCCTGTGCGACAAAGGCGATGTCGGCATGGAGTCATCCTGGGCAGGCGCGGGGATTCTGCCGCCTAGCCATCCCGAGCGCTCGCAATTTCCAGTTGATCGGCTTCGCGCCCTCAGCGGAACCCTATTCCCGCCTTTAGCGGCCGAACTTTACGAACGTATTGGTATCAACATCGGCTACCAGCGCTGCGGCGGTCTGGAGTTCACCCGCTGGACTGAGCACCATCTCGGCGACGAATGGTTCGGCCTCGGCGCGACAACGCGCCCACTCACTGCGGCCCAGGCCATCACGCTCGAATCGGCACTCGCGCCCGACCTCGGCGACGTCCTTGAAATCCCCGACATGGCCCAAATACGCAATCCACGCTTCCTGCAAGCGCTCCGCACCGCATGCTTAGCGAGCGGAAACGTCGTCCTCCACGAACGAACCGGAGCGGTGGATTTCGTCCGCGAGGGCAACTCTATTAAAGCTATTCGCTTGCCGAGCGAAGAACTTTATGGCGATCGTTTCGTAATCGCCGCCGGCGCCTGGTCGGCCCCGCTGCTGGCGAAGGTCGGCTGCGTGCTCGATATTCAACCGGTCCGCGGCCAGATCGCTCTGTTAAATCCGGGGCGCCGGCTGTTCCAACGCATCCTGATTCGTGGTTCGCAATACCTCGTTCCGCGTGCCGATGGCCGAGTGCTGGCGGGATCGACGGAGGAACACGCGGGATTCGTCAAGCAAACGACCGTAGCTGGCGTACAGGGCCTGCTCGAACTGGCGTCGAAACTCGTGCCCGCGCTAGCCGATGCGGAGGTGGAGAAGACCTGGGCAGGCTTGCGTCCCGGCAGTCCCGATGATTTGCCGTACATCGGCGTGGTCCCAGGCACGCGCAATCTCTATGCTGCCGCCGGTCATTTCCGCGCTGGTTTGCAGTTGTCCACCGGAACTGCCGAGATGCTGACACAGATGCTACTAAACAAACCGCTCACGATGCCGATGGACGCGTTTCGATTAGATCGCAAATAGTCCGTAGTCCGTAGTCCGTAGTCCGTAGCAGGAATACAACAGAGTATTGACTTATTCCTGACTACTGATTCCTGACCACGGACTACGGACCACGGACTAATAACATGGACCAGCCCGCCATTCGGAATTTGACAAAGGAATTGGCCGAGGATCTCGGCTGGCTTGAGGAGCATGCGCGAACGCAGGCGGCACATGTCGCACAAACGGGGATGTTGCGTTTTGCGGCAGCGTTGGTCCGAAACGTCGCGGCGCCGTTGCTTGAAGGTCACGCCGCGGCGCCGTTGCATGTGGCGGTCGTCGGCGGCGCCGGTGCGGGGAAGAGCACGATTGCCAATATGCTCTGCGGAGCGGTGCTCGCGGAATCGAATCCGCAAGCGGGCTTCACACGCCATCCGATCGCCTACGTGCCGGCGACGGGCGTGATCAACTGGCCGTCGAGCTTGGGGTACCTTGGGCCGCTCCAGCGACTCAGCCGACCCGAACCCGCCAGCCTCGATGCCGACGTCTATCAAATCCGCCGCGTCGGCGCGGATGCGGGCGAGTTCGGCGTGCTCGAAAAATTCGTCGTCTGGGACTGCCCCGACATGACAACCTGGGCGGCCACCGGCTACGTGCCCCGCCTGCTCGAAGTCAGCGCGCTCGCCGATGTCGTCGTCTATGTCGCTTCGGATGAACGCTACAACGATGCCGTGCCGACCGATTTCCTTCGGCTCTTGTTGCAAGCCGGTAAAGTCGTCGTCGTGACGCTGACGAAGATGCGCGAGGCCGACGCGCCGGCGTTCGTCGCTCACTTCCAGAAAGAAGTGCTCGACAAGATGCCCGCCCTGCCCGTGGCAACACTGACGGTCCCGCATCTTACGCCCGCCCAGGTCGTTGATCCGTGCCGCAACGCACCGTTGTACCGCGTGCCGCTCGTCAATCAGATTTTTGTACTCGGCGAGTCGGCACCCAACGCACGCCGGCGGACCGTGCATTCGGCGATGCACTTTCTCAAGACGCATCAACAGCACCTGCTCAGCGTGGCCCGCGATGATTTGGCCGCACTCGATGGTTGGCGGAATCTCGTTCGCGAAGGCCAAATGGAGTTCGATTCGCGCTATCGCCGTGAGTTTCTGACAACCGAGCGTTTCCGCCGATTCGACGAAGCCTTGATCCGCCTGATCGAATTGCTCGAACT
>SIAQ01000045.1 GCA_009697105.1 Gemmataceae bacterium | reverse complement strand
AATCCCTTCTTGATAAAATCCGGCCTCGCCGACACGCCGACGCCGATGCCTTGGTTCGACAACAAACCGCTACAGCTTGAGTTTAGTTGAGTAAGATAAATCACGTAATTCTGTTAGGCGAAGGACGTACCGTGGAAATCGAGGCTAGCACAAACCAGACGACTGCACCGATCATCATGAGCACGCCGGTGATGATGCCGCCCGATACCGCCACGCCGCTGTAGCCGCCGTTCGAACTCGTCGACCGCGATGACGAACTGCTGCTGTCGTAGGACGACGACCGCCTTTTTTTCTTCTTCCGTGGCCTATCGTCATCATCATCGTCGTCGTTGTCATCATCGTCGTCATCGCGGCGTTTCTTTGATTTGGTCGGCGCCGCTGCGGCGTAGCTATCCGCGTCCTCATCGTTGGTGGCTTTTCCCTTTTCCTTCTCCCACGGCGCTTTTTTCTTGGTCACAGGCGGCGGGCTGCTCGCCGGCTCGGCCACTGCGGTCTCGAACGACTCTTCCTCGAGCTCGGGTTCTACGAATTCCTCGTCGGGAACGGTGACGACGACCTTGCACTCCGGGCAGCGGATTTTCTTGCCGCCGAGTTCGTCTTTCAATCGAAGATCGCGGCCACAGTCGCACTTCAACGAGATCGGCATGGGAGAACCTTGTGCTTATCCTTTGACATTTGCTGGGTATGGGATTATCATCGCAAAAGTTCGGCGTAATGTAAATGCAGTCCTTCAAAAAATATAGCCACGGATGAAACACGGATTGAACACGGATAAGAGGCCGAGGGATAGGGCGATACAAGGCAACTTGGATTCTTTCTCGCTCCGTGTTTCATCCGTGGCTAATTTTCTGGGAACTACGCCACGACTCTCACGAGGTAACACCATGTTGCGTTCGCTATTTTTTCTCGTTGTCCTGATGTTGATTCCGACCTACGCGCAGGCACAGGTAAAAATACCTATCCTGCTCGATTTCGACATCGGCGAGGATATCGACGATACCTTCGCTCTGGCCCTGGTGCTCGCCAGCCCGGAGCTGGACCTGCGTGGCGTGACGACCGTTGGCCATGATGCGCATAAGCGAGCGCAGATGTCGTTGCGGTTTCTGACCGCCGTCGGTCGCAAGGATGTGCCCGTCGCCGCCGGGATTCCGCTCAAACAGAAGCCACTCGATTATTGGCAGGTGCAGTATGGCAATCACGCCAGTGTCTACTTCCGCGATCCGAAGCCCGCCAAGACGCCGGCGGCGGAGTTTCTTGCCAAGAAGATCAACGACGCACCGGGCGAGTTGACACTCGTCGCCATCGGGCCGTTGACGAACATCGCGAAGCTGTTCACCGATCATCCCGAAACGAAGGCGAAGATCAAACGCCTGGTCATCATGGGCGGATCGGTGCGCCGTGGCTATGCCGACGGCTCGAAGCCCCAGGCGGAGTACAACATCGTCGCCGACGTGAAGGCGGCCCAGATCGTGTTCCAATCCGGCGTGCCAATGACCGTCGCGCCGCTCGATGCGACAGCGATGGTCGCGCTCGATCCCCGTCGGCAGAAAAAGCTGTTCGACGCCGGCTCGCTGCTGACGCTCTCGCTACAGGCGATGACGCAACTCTGGCAGGAGAAGAACGTGCCCGTGCTCTACGATCCCGTCGCCATCACCCTGATTCATACAGAAAAATTCTGTACGATGGAAAACCTAGCACTCGACGTAAACGCCAAGGGATTCACGAATCTCGTTCCGGGTGGCAAGCCGAACGCCCGCGTCGCCACTGCGATCAAGTCCGACGCCTATCTCGACTGGTATGTCGAACGTGTCGCCTCGGCGATGCCCAAAGCGCTGCCCACGATGCGCGTCATCAACGAATCGAAGCTGCTTGATCCCGGCAAGATGCCGAACCGCGTGCACGTGTTTGAAGACTGCGAGACCGACATCGAGAAACGCTGGTGGCTGAGCGGGCGAATCGAGACTGCCATTGCTCCGCCAACGAGCAAACGCGCCTTGCGCGGCGTATTAACCCAGGACTTCGACGATCGCCAGGGTGAGATGAAGACGCTCTACACCGCCGTCGTTTTCAATCCCGTGCCCAGCATGCCGATGGGCAAGAACACCCGGCTACGCTTCAAGTATTGGCTGAAGGGAAGCGGCACCCTGCGTGTGCAGCTCTACAGCCTCAGCAACGGCTACCACCGCTGCCTGATGCTCAAGGGATTGCCACAAGAAAAGTGGCAGGACGGCTGTGTTGACATGACGCAGATGCGCAAACCCGACGGCACAGGCGGGCCGCTCGCGGAATTTGAACGCATCGACGACATCCAGTTCTATGCCGACCCGCGCGCGGAACTGCTCATCGACGACATCGTGCTCAATGACGCCAGCGATGTGAACGAGACGCGACCATTCCCCAAACGCTTCCTCTTCACCGGTCTGTTTGACGCAGGCAAGCAAGGCAAAGAATGGCCCGGCGACTTCGAGATCGCCCAGAAGCAAGGCTTCGTTTGGCACGCCGCCAAATCGATCCCGCACCCGACCGACAAGGACAAAGCCTGGCTGCGCGTCAACCTCCGCGGCGATCGGCCTATCGGCGACGTGACGCACCTGTCGTTCCGCTACAAGCTGGAAGGCGCTGATGCAATGTCCGTTCGCCTCGAATCGGCAGATAAGAAAATCTCGGCACTGCTCGACCTGAAAAATCTCAAGCAAAACGATTGGGCCGAGGCAAGGCTCGAAGTCGCGCCAAACGCCCTGCGTCCCGGCGGCTCGCTGCGCGACGTGACGTTCACGCTACCCGCGACGGGACGGCTGTGGATCGATAGCCTGCTGTTGTTTGAGCCGTGAGAGATTGTCAAAAGCTTGGCGAGCCTGGCCGCGTAAGCGGCAGGTTGACGCTCCCGCAAACCTGCCGCTTACGCGGCTAGGCTCGCCATAAGTGAGGTCTATTGCATGTCGCGAACTCGCTGGTTCTTCGTCGCATTTCTCCTCGTCGGTTTGCTCGGCATCAGCGCCGGTATCTGGACGAACGCACTCGACACCGAACCAGGCACGCGCGTCAGCATCGTTTGGCCAGGCGCGGCGAGTTTTTCCATGGGCGGTGAACGAACGCTCGAAATTAGTCCCGACCTCGTGCGACAAAAAGTGCAGGCCGAGATCATCGGCATTCGCGCGGAATCGAAGCAGACCTTCATCGTTCGCCGCGAGCAACGGAGTCTGGAGTTACTCGTCATCGCCGGCAATCGTGCGATTCAACGCGGCGACCTGCACTTTGTGCTGCTCGACAAGGCGGGCGATGAGTTTAGCTCGGGGTTGGTGCGGCTCGAAAATGACATCGCGCCACACACCAAAGCGAAATGCGTGATCGCCGACATGGCGGTTCAGGAGGCCGCAGTGGTGCGTATCGTCAGGCATTGAGCCAAGCATTTTCCGCTTGCGGCTTGGCGCTCGCGTGGGATTATTCGAGCGCTAAGCCGCAAGCGGAAAACACAAAAACCGCTCAATCCACATACGGATCCGCCCCAAGGTCCTTCAGAACCTCTTGCCGTTGGCGTTCGTAGTTCATGAGGTCGAGGCGTTGGCGGTAGTGGCGTTTTTCGATGGTGCGTTGGGCGCTGATAAACTCCGGAGCGAAGCCGTCCCAATCGCGGTTCCCGGCGGTTTCGCCGAGCTTTTTCAGATATTCCTGCCGATCTTGGCCTAAACCTTCCAGGATCTCATCGTCGAGCGACAGGAAGAATTGGCACGAACCCGGATCGCCTTGCCGAGCCGCACGGCCAATCAGCTGGCGGTCGATGCGGGCGGCTTCGTGGCGTTCGGTGCCGATGACGTGCAGCCCGCCCGCCTGGATCACCGCGCCCTGATTGGCGAGGGTCGCCTCTTGGCCTTCGATGGCTTCGACGAGTTGTTGCCATAGGTCGGGCGGAACCAGATGGCGATGCTTGTACTGCGTTTTGAGCTGGGTCCACGCCAGCGCTTCGACGTTGCCGCCCAGCAATATATCGGTACCGCGCCCCGCCATGTTAGTGGCGATGGTGACGGCCCCGGAGCGCCCGGCTTGTGCGACGATCTGCGCCTCGCGCTCGGTGTTGTCCGGTTTCGCGTTCAACACGAAATGCACGATGCTCGCCGCCAGTAGCTTCTTGCTCAACGCTTCGGACTTATCAACGGACCGCGTGCCGATGAGCACTGGCCTGCCGTCAACTTTCAGTTTCTTCACTTCATCGACGATGGCATCGAACTTTGCGTTTTCGGTCGGGAACACACGATCGGGCATTACGATTCGCTGGGCCAGGCGATTAGTGGGAATCTGCACGACCCAGAGCTTGTAAACGCGGCGCATCTCCCAGAAGTTCTGAATCGCCGTGCCCGTCATGCCCGATAGTTTCGTGTATTGCTTGTAGTACGATTGATACGTGATCTGGGCGGCATGATCGGTCTTGTACGTGATCGGGATCTTTTCCTTCGCCTCGACGGCTTGATGTAAGCCCTCGCTCCATTGGCGGTCGGGCATCGGTCGGCCGGTGCTCTCGTCGATGATGACGACTTTGTTTTCCTGGACCATGTAATGCTGATCGAGCCGAAAGCGATGGTTCGCATGGATCGCGCGTTCGACGTGCTCGTGCAACTTGTCCATGGCATGTGAATGTTTGCCGAACGGCGGCTTCGAATAGCGGATCAGGTGTCGGCCTTCCTCGCTCAGCTCGACCTTCTGCTTTTTCTCGTCGAGGTAGAAGTGATGGTCGCGGATCATCTCCTTGCCGAGCGCGTCGGACCAGATGTAAACGACCGATTCCTCCTCGGTAGCTGGGCGCGAACCGGTGCTGATGACGAGTGGCGTACGAGCGTCGTCGATGAAGACGTTGTCGGCCTCGTCAACGAGGGCATAGTGATGCCCGCGCTGGACTTTGGGATCGAGCGCCTGGAACGCCTGCCCGGTTTTGAGCCAGGGCGACCAGAACGGCAGGTTCTGCCCGCTGCTCGATTTGGTCTTGAGGCGATCGCGTAAAAAGTCGAAACCGAACTCGGATGCCGTGCCGTAGGTGATGTCGCAATGATAAGCGGCTTTGCGGTCGTCGTCGGACATGCGTTGCTGCAAGCAGCCGACGGACAGGCCGATGGCGTTGTAGATGCGGGCGGTATAGTCGGCATCGCGCTGGGCGAGGTAATCGTTGACGGTGGTGACGTGAACGCCTTTCCCGACAAGCGCGTTGAGGGCGGCAGGCAGCGAGGCGATGAGCGTCTTGCCTTCGCCGGTGGACACCTCGCCGAGTGCCGCGTTGTGCAAGACCACGCCGGCGGCGAGTTGTACGTCGAACGGACGCAAGCCGAGCGTGCGTTTCGACGCGACGCACACCAGGCCAAACGTCTCGGCGATCAGGTCGTCCAGCGGTTCCCCGCCGCGCGCTCGGCCACGTAGATGCAGGCCCGTTTGCTTAACGACATCATCGGAGAGTTTGTCGAACTCACTTTCCCAATGGCGGATCATTTTCACTTGCAAGGCGGCATAGCCCAGACGGCGTTTGATGGGCATGCCAAACCACGCCTTGAGGCGATTCCACCAGCGCGAGCCGAATCGATCGACGTTCGGCGGCGCGGGAAGCCTTGGCGTTGACTTCTCGACGATGATGGTTGGGAGTGTTGTCACGATGCCATCGCTCCAGAATACTACGTCATTCCGCCCCCGGAACGAATCCACGCGCTTCTGAGTACATGCGCTAGTGGTCCGACCAGCTTGATTTGACAGGTGGGGCCAGGCTTTCCAGCCTGGCCAGGCTGTGGAAAGCCTGGCCCCACCTGTCAATTCTGCCTTTTCGCACCATCTAGAACAATATGCAACACGACGGAGAACCGCGCCAGGTCAAATAACTCGGCTATTCCGCTTTATACTACGGGCGGTTGAGATTGTCGCATTTTCAGAGCCTGAGCACCAGCGAAGGGCACAACGTGGCCCTTCGCTGGGCGCTAAGGCTCTGACCGAACAAATTCATCCGCTCGATATATATCAACGGCTACAGCGAACAGCCAAGTCGCACCTGAGAAGCTCGATGTCATCCAAACGGGTAGGTATCATTGCTCCGGTGGATGAACCGTCAGCGCAATTCTTTGTACGATGTCCACGCCAAATATCCGACCAGGATGCAAGCGATGATGCCGAGAATGTCGGCGACAATACTAATTCGGCTAAACGGAATAGCGATAATCAGGTCGAGCAAGAGCAGGAGCAGGAAGATGCCGGCGGCGCCAAGCGAGCCCCAACATAGCCACTTTTCCATCGACGACCCTTTCGGCGTTCCCCAATAACCTGCTCGGGATGTGATGCGGACGCGCGCACTCGTGAAGAGAATTGTAGCGGATGCCCGGCTTGTTGCAACCTAAAGCCCAGGCAGAACTTGATATTCGCAGAATCGGCGGCGGAATCCTCGTGACTTCCGTTACGAACGCTCGACAAAACGGGCAATCGCCTCACCCACCTGCTGGGTCGTCGCCGAACCGCCCTGATCGACGGGCAGCGTTTTGCCCTCCGCCAGCACCTGGGCGACGGCTTGTTCGATCCGTTGGCCTGCCTTGACGAGTTGAGGATGGTTTCGACGTTGGCCAAGCCAATCGAGCATCATGCCGGCGGAAAGGATGGCGGCGATTGGGTTGGCGATGCCTTTGCCCGCGATGTCCGGCGCCGTGCCGTGCGCGGGCTGAAAGACGCCGAATTGATCGCCAATATCGCCCGACGGCGCCATGCCCATGCCGCCTATCAACCCTGCCGCGAGGTCGGATAGGATATCGCCGAACATGTTCTCGGTGACGATTACGTCGAACTTGCCTGGTTTTTGGACGAGGTGCAGCGCCTGGGCATCGATGTAAGCGTGTTGCTTGGTGACGTTGGGATGGCGTGCGCCGACTTCATCGAAAACCTTGCGGAAAAACGCAAAGCTTTTGAAGATGTTCGCCTTGTCAACGCAGGTAACGTGCTGGCGTCGGCCTTCCGCCAGCTGAAACGCGAACTCGCTGATGCGGTCGATACCCTTGCGCGTCATGACGAGCGTGTCGGTCGCAACCTGATCGCCGAGCACGATGCCACCGGTCTGCGAAGCGAATAATCCCTCGGTTTGTTCGCGGAGGATAATCAAATCGATGTCGCCCGGCTTCAAGCCCGTCAGTGGCGTCTTCGCGCCGGCGTAAAGCTTGCACGGTCGCACGCCGGCGTACAGATCGAAGATCACGCGCAACGTAACCTGCGGCGTCAACTCCGTGCCGTCGGGCTTGCGGATATCGGGATGGCCCATCGCGCCAAGCAGCACGGCATCAGCGCGTCGGCAGGCGTCGATCGTCGCCTCCGGTAAATCGGCGCCAGTGCGCTGGTAGCAGACCGCGCCCGATTCGTGCGTCGTCATGGTCAGCGCGAATCCGCCGACCGCACGCTCGACAGCACGCAACACGCGCACTGCTTCCGCGGTGACGTCGATGCCGATGCCATCGCCTGGCAACACCGCGATGTGGAATGGAGCTGACGTTGACATGGATTCGATTTTCCATTCTCCGCTTGCGGCTTAGCGTTCGCATTGCGCGTCGTGAGCGCTAAGCCGCAAGCGGACGACAACAAACCGCACCAAATTCGCATGCGATAAAACCAGGATTTTCCTATCGAACCGGAGCGGTGATGACTACAATCATCTTCGCGATAGGATAATTCGAGACGTGCTCGGTTCACCACGCAAACCAAGGAACTCCCATGAAAAAACTCGGCCTGCTTCTGCTCGTCGTTTGCATCAGCCCCGCGTTCGCGGCGGATTGGCCTCAATGGCTTGGCCCGAATCGCAATGGCACGTCGCCCGAAACCGGCCTGCTCACCACCTGGCCCAAAGACGGGCCCAAGGTGCTCTGGACCCACGCCGGCGGCGAAGGCTATTCGTCGCTCGCCATCGCCGACGGCCGGGCGATTACTCAGGTTCAACACGATGGCGCCGAGTACGTGCTCGCGCTCGATGCTGCTAAAGGCACGAAACTCTGGGAAACCAAAGTCGCGGCGGGGTTCAAGAACAGCTATGGCAACGGGCCACGCGCGACACCGACGATCGACGGCAAGCTTGTCTACACGCAATCGCCAAGCGGAGCGTTGACCTGCCTCGATACCGAGAAAGGCGCGATCGTCTGGAGCGTCAACCTGCTCAAAGAGTTCGGCGCGAAGAACATCTCCTGGGGCCTGTCTGCCTCTCCCACCATCGACGGCGATCTCGTTTATGCTATCCCCGGCGGCAAGGGCGCGGGCGTGGCGGCGTTTGACAAGAAGACCGGCAAACTCGCCTGGAAGACAGGCAACGACGGCGCCGCCTACGCCACGCCAGTTCCCGTCACCGTCGCCGGGCAGAAGCAGGTCATCTTCTTCACCGCGACCGGACTGCTCGCCGTCACCGCCGACCAGGGCAAAGAACTTTGGCGCGTCAACTGGAAAACCGAATACGACTGCAACATCTGCACCCCGATACTCGTCGGCAAAGACTTGCTCTTCGTCACCTCCGGCGAAGAAGTCGGCTGCGCGTTATTCAAGCTGTCCGCGTCGGTGCCCGAAATCGCCTGGGAAAGCAAAGGCGGCAAAAGCGTCATGATGAACTTCTGGGCAAACGCCATCGTCCACGAAGGCCACCTCTACGGCCTGTCCGGCGAGTTCAACAAGAAAATCCACTTCAACTGCGTCGATCTCAAGACCGGCAAACTCGTCTGGTCCGAACAAGATTTCGGCAAAGGCGCGTTGACCCTCGCCGACGGGCATATCTTCGCCAGCACCAAGAAGGGCGATCTGGTTCTGATCCAGCCCAGCGCGACGAAGTATCAGGAAAAGGCTCGCTTCAAACTCATGACCGACAACCGCACCGCGCCGACGATCGCCGATAAACGGTTGTACGTGCGCGATAAGCAAACGATCTATTGTCTGGACGTGGCGGGGAAATGAGGTATCGTGTTTTTTGTATACCGCTTGCGGCTTAGCGCTCAGATGGGACACGATGAGCGCTAAGTCGCAAGCGGTATACGGAAAACGTAGTACGTGGGCTAACCCATGACGCTGACGACGAGCTGTCCGACGTGCGAGTCGTTGTTTCGCTTGCCTGCGGAGTTAGCGGGGCGGCAAGTTCGTTGCCAAAAGTGCGAGAACACGTTTCTCGTGCCCGAGGTCGCACCGGGCATGCTGGAGACAACGACCGGCATGTCGGCAGCACCGGCAGACGTGAGCGCAACGCCCAACCCGCCGGTCGCCGAACCGGTGGAAGAAGTCATTCCGACCGAGATCGTAGCGCCCGCGCCGCCGATTGAGATCGTCGTCGAGGACGAGCCAGCGCCGCTTGCCGTTGCGAAGCCGGTTGATGCATCAAAATCGGCGGTGCTCGTTCCTTCGCCCGCTCCGAATACGTGGACGGGACGTATCTTGTTGGCATCGTTCATCGCGTCAGCGTTGCTCGTGTTGTCAGGTTCGGGTTGGTGGCTGTCGCGCAATCTGGATATCCGATCAACGCGCTTACCAGGCCAGACTGCCTCGCTATCGCCACGGGCAATCCCGATTGAATTCGGACTCGACGGCCGCCTGACCGTGATTGGCCAAACACGCCAACCCGACTTCGTGCGCGACGACGCACGCTTTCGGCTCGACGGCCCGTTTGAACTGTACGCCATTCATCTGGAGCAAGGCAAGACCTACAACTTCAGCGTCATCGGCGCTACGATCTCACCGCGCCTGCGGGTCTATGATGGACGACTCCCTCATGCCGATCGTTCGGGACTGGTCCCCGAGAACAAGCTAATCATGGCCTATCAACCGAAACACAACGGCGAACATCTGCTTCTCGTCTCGACATCGCAGCGGATCATCGGCGACTTCATTCTGTCGGCTGCGCAGCAACGTGCCGCCAAAGTTCCACGGTTCGACCTTGCCGAGCAGCCGAGCGTCGTAATCAAGGAAAGCCTGCGCCTGGACCATCCGCTTTATGGCGTGGATCCAAATCAATCGAGCCCGTCGCGCGAATTCCGAGTCACACTCGAGCGGGACCGGAATTATTCCATAAGCGTGGCAAGCGATGACTTCAACCCGAAGCTCGTGATCTTCGATCGCAACAATCAAGCGATGGAATTTGCTCGCCCGTGGAATCAACCCAATAACAATATCCACACGTTTCCCTACATCCCCAACATCACCGGCGAATTTCGCATCCGCGTAACTGGGGATAAATTCGGGCTAGGGGATTTCACGTTGCGAGTTACAGACGCCACCAATTTCCGACCCGTGCATTCCGTGCTCGTGGCGTTTCAGGATGGCCAGTTCGAGGATCGCCGGAGCTTTCTCCCTACCGATCCGAACGAACCGAGCAAGGCGGGACTGGGGCCGTACAAGGAATACGTGGTCACCCTGAAAAAAGATCAACGCTACCGCGTCGAACTAAAGAGCGACTTTTTTGGAATCAGGCTGACAGTAATCGACGACAAGGCCCAACTCGTCGCCGGCGATACAAAGCTGGGCAATCAGCCGCTGGAGTTCACGCCGGCGTTCAGCGGGCAGTACCACATCCGCGCGATCGGCGAGAACCGCAAAGCCCGCGGCGAATATCATCTGCGAATCGACCAGCTACCATGAGCCGGGATTGCAGTCGTACCAGAGCCGGGCACTCAGGGCGCGCTTCAGCAACAAGGCACCCCTTTCTGCCATCTCAACGGCCCCGGCACCAACAAGGTGGCCAAAGCACTCGAACTCTCAAGCCGCCAACCGGAACGCATCGGACGCATCGCCGTCAGGAACGGGTTCAGCCCATTCATCCGTTAGCCAGCGCAAACGGGCAGAAACTCGTTTGCCTTTTTGCCCACTTTTCGGTTATGATAGAGGAAGGTGGAACCGCCCGCACGTGGCTCTCTTTGTGTCCGGAGTTTTTCCGATGGCCGTCGTCAAGACCTTCAAGCAACAATGTCCCAGCTGCGAAGCAATGGTCACCATCAAGGAAGGGATGGTCGGCAAGAAAGTCGAATGCCATAAGTGCAAAGACAAATTCATCGCCGAACGGCTCGACGATGACGACGATGACGATGACGATGACGATGACGATGACGAGGTTCAGGTCAAGCCAAAAACAAGCGCCATGGCTGCGGACAAAAAGACGACGCTCGGTCCCAAATCGTCGCCGCCGGGCCGAAAGTCGAAGCCCACCAAGCAGGACGACGACGATGACGACGATGATATCGAAGATATCGACGACGACGACGACACATCGCCAAGTAAAACAGCGAAGAACAAGAACGCTGCCAAGGCCGGGGCGAAGAAACCCACAAAATCCGACGACGGCGATGACGATGCACTGCCGAAGAAAGCTGCGAATCCGGGGAGCAAGAACCTGACGATGGGCCTGGCGCTGGCGGGCGTCGGCGTGGTCATTTTGGTCGTCGCCGCCGTGCTGCTCATGCGCGGTGGTGGCACGGCGCCGATCGTGAAGGGCAACGACAGCGGTGGCGACAAGAGGGTTGAGGTTAAGCCGAACGGCGATGCACCGAAGAAGAAATACGACACCGATCCGACGCCGAAACTACCCGATGGCAGTCCGACGCCGCTCGACGCCAACGAAATCGCCAAACTCACGAATCTCCTGCCCAATGATACCGAACATGTCCTCCACGTTTATTACGCGAATCTGTTGACTGGCAGCAGCCCGTTGAAAGATGCCGTGTTCCAAATTCCAGGCACGCTTGACGACAAGGTGCTTCGGAAAAAGCTCGGCTTCGCGCTGCAGTCGATCGACGACGTCATCGTAGCCGAAAAGTTTACCTCGCCGAGCTGGAAATTTACCGTCATTCATTTCAATGAGACATTGAAGGAAGTGGATCTACAAGAACCATTGAACCTGGTGCCGGCGAAAACGCCGATCGAGGGGCAGTCCTACTTCACGATGCAGGCGAACAGCCATCCGTGGTTTGATACGCTAGCGAGGTTTCACCTCGGCATGCCCGCGGCACTGCGAAGCTTCACGCCGCCACCACGAACGGGCCTCGTTCGTTTGCATAACCCGCAAACGTTGATCGTGGGCGATGAGGCACCCGTAAAAGCCTTCCTCAAAGCAAAAGGCCACTTCCCGCTCCAATCGGTTCCCAAAGTGGCAGGCATCCCTCGATACGCTGCCGGCATGCAATTCGTGAGTCTCACCTCTTCCGACAATGATCAGCTTCCGCCCGGCGGCGGGATGGTCGGCGGCGGGAAGCTTCCTTCCCTCGACAATACCGTCTGGGAAGGAACCGAGGGGCCGAACAACGAACGCCTGCGAATCCTCGTCAAAACCGGAAACAAGGTCATCGTCGAAAGCTCCAAAGGCGGCGGCGAAGGGACCGTCACGCTCGCGCCCTCGCCCACCGGAGGCCCGCCGACCTTCTCCTTTGTCTGCCCTTCAACCGAGTTAACTTACCAGGGCACAGGGAACCTTGCTTCCAAGTCGATCAGCGGCATGGGCAAAAAAGACGGTGAAGTTTGGAATTTTTCCGTACGTCTCATCCTATCCGATACGCCGGACCCCAAGATCGACCCGAAGATCGATCCCAAGCTAGACCCCATGCCGATGACACCGTCATCTGAAAAATATGCGACCATCAAAGAATCGCTGCGCAAAACGCTCGATATGCTCGAATCGCGTGCAGGCGATGGCAAGGACAAACTGCTCTTCAGCTCAGTTACTGACATGGACGCCAACCGTGTCGAAACGAACAGCCCCGATTTCGCGAACCAGATCGTCCGTCGGCCACGCCAATTCTGGGACGTCACGCAAGTTCTTTCGGAGCAGAAACCGCGAATTCGCAGCCTGGGCACAGTGCTGATAATGCGTGATACGTTGCGCTACCAATGGGTCAACGAAGTCACCTGCGCCCAGGAACTTGACGCCAAGGAATTCGAGCGTGATTTGACCGAGCGCGGCGCGCCGCAAGTGGCGCGTTTTATTCAAGGCGTCACCAAGCACGAAGTCCGCACGCCGCGACCGGCCGATACGAAACAACCTGATCCAATGCCTGGCACCGAACCTCCCGAACCAAAACCGGACGACAAGAAATCGATCGACGTTGGCCTGTCGCAAATCCTCATCAACCAAAAGGCGAACGTGCTTGAATTCCAGATCGATTTGGCGCTGGACAACACCACCATGAGCCATATCCAGGCCATTGCCTCGGTCGCTTCCAGTACCTTCCGCGTTGAGATGGATTGGCTGGCGATGGGAAAAGGCACGCATACGCTCGGCCGGGCGGCGAAAACACTTGGCGAGAAGGGCCTGAGCTCGCGCCAGATCGAAGCGCGAAAGTACTTGCCTGGCGCGTTCCCTCGTCCTGAGTCATTGTCACGTATCGACCGCGAACCGAAAAACCGCATCAGCTTCATGGCCGGGTTGCTGCCTTATATCGGGCATGAGAATCTATTCAACCGCATCCGCTTCGAGCACTCCTGGCGTGATTCCAGCAACTGGATCTCGGGCAATACGATCGTGCCGCAGTTTCTGGACCCGATGTACCCGCACAGTTCGCAGCACGTGACGTTTGGCGATCTGCCGATGGATTTCGCCGCCTCGCACTATGTCGGCATCGCTGGCGTCGGCATGAATGCCGCCTCGTTCAAACGCAATGATCCAGCGACCGTCAATCAACATGGCGTGTTGAGCTATGACGGGTCAGCCACGCTCGATGAGGTTCTCCAGGGACGCGGTATCTCAAACACGATCCTCATGATCCAATCGCCACATGACGGGCTCACCGGCGTCAGTCCGTGGATCGCCGGAGGCGGGGCGACGCTGCGCGGCGTGCCCGAGAAAGACTCGATCCTACCCTTCGTTCTGACCACCGACAAAAACGGCAAAGTTATCCACAACAAAAACAAACGCGGAACCTATGCCGTCATGACCGATGGCTCGGTCCGGTTCATCGATCAAAATGTCTCCGACGAGGTTTTCAAAGCGATGTGCACCGTCAACGCGCCGGCGCCGATCGGCTTCGACCTCAACCAGAATCCCAACACGCCGTTGATCCCGCCGCCGGAGAAGACGCCCGCCAAGAAAGAAACGCCGATTGACAGCAAGACTCCCGCCACAGCCGATCCTCCCAAAGTGGAACCGAAAAAAACAGAGCCGCAGAAGGACGCCAGCCTCGAGGAAAAGTCAAGGGCCGTGAATGCGATCGCGAAGCTTACGTCTTCCGCTCGCGGCTTAGCGTTCGGAATATTCCACGCGAGCGCAAAGCCGCTAGCGAAAAACAAAGACGCTTAGTATGCTGCCCACCTTCACCTATCCGCTGGCGCTGCTGCTCTTTGCGTTTTTGCCGCTCGTGATTCGATCGTGGCACACCCGCCCGACCGGGTCATGGCGGTTCTCGGACAAACGTGCCCTGCCGTTGATTTTCAGCCGACGCGCAATTTGGGCCTCGCACGGCGGCCTTTGGTTTCGGCTCACGGCGCTTGCCCTGGCGATCCTCGCATTGTCGGGGCCACGCTGGACCGACAAATCCACACGCCTGCCAACCGAAGGCATCGCCATCGCCATGGTTGTCGATGTTTCCGTCAGCATGACTGAGGAGGATTTCGCCTGGGAAGGCAAAACGGTGTCACGCCTTGTTGGTGTTAAGAACGTCTTTCGTCTCTTCGTGGGAGGCGGCACGACTTCGGATGGCGCGAATCTGCCCGGTCGCCGCAATGACTTGATCGCTCTGGTGACCTACGCAACGCACCCGGAAACCGCCAGCCCGGTAACGCTCGACCACGAAGCGCTCCTGAGCATCCTCGACGCCCAAACGCCGAAAGTCGCCGCCAACGAAGGCACGACCAATCCGGGCGATGCCATCGCCTGGGCGCTTCACGTTTTGCGCAACGCACCGACGAAACGTAAGGTCATCGTCTTCCTCACCGATGGCGAGGCGAACGTACCCGATAAGCTCAGCCCACGCCAGGCAGCCCAATTGGCAGCAAACCTGAACGTGCCGATCTATACCATCGACGCTTCGCCAGAACCGAAAAACAACGAAGGGATCGCCGAGGCTGCTCGGGCACGTGACATGATGCAGACCATCGCCAAGATGTCCGGCGGCAGTTATTTCCGCGCCGAGCACGGCCTCGGCTTGGTGATGGCCTATGAGAGCATCGACAAACTCGAACGCGCGAAGATATTGAGCCTGCAATATCGCATGTACCAAGAGGCCTACTTCTGGTTCGCTTTGGCAGCCTTATCCGTTTTGATCTCGATCGTGCTGCTTGAAGCAACGATTTGGCGAAAGGTTCCGTGAGTGGAAAGTGGCTAGTGCTCTGTCACAACTAAAATGTAGGATGTTTGGTTTACGAGCCGGAAGCGTAAGCGACGGTCTGGCATAACCATCCGTCGCTTACGCTTCCGGCTCGTACCCGATATCTTAGCGTTGACAGAGCACTAGCCAATATTCCCGTGGGTTCGCTGATGATGTTCGTAAATCCGCATTTGCTCTGGGTACTCGTCGCATTACCCCTTGGCGTAGCGTTCATGCTCTACGCCAGGTGGCAGCGCGGCCGGACGCTGCGCGAACTTGGGAAGTCGCCCCATCGCCAGCTCGCATTGGATTATCGCGTAAGGCGATTGAAGGATGCCTGCGTGTTGATCGCGATCACATTGCTGGCAATATCGAGCGCGGGGCCGCAATGGGGCATCGATCCCGACGCTCAAACTCGTCGTGGGCGAGACCTGCTCGTGCTGCTCGATTTGAGCCGCAGCATGGACGCCGAGCACCCGAGCCGAACCGCCTTGGCATTGCGATCACTGGACGATCTTGCAGGGGAACTCGATCGGCACGGCGGACATCGCGTGGCTCTGGCGGGTTTCGCTTCCCTGCCACGGTTGTTGTTTCCGTTTACGCACGATACCGAACATTTGCGCTACGTTCTCAAACAGATCGCCGAGCGCGACTATCCGTCGTTGCACACGCCGGAGCCGGTGTCGGGCACGCGCATCGGGGCCGCGCTTAAACTAGCGGTCGATACCTGCACACAATCGCGAGGGCCCAGGCCGATCATCGTGCTGATCTCCGATGGCGATGATCCCGCCAACGACGGCGAGTGGCAAGCAGGCGTCGAACTTGCTAGAGCTAAAAACGTCACCGTACATGTCGTCGGCGTTGGCGACCCGATCAAGGGCGACACCATCCCACACGGTCGCGAGGCGTTGCTCTTCGACGACAAGCCGATAGTCAGCAAGCTCACCGAGACGCTGCTGCGCACCATCGCCGACCAAACCGGCGGGACGTATCTCGCGGCGAGAACGGCAGAGCTACCGCTGGGAACGCTGCTGCTGCACCTGCTCGACGCTGATGCTCGACGCGAGACGATGCCGACAAATTCCAGCGTCCCAGTCTACGAACAGCAATATGCCTGGTTCCTGTTGCCGGCAATTTTGCTATTGGTATTGGCGAGCATTCTGAGCGAAGGCCCACGGTCTATCGCTCAAACGAATCCTGTGCCTAATTTGACGATGCGATTGTCGAAGCGGTTCGGCGCCGTCGCCGCCAGTCTACTCGCGATGCTCTGCATCAGTGCCGCGCCCGGACCAGAGATTGAGGCATTGATACGTCAGGGCAACGATGCCTTTGCCCAGGAGAAATATGAGGAGGCGATCCAGCTTTACGAACAGGCCGAGGCGAAGACGAAGGACCCTGGCTTGGTCGCGTTCAACAAGGCGGCGTGTCTGTACCGCCTTGGGAAACATCGCGACGCCATCGTCTGTTTCCGCCAGGCATTGGATGACGCCGAGGCTCCACAGACTCGGCGTGCCCGCGCCTGGTTTGACCTCGGCAACGCATTGATGAACGACGCCCATGGCCGGGCCGACGAACTTGCCGATGCGGTAAACGCTTACCGCGCCTGCCTCGCCCAGCCGAATCTTTCCGAAGGGCTTCGTTCGAGTGCACGACATAATCTCGAAATCGCCCAGCTTCGATGGTTGAAGGCCAGGCCCAAGGAACGCGATCCCAAGCACGATATGAAAAATCCCAACGTTCCGAAGGATCCGCCCGACGAGCCGAAAAACGGTGCCGGCAAGCAGGATCGCTACGTTCCCATCGAACCCGATCCGACGAAAAAAAAATCGGCCGACAACATCGTGTGGAAGCCGGGTAAACCGTCTGACAAACTGCAAGCCGGCAGGGTGCAGGTGCTGCCCGACACCGACGCCGTCCGTAAGCTGACCTCCGAAGACGCCGAGCGCACGCTCGACGATCTGGCCCGCCGCATCACCGCGGCGCGGCGGAACCTCCACCCTCCCCTCGGCCCGGATCGGCTCATGACGAAGGACTGGTGACGCCCATGCGCCATGTGGCCCTGTTGTTCTTGATCGCGTGGCCGCCAACCGCGGGCACCGCGCAAACGGCGAGCGACGAGCCGCCCGTCGCCGATCGTCCGGTTGATTTCAGCAACCTCGTCGGCGTCTGGACCATGCGCGTCGAAGCAAGCCCGACCGATGCGCATGTCGAGGAACCGATCACGCTGCGCATCATCCTAGCGGGCATAGGTCCTGCGAAGTATGAGCCGCATCGCAAGCACCTCAAACTTTTTCCTGAATCGTTTGAAGCCGATTTCTACATTCAGGAACTACGCGACGAGCATCGCATTGAACGCAATTCCAACACCTGGGTCTTCGTCTATCGGCTCAAGCCCAAGCACGACAAGGTCAAAGAAATCGACGGTATCACGCTCTGGTACTACAACCCGAAATCGCCCGGCAAGCGAAAATATGTTCCCATCTTTGCGCCATCGATTTCGCTCACGGTGAAAGCCAAACGCGAGGCGCCGAGCGATATCGAAATTCGCGCGTTGGACCTGCCCGAGACTTACTACGTTGTGCCGCCAGCGTCTGCCGTGATTGGGCATTCGGCACCGTTCGCGATTTCCGCTGGCGACGTCGCGCTCGCGCTCACACTGCCGCCGATCCTGTGCGGCATTTTCGTTTTGGCCTGGCGGCGTTGGTTCCCGAGCGATGCCGAGCGTGCGATACGAATTCGCCGATGGGCAGCTCCGAAAGCCGTGTCGTTGCTGCAAGGCGGAAACGATGATCCTCACGAGATTGCGGTCCAATACCTCGCCGAGCGCTTCGATTTCGTTCCGCGCGATCCCACGCCGCCGGAGGTCTTCGATTTCTTGAAGCGGCGCGGATTCACTTTGGCATCGTGCGCGGCGGCGGAACGCTTCTTCGCTGCCCGCGATGCCGGACGATTCGCTGGTATGTCGTCCGCGGATCGACAACCATCGCTGACTCTTGCGGTGACGCTTATCAACGCACTGGAGGCCGACCGATGCGCGCAATCCTGATCGGCCTGGCGATCGCGCTTGGCGTACCTGCTTCGACGTGGGCAAAGATGCCGCGCGATGAAGCGCTGGCGGCACTGGCGACGGAGGAATTCGATGCCGGCCTGCGCAACAAACATCGCATTCTCCTGGCGAGGCAACACTTCACCGCCGCCGCGGATGCTTATTTCAAATTACACGAAGCCGGCAACCGCAACGCCGACCTTTACCGTTCCCTAGGCAACGCTCTTACGTTGGCCGATCGCTGGCCGGAGGCGATCTGGGCGTACCAGATGGGGCTGACATTCGCGCCGGACGACGCCACTATGCGCCGCCATCTCGCCGAACTGCGTGCCAAGGTATTGCTGCCGCCCGATGGCCAAGGCCGGCTACCGGCCGACCGCTGGCCCACCTGGCTCCCGCGCTTGACCGTCCGAAAGTGTTGGTGGCTCAGCATCGGTTCGTACCTGCTCGTCTGCGTCGCGTTGGTGGCCTGGCAACGGTCTCGAACCCGCCGCGCCATCGGCCTGATCGTCGCCGGCTCGGTGGCGACGATCGTTTTCACTGTCGCCTTTTGGTTTGCCATGGAGCGCCAGCGATCCGATCGCGCGATTCCCGTCGCTGTCGTCATCGAGAATACACCGTTCCGCAAAGGCAACGGCGCCGCCTACCCCCAACACGCAACCGTTCCCACGCTTGCGCGTGGCCTCGAAACGCGAATCCTCCACAAACGCGGCGACTGGTTGCAGATCGCCCTCAGCACAGACGAAATCGGCTGGCTGCCCACAACAGCCGTGCGCATCGTCGAGCCATAGCCGCAACGACGAATCCACGCTCAATCCCGACGTTGAACCGAGCGACCATTCACTATTCAATGCGGTTCCGTTTGAATACACCATCTTAATACGTTGCCTTATCGTCCGGAAATCGGAGACCGCCATGCAGAAACCTATCATCGCCCTGAGTATTGTTTTCGTAGTTATAACGACGGCCGGCGCTCAGGACGCTAATTGGCCTCCGGAAAAACAAAAGGAATCGGAATTTACGGGGCGAAAACTGCACGTCTTCAAGCATGGGAACAGGAAAGAATGGGGCTATGCAGAGCCTCAACGCGATACATTCCTGGTGCTCCATCCGAAACAGGCAAGATCGAATGCCCCGCTCTATGTGGTCCTGCATTCCGCGGGGCATGACGTTCACTCGTGCCTGGCCTGCACGACCAAGATCGGCAACCACGACATCTACCATGCTCCCCAAGACTTCTTTGCGCTCTACCTCGATTGCCGGGCCAACAAAGGCGACTGGTGGTGGGGCATCAACAAGTACCCTGGCGCCGAGGTCAGCCCTACGGATAAACGCGTGATGGACACGGTACTCTGGGTGATCAAGCAATACGGCATCGATGAGAACCGCGTCTATCTGTGCGGCAATTCCATGGGTGGGAGCGGCACTCTGGGCATCGGCATCCGCCACGGCGATGTCTTCGCCGCGATCAAGGCAAACGTTCCCGCCGAGGTCAAACATGTTTCAAACCGGATGTACTTCCCGCCGCAGAAACTGCCGGCGGACGTAAAGCTTCCCGACCCTCCGATCGTCGTTGACTATTCCGCCCAAAACGACGGGTGGTCCCGAGGCCACGACGCCTTCGTCAAGACCATGTTCGAGCGAAAGTATCCGCTCATCCTTTATTGGGGGCCGTTCGGCCATGCGAATAACCACGCGAACATCATGAAGGTGAATGACCTGATCGATTCGTTCGACTGGCTAAGCGTCAAGAAAAACGAGTCCTATCCGGTGTTCGCAGATGCCTCGACTAACGACCCGCTGCCATGGCCGAATCAACTCACCGATAAGAAAGCGGGCCAGATCAACGCGTTCTTCCGCTGGAAAAACATGCGTGACACGCCGGACACGATCGAAACATCGCTGTTTCTGGTCAAGCCGGCTGAGCTCAAGACAACATTCAAGATCCCAACGGAAGCGACCGTCGACGTCAGCTTGCGCCGGCTGCAAACGCTGCGGGTCGCCCCCGGGACCATGGTGCGCTGGACCTTCGGCACATCCAACGGAGAGGTCCGAGCCGACACTGGTGGATGTATCACTATCCCCCGGCTGAAGATTACCGCCGAACCGACCAGCCTGAGCATCAGCAAGGTGAAGTAGACGCCAGGATCCCGGGTACGAGCCGGAAGCGTAAGCGACGGATGGTTATGCCAATCCGTCGCTTACGCTTCCGGCTCGTAAACCAAGCATCCTGCATTTTAGCCGTGCGCGACCCTTCGCTGGCGCTCAGGCTCTGACCGGACAAATTCATCCGCTCGAAGTACAACGTGGCGCGGTCAAGACTCGCGGAGCACCCACGGTGCGAAAACAAGAAAGCCCAGGGCGGAGCGTTCGCTCTGCCCTGGGCTTTCTTGTTGCGGACCTTTGGGCCAAAGATTGACGCCACCGACGAATCTGAATTTCCGAGGCTGAAGCGTAAGCGACGGACTGGAGAAATCCGTCGCTTACGCTTCCGGCTCGTACTTTTGTCGGTGTCGTCAAGATTACGGCATCACCCGGATCGTCAAAACGAAGTTGACGGAAATCTATACCGCGTCGTTCATCCTTATACCTTCGCCATACCTTCTTCCCAATACTGTTTCGTGCCGTGATGCAACCGAGCGCCGACCTGGCTGATGACTTTATGTGCGAGGTAGCAAGCGGCCTTCGCGGCTTTTTCCGGGGCGAGGCCATGCGTGATGCCGAAGAGGAAAGCGCCGGCAAGCATGTCGCCCGCGCCGGTGAGGTCTTTGGGCTCGGAGGGAACCGCCGGGATGTGGGCCTCGACGCCGGCATGGCGGATGAACACGCCCTTGGGGCCATACGTCACGACGACGGAGGGGATGGTTTGCTTGAGCTTGGCGAATGCTTCCTCCGCGGTTGGCGTTTGGGCGACGGCGCAGGCTTCGCTTTCGTTGCAGAAGAACAGGTCGGCCTGGGCGATGGCCTCACGCAGCGCGTCGCCGAAGACGGCGGGGACGAACGCATCGGAGCAGGTGACGGCGATCTTGGTGCCATGCTTCTTGGCGAGCCGAATCGCTTCGCGGATGGCGGTTTGGCCGGTCTCGGGATTGGCGAAGACGTAGCCTTCGATGAACAGCCAATCGCTGTTCTGGATTCGGCGCTCGTCCACATGTCGGGCGGCGAGATGGCTGGAAACGGCGAGACTGGTGCGCATGGTACGCTCGGCATCGGGCGTGATGATACAGACGCAGGTTCCGGTCGCTTCGTTGACGATGATCGGGTTGCCGATGTCGATGCCGAGCTCCTCGAACTCACTGGCGTAAAAGAGTCCGTAGCGGTCATCGCCGACGCAGCCGATGAAGGCCGCATCGCCGCCGAGTTGGCTGAAGGCGATGGTGGAGTTGGCGACGGACCCGCCGGAGACGAGTTTCGGCTCGTTCTTCTGGTAGCGAGCGAGAAGCTGCTTTTGCTCGTTGATATCGACGAGGCACATGGTGCCGCGCTCGAAGTTGAGTTGTTGAAATTCGCTGTCGTTGACTTCGAGGAAGATGTCAACGATGGCGTTACCGAGTCCGCAGAGCTGAAATTCGCGTGGCATGAAGGATGTTTTTCCAAGCCCGCAAGCGAGCGCAGCGAGCTTGCGGGGTGCGGGTGGTTGACCCCCGCAAGCTCGCTGCGCTCGCTTGCGGGCTTGAGCTGTTTTATGTTCGCAGCAACTGCAACACCACGTCAATCCGTCGCAGCGTCTCGTCCTTGCCGAGGATCACCAGGCACTCGAACACGCCTGGCCCGACCATTACGCCCGTGATGGCGACGCGCATGGCGTGGTTGAGGTCACCGGCCTTCAGCTGCTTCGCCTCGCTGAACGTCGCCAGTTTGGCCTCCAGCGTCGGCACGTCGAACGGTTCCGTCGTCTTCAATACCTCGGCGAACTCGCGCAGTGCCTCGGGGATGCCTTCCTTGTGTAAGCGCTGCTTCACCGCTTTCGCATCGTACTGCGGGTCGCGGAAGAAGAACGCGGCATAGTTCAGCACGTCGGCGAAAATCTTCAGCCGATCGCCGCACGCCAGCACGACCTTGCCGACCTTGTCGCGATCGACGGCGTCGCCCAGCAACCCCGCACGCTGCAAGACCGGGATGACGCCCTCGATCTTGCGATCCAGCGAAGCAACCTTCGTGTACTCCGAAGCGACCCAGAGCATCTTGGCCGGGTCGAAACTCGCCGACGAACTGTTGATGCGCTCGAAGCCGAAGTTCGCGCGCATCGTCTCGATCGGGATGATCTCGGTCTTGTCATCGAGCGACCAGCCAAGCCGACCGAGATAGTTGATGACTCCTTCGGGCAGGTAACCCATGACGCGGTAGAATTCGACCATCACGGGATTCAAGCTCTCGTTCTTCTTGATCTGCTCATCGGTCCACTCCGCAGGCACGGCATGCACGCCGCGCAGAGCCGCGATGACCTCGGGCGTGACGAACTTGTGCGCGTCGCGCTTGCTGAGCTTCTTGTTCGAGTTCGGCGCGTTGACGACAGGCACATGCGCGAAGATGGGCGGCTTCACGCCCATCGCCTCATACACAAGCACTTGCACCGGCGTGTTCGACAAATGTTCCTTCGCGCGGATGATATGGGTGATGTTCATGGCAACATCGTCAACCACAGTCGCGAAGTTGTACAGCGCGCTGCCATCGGATCGGGCGATGACCGGATCGCTGATCGTATTGGTCTGTACTTCGACTTTGCCGCAGATTTGATCGTCGATGACGACGACCTGATCGGCGGCGACTTTGAGCCGAACCGATGCCGGCTTCTCGCGGAACATGCGCACGGCATCGGCGGGCGACAGATCGCGATCCCGGCCACGATGCACGTATGAGGCTTTGTTCGCTTCGGCGTCTTTGCGTAATCCGTCGATCTCTTCCTTGGTCATATAGCAGGGGTACGCCTTGCCGGTCTCCAGCAATTTCATGACAGCATCGCGGTAGAGTTGACCGCGTTGGGCCTGGAAGTAAGGGCCATGCGGTCCGCCGACTTCGGGGCCTTCGTCCCAGGTGATGCCGAGCCATTTGAAACCGTCGAGGATCGGCTGCAGCGCTTCGGGGCGGTTGCGTTCGGCGTCGGTGTCATCGATGCGCAGGATGAATTGCCCGCCATGCCGACGGGCGTAGAGCCAACAGAACAGCGCAGTGCGAACCCCGCCGATGTGAAGGTAACCCGTGGGGCTGGGTGCGAAGCGTATCCTTATCGTCATTAGTTCTTAGTCCTTGGTCCTTAGTCCTTGGTGAATACTGAGCGCAGCCGGTGTTATCCGATAGCCTACGTGCCGACCCCTGATTCCTGATTCCCGACCCCTGATTCCCGATCCCTGATTCCTGATTCCTGACTCCCGACTCCTGACTCCTGTCTCCCGACCCCGGCCTCCTGGCCCCTGCCTCTTCGGCCTTCGACGAGGGTGACGGTGAGGCCTTCCGCGACGGTTTTGCCTTTCTGGTTGACGACGGTGCGCAGCCAGGTGATTAGGCCGCGTCGGCCTCGGGAGCGCTCTTCCTTCTCGATAATCTTGACGCGCACGTGGATCGTGTCGCCGATGTAGACAGGTTCGACGAACTTCCATTCCTTGATGGACACAAACGCCAACGTGCGCATCGGCGGGGCCATCAATCCGAGGCCGGTGCTAATCGAAAAGACGAGCAGGCCGTGCGCGATCGGCTCGCGGAACGGGGTCGTTTTGCAAAACTCGTGATCGATGTGGATCGGATTGAAATCGCCCGACAGCCCCGCGAAGTTGACGATATCGGTCTGCGTCACGGTGCGTCCGACCGACTCCCATTCCTGGCCGATCTCGACATCGTCATAGTACAGGTGCATACTGGTGAAGGACATGGGGTTTCTCCGTCACACTGCGAAATCATTCTGCAATTTCAGCATTGCCGCTGGCGGCTTAGCGCTCGGATGATATCTGTTGAGCGCTAAGCCGCAAGCGGCAATGCTGAAAATTCGATTATTTGGTGTCCAACAACAACGACTTTGGCGTGCGATCATGTTCATCGATACCGACATAGACCAACTCGGCTTCCGTCACTTGCAAAATCTCCACGCCGCGCTCGGCATCGACGGCGACGTTCATCGTAATCGACGTTCGCCCCACTTTGACCAGGTGCGTCCGAAAGCTCACGACATCGCCAACGAGCACGGGCTGCTTGAACTCGACGCGGTTGATCGCCACCGTGACGAGAAAAGGCAACGGTCCGCCCGCCTTCGCAATCTCGTGCCGGGCGCCGATCGCACCGGCGGAATCGATGTGCGACAGGATCACGCCGCCAAAGATCGACCCCAGCGGATTGGTGTCGCGCGGCATCATGACGACACGGATGGCGAGGTAAGGGTCGGTCATGGTGATGATCCTTGAAATCGCTAGTTCTTGTTCCCAAACTCCTGTTTGGGAACGGGCATTCAGGAAACTCTGTTTCGCCGCTTAGGATTCATGCGATTCGGTGGTCCGCGAAACGGAGTTTCGAGGACGTGGGTTCCCAAACAGGAGTTTGGGAACCAGAATACCGGCGATTCATCCCAACTCGCGCCGTACGATCTTCACGCCATCGACCATCGCTGTCAGTTTGCGTTGGGCGACATGCCGGGCCGTCTGCGAAAAGCCGCAATCGGGCGTCACATGAACGCGCTCGGCGTCAATGTATTTTAGCGTCTCGCGCAGCCGTAGAGCAACCAGTTCCGGCGGTTCGATCCAAGTATTTTTCACATCGACCAGCCCAACCGCAACCTCCATCGGCGCCGGTATCTGTTTGAGCAACTCGATCTCCGCCATCTCTCGGCTCGCGAATTCGAGGGCGAGCTGATGAATCGTCGCCTTGCCAAGATGCGGAAACAGCGGGGCATAACTGCGCCAGCCGACCGCCCGGCCGCGAAAGTTGCCGAAGCACATGTGCATGCTGATCTTTGCGTTCACGCCACTGACGGTGCGAGCGATGATGTCAAGGAATTGCTCAGGCTCATGGGGATGACACGCAAAGCTCGGTTCGTCGAGTTGGATGAAATCGACGCCGGCCTCGACCAGCAGCCGCATCTCGGCGTTGACGATTGGCAGCAGCGCCTCAGCCACGGCGTCGCGGTCGGGGTACACATCACCGCCTTGGATGCAGCCCGCAAGTGTGAACGGCCCAGGCACGGGAACCTTCACCGGCGCCATCGTCCAAAGGCGAAGCCGGCGATACTCCTCGACCAACCCGAGACCGTTCGGAGCCTCGAGCACGCCTTCGCAGACATAGCGACTGCGTTGATCGTGGGCCGGTGCTCCCCAGATTCGATTCGTCGGCAGGGCCTTCAGACCAGCGAGATAATCGTAAAAGCCGAGGTTAAAATCGACGCGCCGCATTTCGCCATCGGTAATGATGTCCGCCCCGGCGCGAAGCTGATCGTCGATCGCGAGCCGCACGGCATCGCGCAACGCTTCGTCGCGGTCGTCCGGGCCGAAAAGCTCGGGGTTACGCCGCACGTCGTCGCAGAACTTGGCATACCAGCCGGGAAACGACCAGCTACCGATAACCGTCGCGGGAATGATTGGCAACATAGCGTTATGTTAGCGGGCTTGGCGGTATCGACCACCGTGACCGCCGCTTGCGGCTTAGCGCTCAGCAAGCGCCATGCGAGCGCTAAGCCGCAAGCGGAAAATTCCACGTGCCCTTCCGCCGTGAAATCGTTACATTTTCTCCAACTGACTCATCCAACTCGAGGCCAACTCATGAAACCCATCCTCTCCATTCTCGTCATCGCCGCGCTGTTCCTGCTGCCGACAAACATCCATGCTCAGGCGAAGGCGAAGAACGTCGTTCTCATCGTCGCCGACGATCTCGGCATGCTGCTTGGCTGCTACGGCAACGCCAACATCAAGACGCCGAACCTCGACGCGCTGGCCAAGCGTGGCGTGTGTTTCACCCGCGCCTACTCGACGGTCGCCTCGTGCAGTCCGAGCCGGGCGAGCATCTATACCGGTCTCTATACGCATCAAAACGGGCAGTACGGTCTGCAACATGCGACGCATAAACAAGAATGCTATCCCTGGGTGCAAGGCTTGCCGAATTTGCTGCGTGCCGTCGGCTACTACACCGGTCTGATCGGCAAGTTCCACACAGGGCCGGACTCGTCGTTTCAGTGGGATCGCCTGACGACCAAGACCAAGGGCCGTGATCCGCACGCCTTCGCCCAGAACGCCAAGCAGTTCATCAAGGACAGCGACAAGAAGCCATTCTTCCTCGTCGTCGGATTTCAAGATCCACATCGGGCGGCGAAGGGGTTTGGCAACGAACCGTTCGCCGGCGATCCCAAGGAAGTCAAGTACGACCACGCCACCATCAAGCTGCCGTACTACCTGCCCGACAGTCCCGCATCTCGCCAGGATTGGGCCGAGTACCTGCAATCGATCAGCCGAATGGATCGCGGCGTCGGCCTAATCATTGACACATTGCGCGAGGCCGGGCAACTCGACGACACGCTCATTATTTTCATCAGCGACAACGGCCCGCCGTTCCCCGGCGCGAAGACGACGCTGTACGCATCGGGCATCCATCTGCCGCTCATCATGGCCGGGCCGGGCCTGCCGCCGGGCCGCACGAGCAATGCGCTCGCCAGCTACATCGACCTCACGCCGACAATTCTCGAAACCGCCGGCGCGAAGGTGCCGAGCTACAAGCAGACGAAGCTCATCGGCAAGTCGCTGATGCCGATCGCGAAAGGCGACGATGACAAAGGACGCGATGCCGTGTTCGGCTCGCATCAGTTCCACGAGATCACGATGTACTACCCGATGCGGACGATTGTGACGCAGAAGTACAAGCTCATCGCGAACCTCGATCACGAGAAGGCGTTCCCGTTCGCGTCCGACCTGTGGGGTTCGCCCAGCTGGCAGTACATCCGCACGAGCAAGGTGAAGATGATGGGCGAACGCAGCGTGGCCGCGTATTTGCATCGGCCGAAGGAAGAGCTGTACGACCTGTCAACCGACCCGAACGAACTAAAGAACCTCGCCGCGGACGCCGATCAGTCGAAAACGCTGAGCGACCTGCGTGAGCGCCTGCGAGCCTGGCAGGTGGAGACCAACGACCCGTGGACGATCGTGTACCGTGAGGAGAAGTCGGCGTTTAACAAATAGCCGCAAGCCCATGGGTGAGGTACTCCGAACCCTTGGGATATCCATCAATTATCCCAGAGGTTCGGAGTACCTCACCTCTGGGCTTATGACATTATTCATTCGAGGTGCAACCATGTCCCGCCGCCACGTCGGAAAAATCGTGTTCTGGATCCTCGCCGTGGGAATACCTGGAACGCCTGTTATCCTGATTATCGATGCGATGATGAAGAACCGTGATGGTGCCGCACGGGCGCAGGACACCTGAAACCTCAAACAGCTTTCCCTGGCGGTCGCCAGTTACCATGATGCGAAGAAGAGCATGCCGCCGGCGTACATTGCCGACAAGAATGGCAAGCCGATGCACAGTTGGCGTATACTGATTTTGCCCTATATCGATCAAGTTGAGTTGTACAACGCATACCGTTTCGACGAGCCGTGGGATGGCCCGAACAATCGCAAGCTCGCGGGCCGCATGCCAGCGCATTTCAAACTGTCCGCGATAGAACGCCCGGGAAACACGACGACGAATTACCTCGCCGTGGTCGGGCCGGAGACGGTTTGGCGGCCCAACGAAGGGATGAAGTGGGCGGATGTAACCGACGGTTCGAGTAACACGATCCTGATCGTCGAGAACGTCGGTGCCAACGTACACTGGATGGAGCCACGCGATCTGAATTTCGCCGACATGGATTTCACGTTGAAGAGCAAGAACGGCATCAGCAGCCGATATGTCGATCCCGCCGTGGCGATGATGGATTGCGCGATCCGCCGACTGTTACCGGATATGTCGCGGCAAACGCTGCGTGCGTTGCTGACCGCCAACGGCGGCGAGAAACTTTCGCTCGATCCGAATACTGGCGAATGGCAGTTATTGGAGGACGGCCGCAAACGCCCACTCGCGGAACCGTGAAAGTGACGTGTTGACGTTTAGCGCTCGCACGGCGCCGCGCGAGCGCTAAACGTCAAGCGGAATCTATTTTTGCCACTTTCCCATTGGAGCCGCGCTCGCCGGCGCTTATGATGAAATTGTGAACCTGATTTTTAGATTAAACACGCGAACCCTCATTACATGAGCACAACCTTCTACTACGGCATTCTGCTCCTGCTGTTTGGCATGGGAATCATCCTTACGACGATTTCCCTACGCCGTCGGCCCGCGAATCCCACCGACGGCGCGCCGGCGAACAAAGCGGCCCTGTTCTTCCTCGTCGCCCTTCGGCTCGGCATCGGTTGGCATTGCCTCATCGAAGGGCTAGACAAATTCACTGCAGCGACCTGGTCCAGCGAAGCCTATCTGCGCGAGTCTGTCGGGCCGTTCTCCGGCTTCTTCCGCTACCTCGCAGGTGATCGCCTACTGGAGAAGATCAACGACGGGGCCGAGAAACAGTTTCCCGCTCGGCTCGAACGCGAATGGCGCGACTACGCAGATGTCTTTGCCACGTTTCATGAACTGGAGTCCGATAAGCGAATTCGCATGGAAACGATCATCGACCAGCGCAAGAGCGACACGCTGTCGAACTTCGCGAGCAAGGCGGAACTCGTGACCAAGATTTCGCCGTATCCGCCCGAATACAAGCTGGAAATGACGATCAAACAACGGCTCGCCGAACATGAGCGTTTGCAGAAAATCGTCGTCGATGTGGAAGCACGCATGCCGACCAAGGATACGACGGTACACGCCGACTGGAAGTCGGCCAAGGCCGACCTCGCGAAATGGCGGGCAGGCTTCGCCAAGACGATCGCCGACGAGACGGCCAGCTTCAAGGAAGCACTGAAGAAGGACCTGCTGACGAAAGAGCAGCAAGCCCTGCCGATGCCCGAATCGCCCGGGATGCGGCTGCGTTCCTGGGGCATGCTGGAATATTCCGACCTGCTCGTAAAAACGTCGCTCGTCGTGTTCGGCACGTGCATGCTGCTGGGATTGTTATCGCGCGTGTCGGCTGGCGTGCTGGCGACGCTGCTGTTGTCGTTCTACCTCGCGATGCCGGCGATTCCGGGGTATCCGGAGAGTCCTCGGCTCGAAGGGCATTACATCTTCATCAACAAGACGCTGATCGAAGTAATCGCCCTGGCAGCGCTGGCGTGCCTCCCGACCGGTCGATGGGCCGGTCTCGACGCGCTGCTGGCGATGACGTGCTGCAAACTGAAAACCGTTTAGCCGCTTGCCTGTGGCGAACGCGATGATGTACATGCAATTGCAGTTCACGCTCGCCACAGACGAGCGGCTAAACAATTCAAAACCAACCTGGAGATCCCCATGTCTCTCGATATGACCCCGGAACAAAAAGAGCTTGGCAAAACAAACTTCAATCGTGCCGTTGGTAAACTCGCCGAGGCCGACCAGCAGGCTCATGAGCGCGATGGCGTCAATCGCCGACGCTTCATGCAGGGCCTCATCGCCGCCGGCGCGACCGTGCCGGTCTCGGCGGCGGCTTACTTCGGCTACCGCTCGCACGACTTCCCGCGTATGAGGCCGGTCAAGGCCGGCATCATCGGTTGCGGTGACGAAGGCGGCGTCCTCGTCGGCGAGCACAACCCCGACTTTGTCAAGTTCGTCGCCTACAGCGACATCCGCCCCAGCAATCGCCGGCGCATCTTCGAAGACGAAAAACGCACCAACGCCAACAGCCCACGCCGGGGCTTCAAGTATCATTACGGCAACGACGCCCCGAATCAGCTGCGACGATACGACAACTACCGCGATCTGCTTGCCGATCCCGAAATCGAGATGGTCGTCATCGCGTTGCCGTTGCATCTACATGCTGAAGCGTCGATCCAGGCATTGGAAGCTGGCAAGCACGTGCTATGCGAAAAGTTGATGGCGTGGAATATCAACCAATGCAAACGCATGATTCAAGTTGCCGACCGCACCGGCAAACTGCTGTCGATCGGGCATCAACGCCATTACAGCATGCTCTATGCTCACGCCAACGAGATGGTGCAAAACGGCGCGCTGGGCGACATCAAACACATCCGCGCCCTGTGGCACCGCCAAAACGTTCGCCCGAATCCCGACGCTGCCACGCGCGTTCAACGACCGATGCTCGATAGCTGGTATCCGATCATCCCAGCCGACGACAAGGCCGAACTCGAAGCAAACATCCGCCCGCAGCATTATTACAAGAGCATGGAAGAACTCGTCCGCTGGCGGCTTTTCAACCGCACCGGCGGCGGGCTCATGGCCGAGCTTGGCAGCCATCAGCTCGATGCGTGCAGCATCTTCCTGGGCAAACGCCGGCCCCTGTCCGTCACCGCCGTCGGTGGCAAGCACTTCTACACCGATAACCGCGAAGTCGAAGATCACGTCTACTGCATCTTCGAGTTCCCCGGCCCGAACTTCGTCCGCGAGAACGCCGCCTCGCGCAATAACGACATCATCACCGTCACCTATTCCTCCATCAGCACCAACGGCTTCGAGCCCTACGGCGAATGCGTTATGGGTTCCAAAGGCACGCTCGTCGTCGAGATGGAACAGAACGCCTACCTCTACGGCATCAGCGGCGGCACGGGACGCAACACCGAAGTCACCGCCACCTCCACTGGCGGGCGAGCAGCGGTTATCGATGCGTCATCGTCCACCGACGCTCCCGGCGCCCGCGGCGCCCAGGCGGCGACAGGCCAAAACGCCATCGGCCAAAACGCCCCGAGCCGAGGCTATCGCGAAGAGATGGAGCATCTCGCTTATTGCATCCGCATGTTGAACCAGGGCATGGAAACCGACCGCGAAACGCTGAAGCCTCGCTGCGACGGCCGCGGCGCGATGGCCGATGCGATCATGGCGCTGACCGCGAACAAGGCGATGCGCGACCGCTCGCGCATCACGTTTCTCGACGACTGGTACGACGCCGCCTCGGCAGCGATCCCCGACGCGGAGATGGTGGAAGAGGTGGTGAACTGAGCTACCCATATAGCCCGCCATTTATGGCGGGAACTCTTTCTCAGCCAGGGTTTGAATGTGCGTCAGCACTCGCCCGTGAATGCGGTGGATGATGTAGTCCGACCAGAGATGCCAATACGCCGCCGGCCACATGCGATTGCTGTACCACGTTGTACCGACAAGGCGCGTCTTGCCGTCGGGCAATTCTTCGAGCGCGAATTGGCCTTTTTGGCTCGACAGGTAATGGTCGAGATGCGCGGGATGAATGTCGTACGGGCTCCATTCGCTCATCGGATCGGGCTGTTTGGTGACTCGGAAACGTAGCAGCCGAGGTTCGTCCCAAACATCGATTGGCTCGACGAACGTCCCCGTCGAGAAGACGCAACGGCGGATGGCTCCGACGCCCGTGCCGTCGATTTCCGCACGCTGCGGGTAGGCGACGCCGGTGCGGAAGAACCAATCGTCCGGCTCATCCAACGGTGGAAACGCGATAACGTATCGCCAGACCTGGCTTGGCGGAGCGTCAATAATCACTTCGGTTTCTACCGCACGAATCGCCGGCTCCGGTTCATTCGCCGATTCCGCCGCCATCAGCGCCGGCAGCATCAGTACCAAGAGCAGCAGGACCGATGCGGCGTGATCGCTCAGCCAGGGCCGCGATTGAATGGCATAGCCGACGAACGCGCCAAGATAGGCGAGGAAGAAACCGATCGGTGCCGCCATGATGAGACAAATGGCACCTTCCAGAGCGACGAGTAACAGTCCGGCGCCAACGAGCGCCGTAGCCACCATCGCGACAGCCATGCAGGCAGCGAACGGTTTTGGCCAAGAGAACCCGAACACCAATACCGAGATCATGCCGAGCGCGAACGGAGCGCCAAGAAACAAACTAAAACCGTAGCTGTGCAGTACCTGCGCGCCGAGCGCGACGCCAAGCACCACGAGCGGCACGCTGACCAGCAGCGCTACCAGGCCGCTGCGCCAATAGCTCTCCAGCACAATGCTGCGGTGCCATCTGCGCATCGGCTCAACGACCGACGGCGTGGGTTTGGGCGCTGCGTCGGTAATCGAAGTCTCGAACGCGGGATCGAGCGTCGGCCAGGCATCCGGCGAGTCGATTCGTTCCAACACCGGCCTGAACCTGCGCGTCGGTAAGACTAACAGAATCGCGAATAGGAGGAGGTTCACCAGCGGCACGAAGAATAGCAGAATTAATCCCGCGTGCAAGTCCGCCGACCGCAGCCGACGCAACGTCAAATACACCCCGGCCAAGATGAAGGGCAGCGACGCAAACGCCAATGCGACTGAAAACTCTCGCTCCGGGTCGCCCATATCGAGTATCCGCAGCACCCGATCATCTGGCCAAATGAGATAGTTCAACGGCGACCAGGAGCGCCCGAACGCCTGTGACGCAATCGTCCAATCAATGGCGAACTTCACGCACACGAGCGCGACGCCAATGAGCAGGTAGGGTAGGCGATCGATCGTGTTGATCTTTGGACCTTCGTGCGAACGATCGGTATTCATGATCGGGCCAGCCTCACTATGCGGGATGTTTTTTCGGTATCAAACCTGGAGAACTACAGGAACCGAGTTTGGTTGAGCGAGTTAACGAGAGAAATAATGTTATCGGGAATTTCCTCGTTCCCAAACGCCCGTTTGGGAACGCACTCTTGTGTATACTTCACGCGGTTTGAATTGTCGCATCGGTGGCACAGACATTCTTGTCTGTGTAAACCCCAAGCACAGACAGGAATGCCTGTGCCACCGTTCAATAAATCGGACAAGTCTAGCCGTTCAAGGTATACATTCAGACCCGCAACAAACCCTTTCTTGTCGGCAAACTCAATGTCGACGCGACCGACAAAAGTACGAGCCGGAAGCGTAAACGACGAATTTCTCCAGTCCGTCGCTTACGCTTCCGGCTCGTAAAGTGACTTTTGTCGATCGCGTCAATGTTGGCCGTTTCTCTTTTGAAAAAGAAAGCCCTCGTTAAACCAAAGAACAGCCCAAAGAAGTCGCGACCGACAAAAGGCAATTTTCCGTCGGCGGCTGAAGCGTAAGCGAGGCATTCAGGCCGCCTCGCTTACGCTTCAGCCTCGGAAATCATCTTTTGGCGGTGGCGTCAAAGAAGCCCCCGCAACCGAGGCCGATCGGAAGTATCTCGCCGAACGAGCGATTCTGCATTACAGCGAACAGCCAAGACCATCCGATAGCAAACGGAAGGGCCGTGATCGCGCCGATCATGATTGCCGTCCCGATAAAACTTCGCGGTTCCGGCAAGAGTGAGGGTATGGATTTCAAATGACGTTCCCGTGCTGCCGAACGTTAAGGATTTTATCCGTAGTGCTCCGCGTGTAAGCGATTCTGCTCGTGCGATTGCCTACGGATAATATCTGGTTGAGCTGAACCGCAGGCGCAGTTTTTTATAGACACTGAATCCGCGCTCGGCTCTTATTATCCCCTTGCAAGCATACGTTTCAAGCAGATTCTTGGATCGGCTGACGAGTGAATGTTAGCCACGTTTTTGCGTGTGGGCGACCCAGGCAGGCTCCTTGGTCGCCTGCGGACTTGGCGGGGTGTTTTTGCCATCGTAACGCGCCAGCGGGGGCGATGTCAAAGTCGGTATTGGAAAAAAAAGGCGATTGTGTAAGATGGTGCGAGCACTAAACGGGGAAATGCCCCCCTCTTGCTGGGCTTCGTGGCCAACACTCCCTAAAATCGCAAAAAAAATGCCAAAAAAGTGTAAGAGCGCTTGGCCACTCCGCTTGGTGGGGTTAGCGGCGGAGGGTGGCGAAAGGCCGGCCGGCGCATTGGTGGCGCCAGCGTTCGTGGCCTTGCGCGTCGAACTCGTAGACGCAGCTATCGCCGTGGCTGGCGACGAGCGTGTTGCCGTTGGCGAGGCGGGTCGCACGATTGGGGTTGTTGACGCCTTTTTCCCAGTGGACTTTACCCTGCTGATCGATCTCTTGGACTTTGCCGACGCCGCCGAGGGCGACGAGGTAATGGCCGTTGCGAAGCCGTTCGACGCTGCCCCAGGCCAGGCCGTGGCCGGTCTTGACTTTGGCGATGAGTTTACCCTTGGCGTCGATCTCGGTGATTTCGCCGCAGGCGTCGATCCAGACATAGTTGCCGGTGGGGATTTTGCGGGCCTGGTAGGTGTGGCCCTGCGTGGTGTAGGAGAAGACGGTCTTTCCTTCGCGGGTGAGTTCGAGGATGCTCTGGTAGGTGGAGACGACGGTGTTGCCGTTGGCCAGTCGTTGCACACTGGTGGGCGCGATGCCGGTGTATTTCCAGCCGATTTGGCCGCGGGCGTCGAGTTCGTAGATGAGGCTGGCGCGGGAGTCACCGATGAGGATGCGTCCGCCGGGCAGGTGCTGTGCGTCGATTGGGTTGGTGGCGGGGGATTGGAAGCGTATTTGGCCGGCGGCGTTGACTTCGTAGATTCGGCCTGAGCCATCGGCGCGTTGGTTTTCGCAGACGAGCGTGAAGCCAAGGATTTGGTCGTCGAGTTGGAGCGAAGGCCAATTGATCTTGGCGTGGTTGGCTTTCCACCAATCAATCCAGGCGTCGCGGACTTTGCCGCCGTTGTTGTCGTTGGCAAGGTCAAGCCAAACCGATGGTGCATTTTCACCGGCGAGGCGGAACAGCAGATCCTCGGCGCGCCAGGCGATCTCGGGGTTACCTGAGGAAAGCACGGCGATCAACACCGGCGCCGCGTCGGGTTCACGCGCTGCCAACAGTGCCGACGCAGTGAGGAAGCGAACTTCCACCGATTCGTCGCGCAGCAGCGCAATGGCGGACGTACGCTGCTTGGCTTCGCGCGAACCGGCAAGGATCCACCCGGCGGCGGCGCGGCGTTTGGCGTCGAGCCCGGCATGCGATTCAAAGAACGCGCGGGCCTTACCGTCAATATAAGCAACGCGCTTCATCGCTTGCCGAACGTCCTCGATGGCGGCGACCTCGACGAATGGGATATAGCCGAACAAAGTCTCGGCGGCACCTTCGGGATTGCGTTCAGCGAGCACGCGGGCGGCGACGGCGATCAGGGCGGGGCGCGTGTTCTGTTCGATGATCTGGATACAGTATTGCGCCCGTCGGGCCGTCTCGGCGTTGCCAGTTTCGACGACATCGCGAAGAATCGGCAGGACGGCGCGACCCGCCCGGATCAGTTCGTCCGTTGCTTTGGCACGCACGATGTAAACAACGCTGTCGAGCTGGTGGGCGTATTTTTGCAGCTTCGCCTGACCCTCGGTGGACGGCGTTCGGCGACGGAAATAGTCGAGCAGGCTGGCAGGATCCAGTCCGATGCCGACGTTCTTCAGACTCTGTTCATCGGCGGAGAGCGTCGATTCGTTGGCGCCGCCCGTCCGCAGAATCGCGATGGTCGTTGACGCAATCGACAGCATCAGCGCGAAAGCGACAACAACTCGGCAGGGTTTGAAGTAGTACGGCATCATGATCGTTCTCCCGATTGGAGCACCGGTCGGCGTCTTGCGTGGCCTTTACCGATTGTTCCGAATCGATGCGCTGGCGCGTCTTTGGCGGTTACGCCGAAGACTCATCTTATTCCAGCCTAGCTCGATTCGACGGGAAATTCATTTACTTCGGGTGCGAAAGTTGGGAGAAATAAGACAGATTGAGCAAATAATCGTTACAAACGGACCGATAACATAAACTAGCCCTTCCTCGCACCCCTCTCGCAAGGAAGCTCGCGGTGGTTTGTGATTCTCACGGAAATGGCGATTGTGCCAAGGCTGAAACCGTTCCATCGCCAAAACGGACTGACGAAACCGTTGTCAGTCTCCAGAAGAATGGTTCTATGGACTACAACGCCGCCATAACGGGGTGTGGATTGTACAGCCCCAGTCGGGTGCTGGACAACCACGACCTGGAAAAGCTGATCGATACCAATGACGCGTGGATCCGTTCGCGCACGGGGATTCGGGAACGGCACATCGCGGGTCCGGACGAAACGACATCGTCGATGGCGACGATAGCAGCCCGCCGCGCCCTTCAAGACGCAGAACTCGATCCTCGCGATCTCGACCTTGTCATCTGTACAACGACAACGCCCGACTATCTTCTGCCTGCGACCGCATGTCTTATCCAAAGCCGACTCGGCGCCACGAACGCGGGTGCGTTCGACATCAACGCCGCTTGCGTGGGGTTTATCTATGGACTGACGACGGCCTGCCAATTTATTCGCGCCGGCGGGGCGAAACGGGTGCTCGTCGTCGCCGGCGAGACGCTTAGCCGATTCGTCAATTGGGAAGATCGCTCTACCTGCATACTTTTCGGCGATGGCGCCGCCGCGGTCGTCGTTGAGGCGACTACGCAATCCGCAGGTGTCCTCAGCACGGTGCTCGGTTCGCGCGGCGATGTCGAAGGCTCGCTGCTTATCGAGGCCGGCGGATCTGCCATGCCTGCCACCGCAGAGACTGTTGCCGCAAATGCCCACACCGTTCGCATGCGTGGGAACGAGATTTTTAAGCTCGCGGTCCGGGCCATGGCCCAATCGGCACGAGATGCCTTGTCCAAGGCGGAACTGTCGATCCGCGACATCCGAGCCGTCATCGCCCATCAAGCGAATCAACGCATTCTCACCGCCGCGCAAGAGGCGCTCGGTATTTCCGCGGAGCAGATGTTCGTCAACATCGAACGGTTTGGCAACACCGGCGCGGCATCTGTTCCGATCGCCTTGACCGAATATATCCAATCCAACGAAATCGATGTTGGCGAGAACTTGCTGCTCGTGGCGTTCGGCGGCGGCCTGACCTGGGGCGCGGTGGTGCTGCGCTGGGCCGATATCGCCGCCGTCAAACTTGAACGCGAATCGATGCTTCGTCCAACGCGCCAGTACCTGAAGACGGGCTGAGCGTCGTAACATTTCATGCAGTCGAAAACGAGATTCAGGCGAGCCTAGTGCTCTGTCAAAGCTTAAATGTAGGATGTTTGGTTTACGAGCCGAAAGCGTAAGCGACGGTCTGGCATAACCATCCGTCGCTTACGCTTCCGGCTCGAACCCGATATCTTAGCGTTGACAAAGCACTAGTGCGCCGTCACACTTCTATCTTGGGGTAGCAAATGCGGGCAATTTTTGGCATCGTTTGATCAACCAAACCATGGAGGGTTGAACGATGCCAAAGAAATATGTTGTTCGGCTTACCGATGCCGAACGAGAGATTCTGACCGAACT
>SIAQ01000174.1 GCA_009697105.1 Gemmataceae bacterium | reverse complement strand
TTCCGAAGACCATTGCTCTATCCAGTTGAGCTACGGGTGCGAGTGAGGTTTTTACCTTGGTATATTGACCTTGTCCCTTTGTCTTAGGGCCTCATCTATTGGACATCGTTCGACGCAGGCCAGCATCAGACCTTATTCTACGGACTCTGCCTATTCGCGCAAAGACGCCTTTGCGAAAAAGCGAGGATTGGGGAGTTGGATGGATTTTTGTGCCATTGACGAAAATCCGTCGAGCAGCCAGATCGACGCGCAGGTCTCGGCAGGTGAACGTTGACGACGCTTTCTCGCCAGGGATCTTGGCTGATTGACGAAGCGCGACGCGGATGCGGGCGAGGAGTTCCGCCGTGCTGAATGGCTGGGTGAGGTAATTGTCGGCGCCGCCGTCGAAAGCTCTGTAGAAATTTGTGTCGTGTCTCGTCGTCTTGCGTCAGATGCGGTCAACGCAACTTGCCGAAGTTGCGAGACGTAGGCAATGGCTTGCTCCAGGGCCAAGCGTTCGGAATCGTCACGATACTCAATAGTCAGCGTTGGCATTGGCCATCCTCCCAAAGAACCAGATTTTCTTGGTTGGCCTTCTACCAGTTGCCAATGCCAAAATCGAGAGAGGCACCCAAAGAGGACATTTCTATTTTGGTTCAACAGTGGAAATAATGTGAGTCAACAAGGACGACGGAACCGACCACAGTCGCATTACGAGCCGGAAGCGTGAGCGACGGATATCGCCAATCGGTCGCTTACGCTTCCGGCTCGTAAACCAAACATCGTGCTTCGGATTTGTGACGAAGCGCCAGGTATCGTTTCTATGCCTCAATGAGTTGGGTCGGTGCGCCTGCGTAGCTGCTGTCGGGTAGCAAGCGTTCGTGTTTCATCACCACGCTGTGGGGCAATACCCAAGCGCGTTCACCGATGTCGGCGCCATAGAGCAACACCGCAGCATTGCCGGCCGTCGCGTCTTGGCGAATCCACACATAGTCGATCTTTAATACGCGGTCCTCGAAGGTGTGCGCCTGGAAATGACACGTCACCGTCGCACCGTCCTCGAACGTGAACATGTCGTGATCGATCGCATGCGCGAAGCCGTTGCCTAGCGCTACGTTTCGCCCCACCCGAGCACCCATTCCGCGCACGAACCAATTTAACCACAGGGTTCCTTCGAGAATCGACAACGGCCCGGCACTGAAGAGATCCCAGGCCATAAAGTGAAACTCCCAACGGTAACACCAGCTTGACCAGAGCGGATGCGTCCCCGGTTTGACGCGGCCGAGCAGCGCCCATTTCAACACCAGGCCGAACAGACACAGACAAGCGATAACGCCGAGATCGAGCAACGGCACGATGCCGAAAATTAGCGTCGCCGTCGAGACATTCTCTTCGGCGACGGCCAAGAGATTGAACCAACCGATCACGAGAAAGAGCGGTAACAGCGGCAGCGCGAAACGCAGATGTTCCCAGAACACGCGATTGGCATAGCGCAGCCATTTCGGTGTGTGGGTCAGGCTTCGCTCGGCTTCGATGATCTCGCGTTTCGGCAACTCAAACGGCGGGTGGCCGAACCATGATGTGCCTGGCGCGACCTTCGTATCGTCAACGATCGTGTTGACGCCGAGGAGTACGCCGTCGGGAATCGTCTGCCCGCCGGCGATCAAGGCGTTGTTACCGAAATAGGTGTTTTTGCCGAGAACAACGGGCGCCAGCGTGACGGTCCCGCGGTGAATGCGCGGGCCGCCGAGGTAGATGCCGTCGGCGAGGAACGAGTCGGGGCCGATCGTGACGAGTTCGGGCACGGTGTCGATGATCGTCATGAGTTCGCTGCCTCGGCCCAGTTTCATGCCGGCGGCGCGCAGCCAGGTATGCCACATCAGACTGCCTGACAGCCAATGGTTGACCGAGCTGGTGATTTCGGTTTTGAGCCACACACGCAAGTAAGCCAGGCTCCAGAGATCGACGACGCCTGGTTCGATCTTGCCGAGCAGACGCATGGCGATGGCCTGGAACACGAGAGTGCCCGGAACGATGAGCAATATCATGAACAAGCCGAGGAGGAATTCGGACAGGTGCAGCGCGGGGTTGAATATCCACTCCGCAGCGGATTCGACGTCCAGTCCGACGATCAAGGCAAAGGCGAGCATCAAACCGACGGCGGGGATCGCTTCAAACAATCGGAGTACGGTACGGGCCAAGGCGAGGGCGAAGGAGTAAGCGAGCGGCGACATCGGTTGGTCGCCAGCGGAAACTACAGGTTTTGCGGGCGCCATGCCGGCGGGTTTCGCGGGGATGCCGTCCCAGTGCTCGCCCTGCGGGATGATGTGATGTCGCGGCAGAAACGACAGCGCGGTGAGGTAGCTGTCGGCTTCCATGCGCGTATGATCGCCGAGGCCGGCGCGGACGTCGAGCGTGCAGCCGTTGCCAATAGCGATGGGGCCGACGACGATTTGGCCATCCTCAAGATCGACGAGCAGAAGCGTTGCATCCTGGCTGAGCGTGACGCCGTCGCCGATGTCGAGCAGATCCCAGCCGCCTTGCAGAAGATTGACGCCCCGGTGAATATGGACGCGGTCTCCGATACGTGCGCCAAGCATGCGCAGGGCGGCAGCGTGGAACGGCGTGCCTTCAAGCGTGCCCCAGGGCACGAGGCGGACCGTCTGCTGGACCATCCAGTTGCGCACGTAGAAGCTGCCCCAGATCGGCTGCCTGGTTGGCGTGTATCGACCGATCAACAGTTTCTTGACGACCACCGCGAGTCCGAGCGCCAGCAGGGTGTAGCCCGCGACGCCGGCGGAGTAGAAAATTGGCGTCAGTAGCAAGAACGCAACGAGGCCCAGCGACTCCGCCAGCCACGGCAGCAGGTGAAAGGCAATGCCATAGACAAGCGGCGCGCCGATGAAAAGCCCGGCGAACAGCCAGGTGGTTTGCACTGCGGTTGCGAGCAGCGGTCGGCCGACGGGTCGCGGCGTGCCTCGTTTCGGCTGCGTCGTTTGCTCGGTCTGGGGCACGCGTTTGGCCAACTCGGCGACGGTGCGGGCATCGTAAAGATCGCGCACCGTCAGCGTTGCCGTCTGCCGATCATCGCGCAGCCGAGAGATCAATTGCGCCGCCAATAGGGAATCGCCACCGAGCGCGTGGAAGAAATCATCGCTGACCGAGCACGGCTCGTGAAGCTGAAGCGTCGTGCAGAACGCCGCGGCCAGCTTCGCCTCGATCGCATTTCGTGGAGCGACGATCAGGTCCGTCTTTTCGTGAACATGAAGTTCGAGCGTCGGCAGCGCCCGGCGGTTGAGTTTGCCGCTCACCGTCGTCGGCAGCACGTCGAGCACGGCAATCTGCGATGGAACCATGTATTCGGGCAGACGCTGACGCACCGCTGACTTGAGCGCGTCGAAACAGGGCGGTCGAGCGGCGTCCTCCGTAACGATAAACGCCACGATGCGCTTCTGTGTGCCCTCGCCTTGCACGTGGCACGCGGCTTCGCGCACGCCCACGCACTCGGCGAGTCGCGTCTCGATCGCTTCCAGTTCAATGCGATAACCGCGAATTTTGACTTGCGAATCGATTCGGCCATGGCAATGGAAGCGTCCCTCGGCGTCGCGGTGGACGAGATCGCCGGTGCGGTAGATTCGGCCCAGACGTGGGTGGTTCGGGAACTTTCGCGCCGTCATCTCCGGGTCATTCCTATAGCCCCGCGCGAGACCGACGCCCGTGATGCACAGTTCGCCCTGTTCGCCGATACCGACGTCGTTGAGATTCTCATCGAGTACCCACGCTTGCAAGCCAGGCACGGGTTTGCCGATCGTGATCGGATCGCCGGGTTTGATTCGGCTACGCAGCGCGGTGACGGTCGTTTCGGTCGGGCCGTAGTCGTTGATGAGGCATCGGCCCTTGGCCCAGCGCTCGGCGACATCGGGCGTCAGCGCTTCGCCGCCGGGATGAAGCAAGCGGAGTTCGGGAAGCTCTAAATCGGGACGTTCGCAACCGGTGGCGCGGAGCAACGTCGGAGGCGGGCAGAACATCGTGACGCGTTCACGCCGCAGCCAGGCGATGAGGTCGGGGCCGAGCCGAGTGGTCTCGTCGTCCATAACGATGAGCGTGGCACCGGATGCGAGTGCGAACCAGGATTCTTCAACGGAGGAGTCGTAGGCGTTGGACGAGTTCTGCGCGACGCGATCGCGCGGGGTGATGCCGAGCGTGTCGAGGTCGCCCTGAACGAGATTGACGATGCTGCGATGTTCGATCATGACGCCTTTGGGCCGACCGGTCGTGCCCGAGGTGTAGATCACGTAGGCGAGGCTGTTCGGCCTGAGCCAGGGAGCGGGTTCGAGCGGGATGGTCGTGCCGTCGTCGTCGGCGTCCCAGGCGAGCACATCGAGGTAATATTCGAGGTCGGGGCGGATGCTGCGGATGCGCGCGAGGCCGGTGACGTTCGACACGACGGCGACGGGCTGCGCGTCGTTGAGGATGTGGCGAACCTGTTCATCGGGAAACGCAGGATCGATGCAGGTGAAGGCCGCCCCGGCTTTCAAGACGGCGAGTTGGGCGAGATAAACATGCTCGGAGTCGCGCGGCAGGCAGATCGCGATGACGCATTCGCCTTTGACAAAGTCACGCAACTCGCCCGCCAGCTTGTCGCTCTTGCGGTTCAGTTCGGCATAACTGATTTCGCGTCGCTCGGATCGTGTTGAGGCCGGCGGTGTTTCGATGGCGACCTGGTCCGGCAGTCGGCGTGCGATATCGACAAGGAAGTCGTGCAAGAACAAGCGGTCGCGCGCCATCATGGCGCGCTCCTTCTTGGTTATCAGTTTGGTTGATGCTGTTAAGAGCGTGGTCATTCGGGGTCCGTTTTTTCGGGCATTCCAGAGCACTGCATTCCGCTTGCGGCTTAGCGCTCGCATGGACTGCCGCGAGCGCTAAGCCGCAAGCGGAATACAAGAAATCAGTCATTCATCCTGAAAAGTTTTTTCGCCTTGTGGCGGCCTTTTAGCGTGCGATGGATCGCTTTGCGCGGCGGGTCGAGATTGTTTTCGAGGATCGTCTCGAGCTTTTTCATTCGCAGGGCGCCGCCGAGCGTTGCGTGCGCGAGTTTCTTTTTGCCTTCCTTCGACACGACGTTGGAGGTGACGGCTCGCTCGAACGTCGCGTCCACGCCGGCCTCAATGCGGTCGAGCGCATTAGCTAGCTTGGTCACTTGCTTGGCGTCTTGCGTTTGGCTGGCGACATCCAACCGCGCGACGACTTGGTCGGCCAAATCGCTGATCCGGCCATACTCCGCCACTGGATCGTCCGTTTGCTTCAGCCACACGCCTGTTTCCAAGAGCTTTTCGGCAAAGACGCGATCCTCGGGACGCAGATTCGCCGACGCTAGCGATGCTTTGATCGTCTCGGCTTGATCCGTGTAGATGCGGTCGCGATCTTTGGGCGATTCGGCTTGGGTCAATGCGATGTTCCAATCGATGAGCCGATCGACGACATCGACCGAGGCACGCGACGGCGACTCGCCGACGAGCATGACAATTGCGAGTGTGGCGGCGAAGAACGTCATCGCAGCCGACAGACTCCACGCACGCCAACGGTTGCTTCGACGTTCGACAGGGCCTGGTTGGGCTACGGGCATGGGAAGGATCATCGCATGGTCGTCGGCGTTCACGCTCGGCGCCGACAGGCCGACACGCCAGTGCAGCAAGGCATGCAGCTGAAGATAGTCGACGTATTCGCGTTCCAGTACAGGGTGCTCCGCGAGGAGTGCGCAGAGTTGGTCATTGCGGCGCGAGTCCGTCGGGCCATCAAGAAGGTTGCCCAGAAGTCGCTCAAATTCTGCGTGAATATCCATTCAGGAACCTCCTTCCGCGGTTAAGGTTTTCTGCATGCATGCCAGGAGCGCTTTGCGAATGCGAAACAGCGTGACGGAGACGACGTTCTCCGTTTGGCCCAGCGCCTGGGCAATATCGCGCACCGCTTCGCCGTGTTGGTAGCGTGCGTCCATCAAGCGACGCCAATCCACGGACAGTTTTTGATAGCACGATTCCAAGGCATCAAGCTGTCGGCTTTGCGGCGGCGGTGCAGCGGCGAGCGAATCGGCAACCTTTTCAAACAACGCATCGCTCAACACGAGACGATCGCGCGATTGCTTAGTCCGCCAGGCCTGCACCTGGAATCGCGCGAATGCCAATGCCCACGGAAGGAATGGCCGTGTTGCGTCGTATTCACCGGATTTCTCCATCAGGACGACGTTGGTCTCTTGCAAGAGATCTTGCGCGCTCTCCGTCCCACCCAGGGTCGCGGTGATGGAAGCGTAGAGGGCGCTTTGGCTTCCGGTGAGTAGCAACAGAAACTCCGGCGATGGTGCGAGGCGGGAGGGTTTGACGGCGTCCATGGCGTGGGTGTTAATCCTCCTGAGCGGGCGATAGGTAAATTTAGCGAAAGTCAGGGCGAATCTTACATCCCTGTCAAAAATGAGCGGTTTTTAAGAATCGCTCAAAAAATGCTCGGTTATCGTAGGCATCACGCTCCACGTGATGAATTTGCCGCTAACACGTAGTAATCCATGCGAATTTCGAGGATTTCAACAATCTCATCACGTAGAGCATGATGGCGCCGGTCGCTGGTGCCGTTTGTCGGCCATGTCGAAACTGCGGCCTGGATCAATTGGAACGCGCATGTGCAAGAGAAATATTGCGATCGGCACATTTTTTTCTCAAGTCGCCGTGCAAGAAAATCGGGTAACACCGATGTTGCTCGGAAAACCCAATTAGCCAATTTAATCAAAAACATCTATTTCGCTAGTTTTGCAGATCCTGCCGTGGAAAACACCCGACGTTCGGCAACTTCGGCATATTCCGGCTGCGATTTAGTGGTCCAGATCCTTTTTATGTGGAATTATTCAAGTGTGTTGACAACCCTTCTCAACGGGTGAGAATATGGGTCGTTCAACGGCAACATCAAAAGAAGTGGAACAAGTCATGAAAAAGATTCTTGTGCTGGGAGCGATCGCGATCGGCATGCTGGCCACGTCGAAGCAAGAAGCCCCCGCGTGGATCAAAACCGGCTTCCGCGCTGGCATCAACTGGGATTACCAGTCGGGTGGCAACTCGGCACTCTGGGGTCTTTGGCGCGACGGCCAACCGGCCAGTCCCGAAGTCTTCGGCGGACACCACCACAGTGGGCCGCATTTCGGCGTGCCCTCGCAATTCATGATGCCGCAAACCAGTGCTCCGGGCGCCTACCAGATGGCTCCGCAGGGCTTCGTCCCGCAAGGCCCGAACCTGCAAGGCCAGCCCGTTATGCCGTCGGCGTTGGTCCCGCACGGCGTCAATGTGCCGGTTTCTTACCAGGGCTCGCCGTACCAGTTCGCAAACCATCCCCGTCCGATGTACTATTACTACACGCCGTACTACGCCAAATAATACGACAGCGCTACTTGCATTGCAGCTGTCAGTTATGGTACACTGTAACTCCTTAAACCGCGGACGTTTGCAAGGAGTTACGGATGACCCTCGATCAAATACTTTCGCTTGGTCCTCAACTCGCCGATTATCTCGGCGAATTTGAC
>SIAQ01000173.1 GCA_009697105.1 Gemmataceae bacterium | reverse complement strand
ATCTGCGCCCAAGCAAGAATTGCCGTCGCCTTGATAATCTCCCACAAAAGCTCCATATCGTTAACTGCAAAGGCGTCCATTATACCGCCCCATGCAGATGTTGCGGTACTAACTAGCCCGCTCATCAGCGTAGAAAAACCGGCTGCAATCCTTGCGCCTGTGCTTGCAAGCGTCGTCCAGATTTGTCCGAACGCTGATCCTACCGTTGCCCCCATGTCGCCAACGACCTTGATGATTCCCATGAAAATAGCGTAGGCCATAAGGCCGAATGTCACAAGCGGCGTCACGACCAAGAAGGCGACCACGACGGCGGCGAATGCGATGACCAGGGCCACCAGCGCAGCAATTAGCAAATTGATGCCGCCAGTTGCTACGGTTACCGCCGCTGCCAGCAACCACGTTGCCACCTTGAGAATCAATGCCCCTACTGACGCTGCTATAGAAGCTGCGCCCATCGCCAGGGTTGCTACTGCGCCTAGACCTTGAGTCACGGAAAAAAATGCGGCGACAGCTGTAGCGGCAGCAAGAGCGGCGTTGTACACCCACATTGCCGCCGACGCTACGGCACTGGCTACCGCTGTGATGAATCCCCATGCAATTGTCGCCACCGCCAACGCCAAGAATAGCGCAAACGACACAACCGAACCTATTCCCATCGCCAGGCTGTAGGCCCACATTGCCGCCGTTGCAACAGCACTGGCGGCTACAGTAATCATTGACCACGCTACTGATGCCGCCGACACTGCAATAAAAAATCCCGTCACGCCAATCATTGCAATCGAACTGGCATTTGCGTGCAGCCAAATCGCCGCCGACGCGATCCCGCTGGCTATTGCTACGGTCGCTCCCCAGATCCACACAGCAGCATCATAGAGCACCATAGTAGCCAATGCCGATGTAAAAACAACAGACTGCGCTGCCCAAAAAGTCCAAATCGCCGCCGTGGCAATCCCGCTGGCGATTGCGGTTGCCGCGCCCCAGGCGTAAGTTGCTGCGGTCAGGATCGCCCACCCACCAAACGCGACAATGCCCCAAAGGAAATTCAGCACGCCGCCGACGATGCTGATGGCCCCAGAAAGAAATGCGAACGCATAGGCTGCACCATAGATGGCTCCGCCTAGCACGCCAACAGCCGACCCAACGCCGAGCAATATTCCACCGATGCGGAACATGACGCCCAGCAATTCGCGGTTTTCGGTCACGAAATTTCGCACGACAACCGCAGCGTCAATGATGTATGTGTAGAATTCCTTCATCGCGGGAGCCGCGGTCGCGCCGATCTCACGCCAGACAGACTTGATGGCATCGAGCATTTCCTTGAACAGACGCTCGGTCGATGCCGCCAGCTGCATATCGCCCTGGCCCGGCGTGCCCTCAACGTAATCGCGACGTGCCGACCGCTGTTGCATACCTTCTGCGCCGCCTTGAACGTCCAACGCCAACCCGTGTTTACCGAAAAAATCCCTCTGTAGGCTGATTCGCCTCGACGCGTCCGCGATATCGCCGATCCGCTCCGCGATGGTTTGCAGGCGATCCCCCTGGGACATGCTGGACAATTCATTGACGGTAAGTCCGAGCTCTCCTAGCGCTGCGGTTGCCGATACCGAGCCGCCCGCGGCGGCCACCAGAAATTCGCTCACCTTCGCGGTTGCTGGAATTAAAGCGTCCATACCCACATGCAGACTATCCATCAGATAATCGAGTTGTTCAAACCCGATGCCAGTCTCACGCATCCCCTCTCGCATCTCCGCGCCCCAGCCGGTGAAGATGCCCATGCTGGCCATGAATGGCGCGGTGATGGCTGCGCCTGCTGCTCCAATGCCAGCGCCAACCATCGCCACGCCTTTGCCGAATGATTGGAGTCGTGATTGTGCAGCAGCAAGGCCACGCTCCAGCATGGACATATCCATGCCGAGAGTTACATGCCCTTTGCCAGCTTCAATTGATGACCTGCTTGCCATTTATATTCGCCTTGCGTTTCTCTGCCCGTTTCTCTTCCTCACGCTGCGCCGCAAACGCAAACGCCGATTCTGTCGCCGCGTCTGCCTGTCCGGTCTGGTTCCCGGCCAGCGAATCATTGAATGAATCCTGCGGCTTGCAGTCTTCTTTTTTGGTTCGTGTGGTGTTGTGAATAATCATCGCCAGTTTGGCGCAGCGTTCCCATTCTTCATCTTCGCGAAGGAAAATGAAAACGAGATCAGCGTCGTCAGCGCCTCGCTCCATCAAGACGAGTTCGCGCCAGGTGATCCAAGATGAGAAGTCGATGACTATGCGGAGACGGCCGGCGATGCGGAGGCACTCGGTATAGACACGTCCTGCAAGGCGAGGTTGCTTGGCACGGTAGGCGATTCGTCGCCGCTGGCGATCCCCGCGGCCAGAGCTTTCCCAAAATCTTCTTCGCTCAGCTTGTCGATGTTCGCCCTCATCTTCTCCAGCTCCGAATCCTGGAACGCCATCACCTTGCCCGCCATCTTCATCACCATCGGCAGAAGCCACTTCCGTAGGCTGTTCCACCGAACAGGGGTAAAATTTTGAACAGAGCCCACAATCGCGTCAACCATTGCGCTGATTGAAGCCTCGGTTGAAAACCCCTCTTCGACCTGCTCTTTCGTCAGCCCCAGCTTGTCGGCCTGCGGCTTGACGAGAGCGTAGAACATGGCGAATAATTTCTTGCCGTCCGTCATCAGCTTTTGGAGCGGCATCAGCCGCTTGTCTTGCGCCTTGAGTTTTTCTTTCGGGTCGATTTCGGGAATCAAATCGTCCAAGGTGATGCCGACGATTTGCTCCATGCGGCTCTCGACTGGAAAACCAAATTGGACATTCCACTCACGCCCGGCGGCGTCGGTGAATATCTGCGGAAAATTCATATTGCTGCCTCATCAGGAGGTGGTAAGAAATGCCGGGGCGACGGTGTAGTTTCCAGCGGGTACGAGTTTGACAGAGTAGAGCTGGCCGTCGGTCAAATTCGCGTCCAGCGGATAATCGGTAATTGACCAGCTGACGCCGCCAGCCGCGCCGACGCCCCAGCTTCCGGCTGTGGCATAAGCCCCGTCGAGAATCGAAAGCAGGATCGCGGAGTTCGCTTTCCATGCCGTGCGGAAAGCGACGAGCTGGGTGTCGTCTTCCTTCCATTGGAAGGCGATGCCTGCGCTCAATTTGATCCGCGTTGCCATATAAGCGTCGTAATCGTCTGGGCTTGCCGCCGTCCGGTCGGTCGCGTCGCAGGTGTCCCATTCGATGTCGAGCGAGATGTCTTTAATCGCGGTGATCGGCGCGTTGGCCGAATCATTCACGCTCCCAATGCTGCCTATCTTTTTCGTGGCCTGCGTCTCCGCCGTGCCGAGCGTGGTTGTTGCGTCGGTGAAGCTGACAACGGCGTTCGTTGGATCTCCGTGCGGGCAGCCGGCGAAATCAACCGTCTGGGCGTCACGCAGGCCGAACTTGAAAGAGCCTTTTTTAATCAGCCAGTCCCCGCGGTAGCCGACGCCGCCGCCTGTCGTTGTCGCCGCGGGGCGGCGATTCATCAGGGCCAGGCGAATGGCTGTCCCGGCAATGAGTGCATTTCTGAGAGCCGCCAGGCCAGCCCCACCGTTCCACAAAGCGTTAAAACTCCACTCGACGTTGTGCCGGATCGGGATTTTCTTTTCGTACACGGGCGTCGAAACGCGGTCGCTGGCATCGGCCTCGCCCGCTGGCTTAGCGGTGATCTTGATATCCTTCGCGCCGATCAGCGGGATATGCGCGGGCGCGGCCCATGAGCCGCTATCGCGGGCAATGGAATAATCAGCGCCGATCAGTTTGCCTGTATTTGCCATCGTTGCACCTTGATTGCGAAGTCAGGAATCGAAACTGGGTTACGGGACGGCTGGCGTTTCCGGCGTCGGCTCGGGGATCTCCGGCGGGTCCGGCTCGACATAGGGAGCCTTGTCGATCACACCGACCTGCTCGATGTCCCCGAACGCGATGAGCGGCAACAACGCGGAACGCGGCATGTCGCCTTCACAAATCACGTCGCCTGCTGAATATGTTGCGCCGCGAACGCTACAATTCTTTTTGACTTTGTAGTGCATAAAATTAAACCTCTCGCATGATGCCGCCTTCGATCAGTTTCGGCAGTTTTTTGTCGATCATCTTTCTGAATGCCAAGCCCATCGTTGGGCGTGCCTTGTAGTTGGCAGTTACTGGCACCTGCGTCTTCTTTCCCTTGATCCAGCTGGTAATCGTTATCTGCTCGATACCGCCGTGCTCCAAGATTTCAACGGCCTTTTCGCTCTTGACGCCTTGCAGTTTCGCAGGGCCGATCACTACGCTATCTTTGTCAGCATCGAAGAAGATGAATTTCTTCACATAGCCGATTCGAGAGAACGCCGCCGCCCCCGGCTTGCTCACCTGTTTGCCGCCGCTTAGGATGAATCCTGCCCGACTTATTTTCTTGTCGAGGCGAGCCTGACGCTTGGCATCCCCTCTCGCGTTCACGTCGATCATGCTGTTCTTGGCGGTTGATCGCGTGTACGCCCCGGCTTCCTTAAGCAGCGTCACCCGCATTTTCTCGGCTGGCGTCATGATGGCCTCGGCGTTCCAGATCGCCTTGAATTCCGCAATGGTATTCATCAGTCGGTATACCACCCCGAAAAAGTCAGATGAATCACGCTGAAGAACCGCCCGTTTCTGTCGAGTTCATCGGGCGCGTAGATTACTGGAATCTCGCGCTTCCTGCATCGGGCCCGCTGCGTGCCGCTCACGACGAATGGCGATTCCAGATCGTAAAACCGAGCCAAGGCATTCACGAACGCAACCAGCGCGTCCACTTCGGCCTTCGATGTTCGGTCCGCCAGAATCTTTTGCACGCCCAGGGCAACCGTGAAGAACCGCTCGCAGTCGTTTGACCTGTCGGCAAGCTCCTCGTCGAAGTCCTCATTCACTAACAGGTCAACCCGCAGCGTGTCGTCAACGCTTCCGTCGGCTTTGGTTGGCTGATATTCGGCCAGAAAGAAAACCCGGCGAGCCGTAAATGTTAGTGCCACACCTCCTGTCGGGGTCCATGTCGCCGCGTTAATGTCGGTGATGATCTTGTCACCAATCGCGGTAATCGGTGCCGGGTCAAACGTCGGCATATTATGCCCTGCTTTTCAATCGCCCATTCCAGCAGATTCTCGCCGCCGCCCCGGTTTCGTGGCCGTCCGCATACCGCCAATCCCGCCCGCCATCGAGCGGTGCCCCCAGCTTGTAGGTCGTCACCACGCCCGATACACTCTGCTCGATGGTGTCGCCATCTGCGGGCACCGTGAGAGCGCTATTAAGAACCAGGTCGGCAGCATTGAACCAAAACGGATGATCGGTGTGCTGGGGTGATGGCTGGGCCATGTCCCGATCACTCATCACGCCGGCCAAAACAGTCATGGGCGTTACCTTCACCGCGCCGATGGTGACCGACAGACTCACACTGTAGGCACCGCGGCGATAGGTGAACGTGGACGACACCCTCGATTTCATCCTGGCATTCAGCCGGGCAAGCCCGGTCGCCATTCGATCCGCCATTATGTAGCCTCGATAGAGCCCTTGTCTACGCCCTGGATGGTGAGGGCCGTCGCTGATGTGAACGTGCAAACAAAGGTTCGGGTCGTCACCGTCGCCACCGTCATCGTTCCGGTCAGTGTCACGCCCACGCCGGCAACAAGCGTCAGCGTGTTATTTCCGCTGTTAATGAGCGTGAGAAGGAACGTCATGCCAACGAAGTCTGTGGGGATGTCGGCGAACATTTGCGTTGCAGTCCGCGTTGTCATCGACGCCGCGCCGTCGGTGATTGTCTCCAGGTAAACATGTTCGGCCCCGGTGATCTGGCCGGCCGACAATGTGCCGGTAGCCAAAGAAGCTGTCGCGTAACTCGTAATCTGCATGCGCGGCTGGGGATTGTGGAAAACGTAAACGTCGTCACCATCAGAGGCCGCAGACGAGTCGTCGGTCAGCCAACCGAAATGTTCGTTGTCCGCGGCGGTGAGCGTGATCTTGCTGGCCGTCGCGTCCCAGTATACCTTTGAACCGGCGGCAATCGCGCCGTCCGCGTCCATCAGGTATACGCCGCCTTCTCTGGCAAGCGAGCCCTTGGCACTGGCAGAAATGTCAGTGTGTACGACGTGCGGAATCCCGTTGATAACGACGACAGCCTCGGCCAGCTTCGCGGTCGCTGGCGTGTAATCCACCATCAGCGGGTCGCCGTGACGAAGTGAACAGCCCATGTGATCTCTCCTTGAAAAATCAGTTGTCAAACAGCGGCCAGGCAGCCGCACGTTGGTTAATCGTTTACGCCGCGCCCTTGCTCTTGATGCCGGCAAGGTATTCGGCCCGGTCACAACCGAAATCGTGATACACGCGGAACTGAACGCCCAGCGTGTTGAAATCTGTCTCGGCACTTTCGACGGTCGGCATTTCCTGCCCGTTAAGAAAGGTCACATGCACCGCCGCCAGTTCGCTCGGTTCTCGCATCAGATACCACGCGGTAGCCGAATAGCCGGTGTAGGTGGAATCGGAAAGTTCAACCGCCGTCACGGGGCGGGCGATCCCTTGCCACGGATTCGCGTTGCCGGCTGTCGCGATGTTCTGCCCGCCGCGTTCGGTGAACAGCACGCGTGCCGCGCCTTCCAGTTCGGGCGGGTGCAGCAGAATCGACGGCTGCCCGCCGATTCGCTTGAGCCCGTCGGCCGTCGGGCTAGTCATCTGGCGGAATCCCTTGATGCCGAGGCCGAGGCCGACGCCATCGACCAGCAAAGTCGTCGTCGCGCCGGTGATGTAATTGGTGCGGGCCGAGGTCCAGAAGTTTGCGGCATCGCCCATGAACGCCGTCCAGAAAGTTTTGCGGAGCTTCTTCGCCTGCCCACGCCCCATCCGTGTCCGCAGGTCATCAAACGCGCCGAGGTCGTCGTTGATGACGCTGATACGGGTAAGCGTAAACATCTTGGCATAGGTCTTGGCTTGCCGGGTGTACGATTCGGAGCTGACCTTGCCGTGCTTGATCTCGCCGTCCGGGCCTAGCTCCTCGGCTTCCATGTCGTCGAGCATCCGGTAAACCGTCTGCTGGTGGAAGTTGCTAACGCTGGCGATCTTCGCGAGTTCTCGCCACGTCCCGTCTTCCTGCATGTACCCGGCAACAAGCTCCTTGTTGGCGACGTTGCCGAGAATGCCCGGCAAGGACAGTGACGAAAATCCGCTGGCCTGCATGGGCATCCGTCCGAACGCGAACGCCATAATCTCCGTGAAATTGCCGTTGCCGACCTTCTCGCCACGGCGAAGCTGGTAGCCGTTCGCGGCGGCGCATTCGAGGATGCACTGCTGAAGGCCCATGCCCTTGTAACGGTCGGATGCCTCCAAAACTTCCGGCTTGAATTGCTTTTCGATGTTGGGGAGCATCCGGCTACGGCACAGAGCGGCCGTCAACACCTCGGCAGTCGCCGCTGGCGTGCTGCCCATGTGGAAAGTCGGAGCCTTGGCGCGGTCGGCTTGCAGCGCGGCGAGTAGAATTTCTTGCGATTTCAGTTGCACCTTGTCCG
>SIAQ01000172.1 GCA_009697105.1 Gemmataceae bacterium | reverse complement strand
TCCGCATGGCAAATTCTCTCGAAGATGAAAGCGAAATTCGTGATAAATCCACGAATCCTCGCAAGTCGCTCATACTTCGACGTTGATCTTCGAGGGAAAATTTCTGCAAAAACCAAGTTTATTTCCTGGCCGTCCTGCTTTTCTGACAAACACTAGCGAAAACTTTAGCGTATAGGATTTCGCCCTTGTCGCTCTGATTCGAGAATTCTCGCAACAGGACATTCCCAACGCCCTTTTGTGGTCACTCGCCGTGTCATTCACGCTGAGTTCGACAAGATTGAATAAAATGAACAAGCCTGGCACGCAGGCCTCTGGTGCAGATATACTAATTTGAACTGCCACATTGGTGATGCCGATAACGCACGAGAAAACTTAATGAACACCAATTCCCATCCCTGCACCCGCCGCACCGTTATCCGCTCGCTTGTTGGCGGGTCGTTGCTGCTGCCCGGCATTCTGTCCGAGTTGCTCGGGCAGGAGGCGGATCCGCTCGCGCCGAAGCGCCCGCATTTTGAGCCGCGGGCGAAACGCGTGATCTTTCTCAACATGTCGGGCGGCGTGTCGCATGTCGATTCGTTTGACTACAAGCCTCGGCTCATCGCCGATCACAATCGACCATTTCAAGTCCCGCAGCGGATGCTCGAAGCGTTTGCGCCGAACAATCGCGTCGTCGAAAAGTTTTTCAAACGGCCCCAGTGGGCGTTCAAACAGCGTGGGCAATCAGGGCTGTGGATCAGCGATCTCTTTCCGCAGCTGGCCGAGTGTGCCGATGACATGTGCCTGATCCGCTCGATGCGCAACGACCATCCCGATCACTTCCAGGCGACACTGGGCATTCACACCGGCTCGGTGACATTTTCGCGGCCCAGCATCGGCGCGTGGGTGAGCCACGGGCTGGGCACAGTGAACCGTAATCTGCCGTCGTTCATTGTGCTCTCGCCGCAACTGCCCTACGCCGGCGGACAGGTCTGGGCGTCGGACTTCCTGCCGGGCTGCCACCAGGGCACACACGTCGCGCCGGGGCCGGACCCGATGCCGAACATCCAACGCCGACAGGCCGCGCTCGATCTGCAAGAGATGGAACTCGGACTCGCCCAGGCGTTCAACCGTCGGCATCTTGCGCAACGGCCCGGCGATGCGAATTTGGCCGCTCGCATTCGCAGCTTCGAGACGGCGTTTGGCATGCAAGCGGAAGCGCCGGAAGCGTTCAGCCTGTCGCAGGAATCCGACGCGACGCTCCGCCTCTACGGCTTGCCGCGCGGAAGCAATCGCGGGTTCGGGTGGCAATGCCTTGTCGCTCGCCGTCTCGCCGAGCGCGGCGTGCGCTTCATCGAGTTGATCGACACCGGCGCGTCGGGCAACTGGGATTCGCATGGCGACATGGCCGATCACGGTCGGCTCGCACGCAACGTCGATCAACCGATGGCCGGGCTGCTCAAGGACCTCAAGCAGCGCGGCATGCTCGATGAGACGTTGGTCGTGTGGACGACGGAATTTGGTCGCACGCCGTTCAATACCGGTCGAGACGCGCGAGGCCGAGAGCATCACGCCGAGGTGTTCGCGTCCTGGATGGCGGGCGGCGGCGTCAAAGGCGGGTTCGGCTACGGCGAGAGCGACGATCACGGCTGTGCCGTCGCGGACAACGAAGTCCACATCCACGACTTCCACGCCACGATCCTGCACCTGCTCGGCCTCGACCACGAGCGATTGACGTACCGCCACGCCGGCCGCGATTTCCGACTCACGGATGTTGCGGGGCAGGTGGTGCGCGAGGTAATTGCGTGAGCGGCTTTTCCTTGAAATACTCTGGGCGAGCCTAGCCGCGTGAGCGGTAGGTTGAACATACGGGCGCCTGATTCAACCTGCCGCTTACGCGGCTAGGCTCGCCAAATCGATGGAAAGAACATGATGCTACGTTCAGTCTTTGCAATCGTCGGATTGCTACTCGCCAGCGTGAACCTGGCATTCGCTCAACCGCCTCTCGATCTGGGCGCGATCACCGAGAAGCATGTGATGATCCCGATGCGCGATGGCGTCAAGCTGTCCGCTTACTTGTACTTCCCACCCGGCAAAGGACCGTGGCCTGTGCTCTACGAGCAGCGCTACGCCGACCTGCGCGGCAACGAAACTCGCAAGACCAACGCTCGCCTCGCGGCGGCGGGGTATGTCATCGCGGCCCAGAGCTTTCGTGGCGCCCAACTCTCCGAAGGCACCTGGGTCGGCTATCGCGCGCTCGGCTGGGGCGAAAAGAAAGACGGCTACGACACCGTCGAATGGCTCGCCAAGCAGCCCTGGTCCACAGGCAAGATCGGCACGCTCGGCAGTTCGCAGGCGGGCTTCGCGCAGAACTTTCTTGCGGTCACTCAACCGCCTCACCTCGTTTGCCAATACATGATCGATACCGGCTTGAGCCTGTATCACGAAGGCTACCGCATCGGCGGCACGACTCGGCCTGAACGCTTCAAACAAATGGGCGCTGTCTGCCGAGTGCCCGACGACAACGCCAAGCTGATGCGCGAGTGGTTCGCCCATCCCACCTATGACGCCTACTGGGCGGACGAGGATTGCTCCCGCCATTTCGACAAAATGAACGTGCCCTGCTTCACCATCGGCAGCTGGTACGACTTCATGTGCGTCGGCTCGATCGACAGCTACATCGGCAGGCAGCATCGCGCTGGCCCAAACTCCAAGGGCAAGCAGCAGCTTATCCTCGGCCCCTGGCTGCACGGTCGCAACAAAGAAGTCAACAAGGTCGGCGAGTTGACGTATCCCGAAAACGCCCGCTTCGCGATGGAAGCCCACATGATCCGCTGGTTCGATCACTACCTCAAGGGCGTTGACAACAAAGTCGAACGCGACCAAACCGTGCGCTATTACGTCATGGGCGCCCTAGACGAAAAAGGCGCCCCTGGCAACGTTTGGCGGACGGCGACCGATTGGCCTGTTGCCGCTAAGTCTAGTCCATACTACTTGCACGCAAGCGGCAAACTGTCGATACAAGTACCCACGCTTGAAAAGAGCGAGACGCCGTTTTTCGCGGATCCGCTCAAGCCAAACGAGATTCCGGCCAAGGGCTTCCCTGGCGCTCGTGACGCGCGCGATTTCGAGAAGCAGGCGGAGGTGCGGACATTCACCAGCGATGTGTTGACCGAGCCGACGGAGTGGACAGGCAAAGTGCAAGCGGAGCTATTCGTCACCTCGGATGCACGCGATACCGATTTCATCGTGCGCGTGAGTGACGTGTATCCGGATGGCCGATCGATTCTGATCATGGATTATGTTCGCCGCGCACGCTATCGAGAGGGGTACGAGAAAGAGGTGCTGCTGGAACCGGGCAAGGTGACGAAGGTCGCATTCGATGTCGGCTGGCTGAGCCAGATATTCAACCGCGGGCATCGCATTCGCATCACGATCGCCAGCACGGGTGCGCCGTTCTATGAACCGAATCCGAACACGGGCGAACCGTTCACGATCGAACCGCCGACGAAGACGCACGTTGCCCGCAATACCGTGCAGCACAATCGAACGCATGCGTCGCGCGTTCTTGCACCGGTGAGGTTGATTCGCGAGTAGCGGAAATTACCGTAGCCATCACGTTCCGCGTGATGGATGGGCTTTCGTCGCTCAATTGTCTCAATCATTTTGCAAGATCCAGAAAGCCACCACGCGGAGCGTGATGACTACGACAAAAAAATAATCCGCATTATGCTTTGCGAAAGGCTGAATCTTTGTTACTATTCGTGGATGGTTAAGAAATAAATTGTTAGATGGGGGGAGTCACATTATGCAGTCAAAGCAGCATAGCATTTCTCATCAAACACAAAACGCCATGCAGCCGCCACGTACCGACAGCTTGCGCGTCGGTTCCCGGCGATGGTTCCTGCAAACGGGCTTGGCCGGCCTCGCGGGCTTGTCGCTTGCCGACACGCTGCGCTTGCAAGCGGCGACGCCGAGCCGGGATCCGCGTGCGGTGATTCTGTTTTGGCTGTCGGGCGGGCCGAGCCAGATCGACACGTGGGATCCGAAACCCGACGCACCGGCGGAGATTCGCGGGCCGTACCAGACGATCGCGACGAGCGTTGCCGGTGTGCGATTCTGCGAGCACTTGCCATTGCAAGCGCAGATGCTGCACAAGCTGAGCGTGCTGCGAGCCGTCGATTGCTCGTCCAGCAACCATACGCCGATCACGATGCAAGCGGGCAACCCGCTGGCACGACGAACTAACGACGGGCGCGAGGGCGGTGGGTATCCGTCGATGGGCTCGATCGTATCCAAATTCCGAGGCTCCAACAATTCGCCGATGCCCGCGTTTGTCGGTCTGGCCGATCGCTGGCGCTCGGACGTGTGGGGCGCGGGGCACATGGGCGCGATCTACGAGCCGATCAAAGGCGACGAACTGCCCGGACGCTTGGCTCTGCCGACGGGCCTCAACTCGCCGACACTGCGCGATCGCGCTGCCTTACGCCAACAGTTCGATAGCCTGCGTCGAACGCTGGGCACCGACGCGCGAACGAGCAACGAAGTCGATCGGTATGCGGCTCAGGCGTATGACATGGTCGTATCACGCCGGGTGGAAGAAGCGTTCGCCGTCGATCGCGAACCGGACCGTTTGCGTGATGCCTATGGCCGCGGCAGCGTCGGCGAGAAGGCCTTGCTCGCACGCCGACTGGTCGAGGCGGGGACGACGTTTGTGCTCGTCAGCGGTGCGTGGGGTTACTTCGATCATCACGGCGACAACGTACCGCCATGGGGCGGCATCCAGCGCGGCCTGACGCCGATCCTGCCGACCATCGACCGTGCTCTGTCGGCTCTCATCCACGATCTCGAAGTGCGTGGCTTGCTCGATTCGACGTTGATCGTGATGATGGGCGAATTTGGCCGATCGCCGATCATGACCGACGACGCCGGGCGAAATCACTGGACCAACGTCATGTCGATGGTGTTGGCTGGCGGCGGGTTGCGACATGGACGAGTGATCGGCAGCACCGATTCGCATGGGGGCGAAATCCGCGAACGCAAGGTCACGCCCTCCGACCTGGCGGCGACCGTCTTCCAGCACCTGCAGATTCCACTCGACGCCCACTGGATGCACCCGCAAGGCCGGCCGATCCCAATCGTAACCGAAGGCGGCAGACCAATCGCGGAGTTGTTCTGACGTTTTCGTTTAGCCGCTCGCCAAAGGCGAGCGGCTAAACGAAAACGTCAGAACATTATTTGTCTCGTTTGCGTTTCTTTTTGCGTTCGTCGGCACGTTCCTTGGCGGTTTTGCGGTGGCCGGTGCCGATCTTCGCTTTGGGTAGACTTCCGCCGGGTCCGATCATGCCGGATTTGCCCATGCCCATGAGCGTCTTGAGGCGGTCCATCATCGACATGTTGGCGATCTGCCTCATGATGACGCGGACCTGCGCGAACTGGTTGAGGAACTGTTTGATGTCATGCGGCTCCGTTCCGCTGCCTTGAGCGATGCGTCGGCGTCGGCTAAGGTCGATGACGTCGGGGTTCTTGCGTTCTTCTTTGGTCATGCCGTCGATGATACCCTGGATACGCTTGATTGCGACATCGGGGTCTTCGCCTTCGGGGATGAGATCGCCCATGCCGGGCATGCTGCCGAGCATATCCTTCATGCCGCCCATCTTGGCCATCTGCGTAAATTGCTTGCGGAAGTCATCGAGGTTGAAGTCGCCTTTTTCGAGCTTCTTGCGTTGGGCTTCGATTTCCTCAGCCGAGAGTTCCTGCTGAACACGCTGCACTTTTTCGATGATCGACCAGACATCGCCCTGGCCCATGATGCGCTGAGCCATGCGTTCGGGAACGAATTCTTCGAGGGCGCTAAGTTTCTCGCCCACGCCCATGAACTTGATGGCGACGTTCGTTACTTGCTTGATGGAGAGCGCCGCACCGCCGCGAGCGTCGCCGTCGAGTTTGGTGAGGATGACGCCGTTGAGGTCGAGGGCGTCGTCGAACGCTTTCGCGCTGTTGACGGCATCTTGCCCGGTCATCGCATCGCAGACGAAGAAGACATCATCGGGCCTGACCTGGCGGTCGATCTGCTTCAACTCCTCCATCGGCATCTCGGCGATGTGGAGCCGACCGGCCGTGTCGAGGATGATGACGTCATAGCCGGCGCTGCGTGCGTGAGCCGCCGCGTTGTTGCAAACAGAGACGGGGTTCGGTCCCATGCCGCCTGGTTGGGCTGGACCTTCCGCGTAGACAGGGATGCCAAGCTGCTCGCCTAGCGTCTTCAGCTGCTCAACGGCGGCGGGACGCTGCAAGTCAGCAGCGACCAGCAACGGCTTCTTGCCATGCCGATCACGCAACAGCATTGCTAGCTTGGCGCAGGTCGTCGTCTTGCCGGAACCTTGCAAGCCGCACAGCATGAGGACCGTCGGTCGATCCTTCGCGAAATGAAAAAGCGGTTCGGGCTTCTCGACTTCGCCTTTCATCAAGCGGACGAGTTCCTCGTAGATGATCTTGATGATCTGCTCGCTCGGATCGAGCGAGCGCATCACCTGTTGGCCAAGCGCCTGGCCTTTGACCCGTTCGATGAATTCGTTGACGACATTGAAGTTGACATCGGCCTCCAGCAGTGCGGTGCGGACCTGGCGCAATCCTTCCTGGATGTTCGCCTCGGTGATTTTTCCCTTGCCGCGCATGCCCTTGATGGCTTCGGACAGGCCGCGCATGATTCCTTCAAACATGTCTTAGATCCCGCATTAACCGACAGCTTGGTGATAGCATACATTATAGGATTTTTCGATTCACCCCACAACAGACGGAAAGGATGGCGAATCTCGCTGGGCGTCAAATGTTTAGCGTCGACGCAGAATGATGAGCGTTTCCGGTTCGCGATGTGCGGATTCGACACACAATTGGTTTATGTATTGCAAGCCGCGAGCTTCAAATCACTCGCTTTCCGCATGTTTTTCGGGGTCGCTGCGATATGGTCTGAAATTTGCGATCATTATTGGATCGTTGAGGCGCTCGCCGCACGAACGCCTTCGACGATCCGCGTAAAAAACACTAGGTAAGGATACGAAATGAACTAATGACAGATAATTTCTCGTATATAGCCCGCCTTTAATGGCGGGTTTGCATACGATCCCGCCGTTGAATGGCGGGCTATATAATGGACACACACACATGGCGAAAAACGTCAAACCGCCCGCCATCCGCTTGCTCGTCGTTGACGACGACGAGAGCTTGCTCGAAATGATGATCCAACGCTTCGATCGCAAAGGCATTAAGATCGCGGCGGCGGCGTGTGGCGGCGACGCGCTCAAACTCGCAGAGGAAACCCGCTTCGCTGTCGCCCTGCTCGATGTCAGATTACCCGACATGACCGGCATCGAACTTTTCGCCAAACTCAAGGAGCACAATCCCGAGCTTGAGTGCATCATGCTCACCGCCAATGCCACCATCGAAAACGCCATCCAGGCCATGCGGACCGGAGCCTATGACTACCTGACTAGTGCTTGTCAGAAAAGCAGGACGGCCAGGAAATAAACTTGGTTTTTGCAGAAATTTTCCCTCGAAGATCAACGTCGAAGTATGAGCGACTTGCGAGGATTCGTGGATTTATCACGAATTTCGCTTTCATCTTCGAGAGAATTTGCC
>SIAQ01000171.1 GCA_009697105.1 Gemmataceae bacterium | reverse complement strand
GTCGGACCTCCTTTGTAAAAAATACCTCCGGGCCGCAGTCTATAAAGGTAAGGACGACGGTGTGGAAAACGTTACAAACCAAACTTACAAGCAGGGACACTTAGATCGTCGCCGCATTCGGATGTCACGATGCGGTAAAACTTAAGGCTACCGCCCATCCCCCGCCGCGAATACGTCGCTGACGGCGACTTTGAAGCCTTTGGGCAGCTTTGATGTTGCCTCGTTGCCGGGCTTGATGGTGCCGTGTATTCGGGGATCTTACCGTTGGCATACACGCGGCGTATGGCCTTCAGGTCGTGACCACGATTTTCGGTGCCGCGGCTTACAGCCTCCATTATCAAGATCGGCCCCGGTCAGCGGTTTTCGTTTGTCCTTGATTCGGTGCGAAGCAAGATGGCCAACACCGGGAAGCCGTCACCCCACCAGTTCGCGTACGACCTCGCCGTGCACGTCGGTCAGGCGGAAGTCGCGCCCGCTGTAGCGGTAAGTGAGGCGCAGGTGATCGAGGCCGATGAGGTGCAGGATGGTTGCGTGGAGATCGTGCACGCTGACGCGATCGACTTCGGCGCGATGGCCAACCTCGTCGGTGGCGCCGTGCGAGTAGCCCGCCTTGACGCCACCGCCCGCCAGCCAATACGTGAACGCATGCGGGTTGTGGTCGCGTCCCGTGCCGCCGCGTTGCACAAGAGGCAGTCGGCCGAACTCCCCGCCCCAGACGATGAGCGTCTCATCGAGCAAGCCGCGATTTTCGAGATCGGTTATCAACGCCGCGATCGGTTGATCGGTCTCGCCGGCGAAACCGCTATGATTGGCGGCGATGTTCATATGCCCGTCCCAGCTGCGTTCGTTCTCCTCGCCGCCGGAGTAGATCTGTACGAACCGCACGCCACGTTCGACCATTCGGCGAGCGATGAGGCATTGTTTGGCGAAATGCTGGCAGCGCGGGTTCTCGGTACCGTAGAGCCGTTTCGTCTGCACCGTTTCGCGGTCGATATCGATCGCTTCAGGCGCCGCCATCTGCATGCGATATGCCAGCTCGAACGTCTCGATCCGAGCGCTGAGTTCGGAGTCGCCGGGCCGCGCCTGGGTTTGCCGACGATTGAGCCGGCCGAGCAAATCGAGCTGATTGCGTTGCTGCTGGTCGTTCAGGTCCGTCGGGCGGAAGAGGTTGTCGATCGGTGCACCTTGCGGCTTCAACGCCGTGCCCTGGTAGATGCTCGGCAGGAAACCAGCACCCCAATTTTGCGAATAACCCTTCGGCAAGCCGCGTCCGAGAGTGTCGTACATGACGACGAACGACGGCAGATTTTGGCTTTCGCTGCCCAGGCCATATGTCACCCACGAGCCGGCACACGGGGAGCCCATACGTGTGGAGCCGGTGTTGATCTTCATCAGCGCGGGTGAGTGGTTGTTCGAGTCGGTCCAGCACGAATGGATGAACGCCATCTTGTCAACGTGACGAGCGAGATTAGGGAAAATATCGGACATGTATTTTCCGCACTGCCCGTGTTGCCGAAACCGGAACGGCGACCGCATGATCGGCCCGACGTTGTCGCGAAAGAACCCGGTATTGCGATCGAAGCCGGCGAGCTCCTGGCCATCGCGTCGGATCAGTTCGGGCTTGTAATCCCAGGTATCGACGTGGCTCGGCCCGCCGTTGATGAACAGCCAAATGATGTTCTTCGCCTTGGCCGGGTGATGCCCGATGCGCGGCGCTAGCGGATAGCGCGGATCCGGCGCTCGCCAACTCGAATCCTGCGCGTTCAACATGCCGGCCAGCGCGATCGCGCCGAACCCGCCGCCAACTTGCGTCAGAAACTCGCGGCGTGAGCCATAGCTTGGCAGCGCCGGTGCGAAGAATTTGGGGATGTTGTTCATTTTCTGCTCCCGCTCACAAAAAGTCGTTCATGACAGGTACATGTAGTGTGTCCTTGCGTACCGAGTCAAGCCAATCGGATTTCTGCCGCCATTTGAGATTTTCCAAGCCAAAGAATTCGATCCATTCCGCTTCTTCAATTGTACCGGATCGGACAAGAAAAACGTCGATTGCGCCCGCTTTCTTCACAGCTCGCTTCGACACGAGGTACTATCGACGCCACCCTCAAAAATTCGATTTCCGAGGCTGAAGCGTAAGCGAGGCGGCCAGAATGCCTCTCGGAAGGAAAATCGACTTTTGTCGGTCGCGTCACTATTGATCCGGCTTCAACGCGAATTCGAACGACGCTGATGATGGCGACGGATTTCTCCAGTCCGTCGTTTTCGCATCCGACTCGTAAAGTGATTTTTTCGGTTGCGTTCCTTATCTCATCGGCAGAGGAATGCTTTGGATCAGCACAAACTCGCGGCTGTCGGTTTTTTGCGTGGAGGCGGGCATCTGCGCCAGAGTTTTGCCGTCGGGGCCGATGAACCAGACGCCGCTCGCCCAGCCACCCGATGGGCCTTTGTCCGGTGCCGGCATGCTGAGGTCGGGGTTCGCCAGGGCGGCGTGATTGTGCAGGGCGGCGTAGACTTTCAGTTCGGCGATCCAGCCGTTCGGGCCGCTCCATGCGGAGCGGAATTTGTACCAGCCTGCCGTGGTCCCGCCTGTGGTGTTGGCGTGCGGACCGTAGATGAGTTGGGCACCGTTTTTGACGAGTGCTTCGAGATTCTTGCGATCACTGCCGTCGGCACAGATTGCGATGCCCATCTTGATGCCTTTGACATCGAATACGTTATGCAGCGTGCCCGCCTCGGTGAAGCCTTTTTCCTTGGTCAAATAGATTTTGCGATGGATGCCGATGATTCGGCCCTGAGGATCGATGACGATCTGTGTGTTCCAGCGTTTGCCGTCGGCGTCGATCTCGGCCACGCCGACGCTGATGTAGATTTTTTTCTCGATGGCTTTTTTCTTGAGAGCAGCGATTTCAGGGCCGTCGAGCCGAAGCCAGGTCATGGTTTTGCTGAAGGCGTAGCCGTTGACGGACAGCTCCGGGAAGCCGACGAAATCGACGCCATCGCCGGCGAGTTTATCGATGAAGTGGAAATGGCGTTTCAAATTGGCCTGAATGTTGGCGTCATTAGCCTTGGGATCGGCGCTCGCCGAGGTTAGGCAACGCATGTTGACGAGGGCCATCTTGAGGACGCCGGATTGTTTTCGGTCGCCGGCTTGAGCGCACAGCGTGGCAAGCGCGGCGGCAAAGCATGCCAGCACAACCACAACGCGGATTTTTTTCATCAGGATTCCTCAAATTAATTAGCGAAGCTCTGCAGAAGCGTTTTGGTTTCAACGCAGATGCGAAGCGTCACTGCCGTGTAAATGTCGTCAGGCCGTTTCGCGTCAACGCTGCGTTGACAATCATCATGACGAGTTTTTCGTACGAACAGTTCACCAGGCCGGCGATTAGGACGAGATCGCTGTCGATCGGGTTCAGGCCGGGCAACGGGTTGACCTCCAGAAAGTACGGCGTTTCGCCTTTCAGTCGAAAATCGACGCGCGCGACATCACGACAACCGAGCGTGTGGAACACGAGCTTGGCGTCTGCCGTTACCCGGTCGAGTATGTGGACCGCCAGTTTTGGCGGGCATTCATACTTGACAAGATTGCGATAGTCTCGCTTCGTTTCCAGGCTGTAGATGAAGCGATTCGTTTGCCGTTTCGGCACGACATGCATGATGCCGAGTACGCTAGGGTCGCCGTTGCCGAGGAGGCCGACGGTTAATTCCTCGCCTTCGATGTATTCTTCGATCAACACGGTTTGCGGATGATCTTTGCGAAGTGATTCGATTAGGCTCGGTAGATCAGCGGCGTTTTCGACCAGGCATTTATCGCGTATGCCTTTGCTCGATCCCTCCCACGCCGGTTTGACGACGACGGGCATCTTCAGGTTTGCTAGTGCCACTTCCGACAACGGCACGCCTGCCTCGATTGCGATACTCGCCGGTACGGCGATGCCGGCGTGGGCGACCAGTTTTTTGGCGCAATCCTTGTCGAGCGTCACCGCCATTGTGAATGGATCGGAACCCGTATACGGGATACCGAGCAGTTCCAAAAGCGCCGGCACGCGTGCCTCGCGCGATCTGCTAATGCCATGCCCCTCGGCGAAATTGAACACGAGGTCTGGCTTTTCGCGCAGGACCTTTTCGACGAATTCGCGGCCATCACCCAAGAGCACAACGTCGTGTCCCTGGCCGCGCAACACGCCGGCGATCGCGTCGATCGTTTGCGGGCTGTCGAATTCCTCGTAGGCGTCGTCTGGTATGTTTGGACCTGTCGGCATGTTGGCCTTGAGATCAAAAGTGATGCCGATTTTCATGTGCACGGACCGACGCAGGTAGGTTGGGTGGAGTAACAACGAACACGATAAGAATGATTATAGGCAACATTTCGCAAGCCGAGGAGAATATAGATCGCGAGTATTCCGGTCGGGAGGCGGAATACGACACCTGATTATAAGAATTGAATTATAAGTATAACGGAAAACACAGATAGGGGAAATACCTACCAAGTATTTCCCATCCGCGTAATTTGTGAAATCCGTGGTTGTATTTTGTTCTCTGTACGTACAGTCGTGAATTCGTCGGATATCATTCATGGCAACCGGCATGGTGGTTCCGCTCCTTCTTCCATAGGATGTCTGCCCCACATTAATCCTACCCCGTTGGAGAATCCGCCAGATGAAACGCTTGCTTTCTCTCCTCGCCATTTGCTCCCTCACCGCCGTTGCGCACGCCGAGGATTGGCCTGCCTGGCGAGGGCCGCGCCTGGACGGCAGTTCCACCGAGAAGAACCTTCCCACGACGTGGAGCGTTGTCAAGAACAAGAAGACCGGCGAAGTTCAGATGGACAACATCGCCTGGGCGACGCCGATACCAGGCGTTGGGCATTCGTCGCCAATCATCCTTGGCGATAAGGTATTCCTGACGTCCTGCCTACTGAAAGAGCAAAAACGCATTCTCGTGCGTCTGGATCGCAAGACCGGCAAAATCGAATGGCAGCGCGAAGTCTGCGAATCGCCGCTCGAGCCGCGCCATAAGCTCAATAGCTATTCCAGTTCCACGCCGGCGACCGACGGCAAGCTTGTCTACACCAGCTTCGTACGCGTACGCAACAAAGTCGACAACGAAGGCCCGCCGTCCAAACCGCGTGAAAAAAGCCGGCTCTCTCCCGATCTCGTCCCCGATATGCTCATCACGGCATGGGATTTCGACGGCAACAAGGTTTGGGAAAAAGTCCCGGGCCGATTCTATTCGACCCACGGCTACAGTAGCTCGCCGATCCTGTACAAGGACAAGGTCATCATCAACGGCGATCAAGATGCCGAGGCGTTCATCGTCGCGCTCGACAAGACTACGGGCACGGAGAAGTGGCGTATCAGTCGTCCGAATCGCCTACGATCGTACTGCGTGCCGCTGCTCGTCGATGTCGCCGGCAAGACGCAGATGGTTCTCTCCGGCGCGCTCGGCATCAACAGCTATAACCCCGAAGACGGCACGCCCATCTGGAACATCAAAGGCCCGACCGAGCAATACGTCGCTTCGCTCGTCTATGGTGACGGGCTACTGTTCATGACCGCGGGTTTCCCGACGTATCACAACCTCACGATCCGCCCCGATGGCAAGGGCGATGTCACCACGTCGCACATCCAGTGGCATGAATCGAAGACGCTGTCGAAGAAGGCCTCTTACGTACCATCGCCTTTGGCCGTGGATAAGCACTTCTTCATGATCTCCGATCTCGGCTGGCTGTCGGTGTTTGAATCGCAAAAGGGTACGCGCGTGTTCATGGAACAACTCGGCCGCCACCACAGCGGCTCGCCGATCCTTGCCGACGGGCATGTCTACATGACTGATGACGACGGCATCACCTACGTGCTCAAAGGCAGCGGCAAGTTCGACATCGTGAGCCGCAACCCACTTGGCGATGAATGCTACTCGTCGCCGGCGGTATCGCAGGGGCAGTTGTTCATTCGCACGAATAACTTCTTGTTCTGCATTGGGAAGAAGTAATTCGATTAGCCGCTCGCCTTCGGCGAGCGCGATCGGCAAATCGAACGGCAGACGCCCGCGCTCGCCAAAAGCGAGCGGCTAAACAAGGTTGCGATTACCAATCCCCGACGCTGCCATCTTTGTAAGTCACCCGTTGCAACAATTCTTGTTGGAACGGGTGTTTCTTCACTTCTGCTTCGTTGATCGTGATGCCCAAACCAGGTTTTGTGTTCGGCCTGACGATGCGCCCGACTTTCTCGACGGTAAAGCCTTCCTGTACGACATCCTGCCGCCAAGGCACGTCGGCGTGGACGGTCTCGCAAATGATATAGCTTGGCTGCGAGAAGCCGAACTCGAGCGACGCCGCGGTGCTCACCGGCCCTTGCGGATTGTGGGGCGCCAGAGCGATGCGATACGCCTCGGCCAAAGCGGCGACGCGGCGTGCTTCGGTGAATCCGCCGCAGTGCGTCAAGTCGAGCTGGCAGATTTCGCAGGCGCGGGCGGCGAAGAGATCGCGGAAACTTGCGAGGTTCGTCACCCGTTCGCCCGTTGCGATTGGCGTCGAAACCGCGGCGTTGATCGCTGCCAAGCCATCCACGCTTTCCGGCCAGCACGGTTCCTCCAGGAAGTACAACCCGTACGGCTCCAGCGCATGGGCGAATTTCAACCCCATCGCTGGTGATGGCCGCGCATGGCAATCGACCATGATGTCGATCGATTCGCCGACCGCCTCGCGCATCGCTCTCACTGCTGCCTCAGCGGCGCGGATCGGCTTCAAGCCTTCGATCGGCTGAGTCGGCGGGACGGCCATCGATTTGAATGCCGTGAACCCGTCGGCCACAGCTTGACACGCCAAGTCACCGAAGCGTTTCGCTTCATCGACGGCGGTTTCGTAAAAGTCCTCCATGCGTCCGCCGCCGAGATGGCAGTAGGTGCGGACGTAATCGCGCACCGGCCCGCCGAACAGCTTCGAGCAGGGCAGGCCCGCGACTTTGCCGAGAATGTCCCAGAGAGCGATGTCGATGCCCGCGATGGCGGTGGCGCGGACGATGCCCGAGCCGTGCCAAAAGTGCTGGCGGAACATTATCTGCCAAAGATGCTCGGGCCGAGTAGGGTCCTCGCCGATGAGGAGTTGTGAAAGGTCCTCGACGGCACCGACGACGGCTCGCGTATGCCATTCGAGCGTTGCCTCGCCCCAGCCGAAAAGCCCGTCCTGATCGGTGAGGACCTTGACGAAAATCCAGTTTCGCATGCGAGCATGGCAGACGTGCGTTTCGATTTTGATGATTTTCATTAGTGGCTCCACCTTCACGAATTGGCAGTTTTGATTGACATGTTACGGCCTTACGCTGTACAATCTACCCATTAATTCTTCATTTGTCGCTTTTTCGAGCGTGCCATGATGTTGCGTCGTCGGATCGGCTTTACGCGGATCGAATTGCTGGTGGTGATCGCGATCATCGCGATTTTGATTTCATTGCTCGTGCCTGCGGTGCAAAAGGTGCGCGAGGCAGCAAGCCGATTGCAGTGCGGCAATAATATGAGGCTCTTCGCGTTATTGTGTGGGTGAATTTTACTCACGGACCTTGCATTGACCCAGGAAAAAATGAGGCGGAATGCGTTTTTCTTCTTTTGGAAAACCTGCCACAATAAGGTGATGCAAAATCTCCACCATCTTCGCGACACCTAC
>SIAQ01000170.1 GCA_009697105.1 Gemmataceae bacterium | reverse complement strand
CAGAATCTCTCGTTCGGCATCGGTAAGCCGAACAACATATTTCTTTGGCATCGTTCAACCCTCCATGGTTTGGTTGATCAAACGATGCCAAAAATTGCCCGCATTTGCTACCCCAAGATAGAAGTGTGACGGCGCACTAGTGGTGCGAAAAGGCAGAGTTGAAAGGTCTGTGGGGTCAGGCTTTCCACAGCCTGGCCCCACAAATTAAGGCTCGCCGAAGGCGAGCGGCTAAACAATTTTCCGAATTTCGTTCACGACGACGCTGCTCCGCAATGCCGGATGCAACGGCGTGAAGAATGCGATGTCCCATGACCGGGCCGTCTCCAGTGGTCGCAGCACGATCACACGCTCGCCGTTTTGTTCCGGTATTTCGGTCGGTTTCATCTCGCCCCAAATCCACGTCGTCGGCGTTTGTGCTGAGCTAATGTCCCACAGCGCCGTATCGGTGACTTGGCCATTATGCCATGCTCCTGCCGCGACCCATTCGTTGGGCGATACATCCGACACCATCCGTTCACCCTTGGCGACGGCGACAATCGTCGGCTTCACGCACGGCCCGACCCAATCGCACGCCGACGGATGCGACAGCAAGGCGTCCTGCAAGAGTGTGAAGAGGTGGAAGTTATTGCGGATAGCCGTCAGATTCACGCGGAAGCCCAGCTCACGCTGCGTATCGAGCACGAGCAACCGCTCGTCGTCAACCAGGCCCAGCGTCTCGGCAAGGTAAAAAGCGTAGGGATTGTCGCTCCGCGCCGCCTCGGCGTTCTGCATGAGTTCAACGCGCTGCCGGGCCGACTGGCGTGCATCCACGTTTCGGCAGAGCATGGTCATCGCTGCCCCGCCCATGAAACGCAGCGCGAACCATTCGCCGATCACCCAAGCATGATCGGGATGGGTACGCCCAAGTGAATCCCAATCTTGTTCGGCGACCTGATTCGGATGTTCGATGTGTAGATGTTGTTGCATCATGCCCACGAACTCGCGCACCCGTGCCAACTGTTGGGTCACGCGATCCAGGATCGGGTCCAATGCAATTGCGGGATCGCCGCCAATTTCGACGATCTGCCCGCAGGTGTTTGCGAGGCAGCCAAATTCAAAGGCTGACTGCTCAGCCGAAAAGCCCTCGCGCAGACAGACGAGCGCGCGATCGCGATCCACAGGCTCAGCGTGCTTGGTCAATTCGATAAGCCGGGAATACACACTGCCAAACCGTTGTCGCGCGCCGGGATCATCGTGCGATGCCTCACGCTCACGCAAGGCAGCGAGAAAATCGTCGGCCACGGCGTCGATCCGCGGAAGCATTGTGAGACTCTTTCCTGGTTACCGCTTGCGGCGTAGCACTCATGTGCAACATTCCGAGCGCAAAGCCGCGAACGGAAAATGCTACTGCCAAACTTGCTTCATTTCGATGTGTCACCCTCGCGCACGCTCAATCAGCGTCTGCGACTTGATGACGGTGTTTTCGTCCGGGAAGGTGTGAAAGGTCGAGTAGTGCAGATAGTGCGTCGTTGCATCGACCACGACATAACCGAGCGGAGCGACGGCAAAGCGATGATTCGGCTGAAAGTTATGCAGGTAACCACGTTTCGTGCCGTCGGCGCGGATTTCATCGTTGACCTTAAGAAAGATCGCATCGGACAACGTCTCAACCTGGAAGCTCGTCTGATAAACGATGTTGTTGCAACAATTGAACCGCCCGTTGTGCCCGCCACGCAGGCGGTAACTCAGGAATCGGCGCCGATCAGAGAATCCCTGGTCGATGTCGGCGACTTCAGTCAGCAGGACATCCTCGTTTTCCCAAGTGATGACGTGACCGGTGCGCGTGATCCAGATGCGCAGCGAATACTCCTCACGCTGCAGTCGCCGTTCGGCAAGAATGTCGAACAACTCGGGATGCAGCGGTCGGCAGTGCAGTTGGAATACCAGCTCCCCAACACGCGGTCTTGTCAGTGCAAGTGTCATGGCACAACGATCCGCCTCGAAAATCGCGGTTCAAAATCGCCTCTCATGGACGATTATAACGATGCACCGATTCTCTACAATACGACTCGGCGAACAAGGGATTTCGGCCTGTTGATTTTTGGAACGTGACCTTGACAACGCATGTGCAGATTCATCGCCGAGTTTACGATGGGCGCACCCGCCAGGAGCCAAGCACAATGTCGCTGATACCGCCTCGATTCTTGCTACGTGTGGCGCACCCGTGCGCTTACCTCAAGGCCATGCCGACACGCAACGACGCACGCTTGCTCGAGCTTTCCGTGGACTGTGCAATCGACAACTTCGCGGGTATCGATAACGAAATGAACTTTGCCGATGTTCGGCTTGCGTGGAATGAACTCGGGCTAGGACTGCAGGTGGAGGTGCGAGGCAAACAGCAGCTTCCCGTTGGCAGTATCGAACGCCCACGCGGCTCGGACGGCGTGACGCTCTGGGTGGACACACGCGATGCCCGCGCCAATCATCGCGCGAGCCGAACCTGCCATCAGTTTCATTTTCTTGCCACCGGTGCGGGCGATGAGCACGACGAACCGGCGTTTGTGCAAACCCGAATCAACCGCGCTTTGGAAGACGCGCCCTTGGCCGGCGCCGGCGCTGTGTTGCTCAAGGTGCACACCAAGAAGAGTGGCTACCTGCTTGAAGCGTTTCTGCCCGCCGGTGTCCTCAACGGCTACGATCCCGATGAGCACCGTCGGCTCGGCTTCTTCTATGCCGTGCGCGACGACGAACTCGGCGAGCAGCTGCTGTCGATGTCGTCGGAGTTTCCGTTCTGGGAAGACCCGAGCTTGTGGAGCGTGCTTGAATTGGGGCGCTAGTGCCGTTTTCACTTGGCAACTTTCGCATTGTTCGTGTTCGTAGTGCGGGCTTTAGCCCGTTTTCCAGCCGAAAACGGGCTAAAGCCCGCACTACGAACACGAAAGTTGCCAGCTGAAAACGGCACTAGCGCGTTCTACGATCCGGAAGCGTTAGCGACGGTCTGGCATAACCATCCGTCGCTAACGCTTCCGGATCGTATCCGAAATCTTGGTGTTGCCAAAGCGCTACAGCCCTGCGCCTGTGGCGTCGCCTTCTTTGTTCGCTTGTCGCAATGGTCCGCGATAGGTGATGCGGCCCTTGGTGAGATCGTAAGGTGAAATTGCAACGGTCACGATATCGCCGGGCAGGATGCGGATGAAGTTCTTGCGCATTTTTCCCGCGATATGGGCGACGATTTCAGGGCCTTGGTCAAGTTTTACACGGAACTGCGTGTTCGCGAGTGCCTGTACAACTTTGCCTTGTGCCAAATAGGGTTCTTCTTTCGCCATACTCGGTATCAACTCCGCAAAGGGGAAAATTCGCCTGCCTAATACTATTACGCTAACCGATAATCTCGGCTTTGACCAGCCGAATTCTAGAATTATCCGAGAATTGGCGAATCCCTTTCATCGCAGCTGATCCGTACAGGAAGCTCGCGCGAAGGCGCAAGGAGGAAGATGCTCTGAGCGATTCGTGATCTCCGTCATGGATACTTACTCTGCGACTTTGCGTGAAGAACTACTTCCTCCAGCATCGGCGCCGAATGAAAAAAAGCCGACAGCACCATTGCAGATGCTGACGGCTTTTTTCGTTGGGACGATTGTTGTCGCTTTACTCCTTCGGCACCGGCAGCGGCAGGTCGTATGGCAACATACTTGACACAGCCGCAGGCATTGGAGCCGGGACGGGAACAGGCGGTGGGGCAATCGCCGCGGGCGTCTTTACCGCAGGCGGCGGCACGAGCTTCGGGGCCGGAAAATCGTCTGCGATTTTCGCCGGTGCTCCAACTGTCGGCAGCGCGGGCAACGTCCAGGGTGGCGTTAGCGGTGTCACACTTTGCTTTCCTGTGTTCGGCAAACCAGTCGGCGGCACAACCGACGCAGAGTCCAATTTCGGCGATATCGGCAGCGACACGGGCGCCTTCACCCCTTCCTCCGGGAGCGACGGTGGGGGCAGCAGCGGCGTACTCGTATTCGGGCTTAGCTTCGGCGGAGCCATCGGCAGCAGAACCGGGTCCTTCGTAATCGGCGCCGGTCTCACCGCGGGAGGCAGCGTGGGCACGACGTTTGACGCCGGGCGTACAGGCGTGTCGTCGTTGTAAATCCGCGTGCTTTCTTCACGCACCACTGGATCACGCAGGCCATCGGACTTGATCCGTGTCCGGAAGCGAATGTCCCCCGGCGCGATGCCGCGAACGTGCACGCGATAAATCACGTCGGCCTTCGGCGCCAATCGTGGCAGCGGTTCAAAGATCAGATCATTGCCTTCCTGGCGGAATCGCAGCGTCGCGCTGCTTTTTGCGCCTTTGAACTGAAGCTGATTGGGCAAGGTGCAGACGACTTCGACGTTAGTCTCCGTTTTCGTTCCGGTGTTGGCGACGCGAATCTCATAGGCCGTCTCCGCGCCGACTTCGAGCGGGTCATCGAGATGTCCGACTTCGATCAGCAGCGACGGCAGGCCTTCAACAATCGTTCGCGCATCGGTATCGGATTTCAAACCGCGTGCGCCGCGGACCTGGGCGACGAGTCGATGTTCACCCGGCTCCGTTGCAATCAAATCGATCGCGACTTCCTTGGACTGGCCAGGCTGCAAATCGCCCAGTCTCCACGATATAACTCGCGAGGCTTCGTTATAAAGTCCACCCTGATTCGCTTGATGAAACTTGAATCCGGCTGGGACCAGTTCATTGAGTTCCACGGTATTGGCAATCGCCGTGCCCGGATTGGTAATCTTGAGCACATAGATCGCATGACGATCGAGGTAGCGCAGTTTCGGTCCGGAGATAGCGACATCGAGTTTGGGCACGAGCACTTCAAAAGTCGTGGTATCGTTGGCGACGATTTCGCCATCGCCGATCGCGGTGGCTGCACATTTCTGCTCACCGCCGCTCTTGGCGACGCAAACGAGCTGAAGGGTGCGGATTTCCTTCGGCGCGAGGTTGCCGACATCGAATTCGATGACTTTCTTGCCGCTAGGATGTTCAATGCCATCGGGAAGCGTGGTTTTGACACGAACCGATTCGGTGATGCCGTCGCCTGGATTGCTCAACGCAAACAGCAGCGTGACGTATTCACCCACGACAACCTTTTCCGGGCTACGTATCTTCACCGAAAGCAGCGGCTCGCGCACCTGTACCTGATGGGCGGCGACCGACGTGAACGTGACAGTCGCATGACAGGTCAGAGGTCCGCGCGACTTGGAGACGAGCGAGACATCCAGCCGACGTGACTGATTCGGAGCGATTGTTCCCAGGGTCCAACTCAATTCGCCGGCTTCATTCGTAGCGCTGGGTTCGCTTGCCTTGCAGGTTACATCCTTGGCAAGGCGATGCTTGACGACGACATTATGCGCCGCGGTCGTGGCGGTATTGCGCACGAGAATTTGGCAAGCCATCGGCTGATTGATCCGAATCGCGGACGGACCGACCCACTCCACGGTGATGGACGGCTGTTGCCGACCTGGCTGCACGTCGAGAGACGCGTCGGCAGCGACGCGCGGCGACGTTCCCAGCGGTGCCGCGACAGGCGTTGACCCCTGTGTCAGCACGATGCCGGCGTTATCCGCCGAACCGATCGGCGCGAAGAGCTGTGGTTCCTTGCCAGGAATTGTCGGTGGAACCTGGGTGTCAAACGACGGCACCGATTCCGGTTTCGTGTTGGGAATCGTCAGCAGGTTCGGCAACTTGCCGAGCGGCAACTCTTGGGCCTGCTCCACAAGAGGCATCGGCAGCGCCAACGGCCTTGACGGCAGCTTGCGTTCCGGCTCCGATTGAGCGATCACAATTGGAGCATCCAGCGGAGCCGAACCCTTTAGCCCCAGTTGCCCCATCGCAGCTTGGCTGAGCAACGCCGCTGTCACGCCCGCGCTGCCAAGCCCGAAAATCGTCCACCATTGGTATCTTTTCATCAATCCTCCTCCGATAAGGACTATGCTCGGCTTCCCCCGCCGAGGGCCCTCGGTTTTTGCCTTGAAACGTTGTACGGTTACCCCTATTTAGCGAGGGTTCATAGCGTGTATCCGTATCCTGTCAAGCCAATATGCCGAGAAATGAACGAATCTATGCAGGGCCCAGGGCCGTTTGATTATCGGTGAAAGTCGCCCCTATTTCCTCACAATGCATCACACTGGCGAAGATAGGCGGAACCCAACTCGCCCAACCCCGAACATCAAACCGCCCTGCGAATCTATGAACCTGCGGAGGCAACTGGCAGTCGTCCTATGGCAAGCGGATTCATTAATGACGCAATTCGATGTCGATTCGTAACAATCTAAACGGGCTTGCCCTTGACGCCGGCGAAATGTGTAACTATCCTGATTAGAGTCAAGAGGACGTTTAGCTCAGTTGGCTAGAGCACCAGCTCGACACGCTGGGGGTCGTAGGTTCAAGTCCTACAACGTCCATTTTCCTAAGCCATTGAACCGAAATGAGTTGTGTTTACCGTCTGATGGTCCGACGTGCGGTTGAAATCCTCAAATACTGCAAAATGATTTGCAAATCGTTTTGCCAAGAGGAACCGCACTTATGCCACGTCCCCGATCCACCATTCCGACGTACCGAAAACATTCCGCAACCGGCCGCGCCGCTGTCTCGTTTTATCGAGCCGATGGAACCCGCACGGAAGTCATCCTGCCTGGCAAGTTCGGCAGCAAAGAGAGCAAGGCGGAATACGAACGCCTGCTCTGCCAACTCCGCGCCAACGACGGACGCATGCCAGCCAATGAACGGCGAGACTTGAGCATTGATGAACTCGTTCTCAAGTTCCTCGAACACTGTACGAGCTACTATGCCGATCCGGTCACAAAGGAACCCACACGCGAGGTTGTGACATGCCGAGATTCTCTACGTCCTCTTTGCCGACTTTACGGCAACATGCCAGCCGCCGAGTTTGGCCCACTTGCGTTTCAGGCGTTACGAACAGCAATGGTATCCGGCAACTGGATGACCGATTCCGAACGTGCCAACCGAACGAAGGCCCATCAAGCTGTCGGCCTGGCACGCACGACCGCGAACAGACAATGCGGGCGCGTCAAACTGCTCTACAAGTGGGCAGCGTCGAACGAATTGGTTCCCGCCAGTGTGTTCCACGGCTTGCAATCGGTAAGCGGTTTGCGTCGTGGCCGATCCGGCGCACGTGAAACGGAACCCGTGGTTCCTGTGGATGCCGACACCGTAGACGCCATCGTTCGCGAACTTCCACCGATAGTTGCCGACATTGTTCGCCTACTGCTCCTGACCGGCGCCCGCGTCGGCGAAATCTGCCAACTCAAGACGCCTGACATCGACCGCACCGGCCCGGCATGGTTCGCGACGCTGGACAAGCACAAAACCGCGCACCACGGGCATACCCGCACGATCTGTTTTGGTCTGCGAGCGCAGCTCATTTTGAAGGCTCGTCCGTTGTTAGGTGCAAGCCGCGGAGAAAATGGGCCTGAACGCGGCCACGGTCTCGCGAATCGCTTCGATCGTCTGATCCACCGCCTCGGTAGCCAAGTTCAGGTCCAGCACCAGACGCGTCCATAGGCTCGACCGCCGCCAACGAACAATCCCGGTTTGAAACTCGCCATCACTCGTCCCATTTCTTGGCAAAGCGGATCTTCGTCGGCCAATAGCTCGCGCTCCAGCGTCGTGAAACTTCGTTTGCGTTGCGCCCATCCGTCCGATTCGGGAT